>NZ_FSRK01000002.1:0-321544 GCF_900141765.1 Epilithonimonas zeae | reverse complement strand
TTGGGCTATAAAACATCCGGAAATTATAAAAATTCGGTTGTAGACAGCTACGACAAAAATGGTGGGACTGCATCAACCCAACAAAATACTGTCGTCAATCAAAGCTATTATGACGATTATCTTGTAGCTGGCTATTTTAATGATAATACCAAAATTTCTCCTATAGGTGTAGGATTTTGTAGAGAAAATAAAGCATTACTATTATGGGGAAGTTTTAACAATTTGGTATTTAATAGTAGCTGTGGACAGGAGGATAACAGTCAATCTGATAAAAAAATCAGAAAGATAATTTCGCAAGATGATGGTAAATTCTATGTTTTGAATCCACAAGGGCTTTACAAATATCTTCCTACAGGATTGCTTGATAAAACCTTTGCCAACAATGGTTTTTTCAATGACATCCCAGTCGGTGATTTTGATATTTTAGAAAACAAGCAATTGGCCGTCGTTGCTTATGGGTCTTTGATTGAGGAATCAGGAAAAATTCAAGCCAACTATAGATATAAGAAATTTGAAAATATATACCAACACAACACCACTAGTTTCAAATTCAATCAAAATAATAAAAAACTTTATGCTTCTGCTTCCGTAGATTTCACAAATGATAGTGAAACCACGAAACCAATCCTTTACAGATATAACGCAGACGGAAGTATTGATTATTCCTTTGCCCAAAACAAAGGTTACATAGAAGTACCGTCACAGTACTCAGTATATTCTCCTGATGAGAATAAATTATATGTTGGTGCCAACAGCATCGCAACAGTTTACATAGATAATAGTCTACATAAGCTTTCAATTTATCTTTATGATTTGGAAGGTCAGCCGATATCCTCTTTTGGGAATAATGGTCTTTTTCAAAAAGATTATAATCCAGATTATTATGAAGTCTTTAAAAAAATCGTAATTGATGTTTCTAACAATGTTTATTTGATATCAGAAAAGTCAACAGATTTTAATTACAGAATATTAGTGGAAAAAATATTATCTAATGGAACCTCAGATTTGTCGTATGGCAACAATGGTGTATTTGGTTATGGAACTCAAAGTCCTAATGACCTAAAATTTTCTACCATTGCTGTTCAGCCAGATAACAAACTATTAATTATTGGAAAAAGCAGTGAAATACACGGTTTTATTTTAAGACTCAATCTCAACGGAACATTGGACAACTCTTTCGGAATTAAAAATAACGGCGTCGTTTCTGATTATCTTGACAACAATTCAATTGATTTTTTTGAAGAAATCACTGCCATAAATCTTACTTCTGACAATAAAATATTGGTTGGCGGAAGTAACCAAGAAGGAGCAGTTGCTACAGGTATGACAAATAATAAAATCAAAAAATTCAAATAAAAACACACAGCCATGAAAAAAATATTCATTTCATTAGTTTGCTTTGCCAGTATTATCATCTATTCTCAGGATGGTGTATTAGATTCTTCTTTTTCAGAAGATGGTAAGTTATTTTTAGATACTGTGTTTAATTATCCTAACAGCAATACAGAGATTATTTATGATGTGTTAGAGCAACCCGATGGAAAAACTGTTTATCTAGGAAAATCTTTCAGCAGTTCAGGATTTTTCGAACCAATCTATTGCACTGTTTTCAGACTGAATATGGATGGAACTTTAGATTCTACCTTCGGAAATAATGGTTTTTTTAGCTATTCTACCTATACGAATAATAAAAACTTGTTTCTTACTGCATCAAAATTACTTAGACTATCAGACGGAAGTTTTTTAATTGCAGGTCACGGTAATAACTCTACAAATCTCAGTGCAGATATCATTGCGATAAAAATCAGTCCCAATGGTATTCTTGATACTACGTTCGGAACTAATGGAATCGCAAGATTTGCAATAGGAGGTGGCAATAACAAAATTGTAACTTGTCTGGAAGTTTACAACGACAAAATTTACATTGCTGGAAATATTGATCAGGATATTTTCATAATCGGAGCCAATATGGATGGCAGTTTTGATGATAACTGGAATTCAGATGGTAAAATAATTCTAGATATTGGTGGTAAAACGAATCTTATCCAAAAAATACAATTGTTGAATAATAAAATCTATGCCTACGGAATTAATTATTCAGAAGGCGGAATGCCCAATTATAACATATCTGTATCTGCCTTCAATCTTGATGGAAGTCCTGCTTCTTATGGCATCAATGGGACAACTGAATTCTATTATGGTAATTCCAATGCTAATCCTAATATTTCTTTGGTAATTCCAAAAGGAAATAATGAAACTCTTTTCGTAATAAGTGGAGATTTTTTCAAAATCAACCGATACGGAAACTTGGATAATACTTTTGGAACTGGTGGAAAAATAAAAAATCCATTTAACCAAAATTTTTCTCAAAGTGCAATATCATCTGACGGCAGCTTTCTGATGACAAATTCAAAGATCATTGGCCAAACAACTAATCAGATGGCATTTTATACAGCAAAGGTAAATCCAGATTATACCAAAGCTTTAACATTTGGAACAAATGGAGAGGCCATAACCAATGTCTCTACTCCAGTTTTCAAAGAGCAATTTCCCTCCAGAGTTTTAGTTACAAATAATGGAAAAGTGATTGTTGCAGGATCTGTCACAACCTTGCCTAATCCTAATGTTCCTAACATAAAAAATCAGGATTATGTGATTTTGCGATACAATAATACCAATCTGTCGGTGAAAGAAATTCAAACTGATGAACTATCACTTTTTCCAAATCCTGCCAAAGACATCTTAAGCATCAAAACAAAAGAACAAATAAAAAAGGTAGAGATTCTTGATGTAAGTGGAAGAATAATAAAAGCTTCATCTGGCATAAATGATAAGATTAATATTTCAAATTTGAAAGTCGGGAATTATTTGATTAATGTCATCACAGATAAAAAAGCATATCGTACAAAGTTTATTAAAGAATAATTTTTCACAGAAAGTATAGCTTTCCACAGTTTATAACGTAAATTTGTTATTATAACATTTTTAAGATTCAAAACTTAAATGTAGTTTTAGGGATGTTACCTTAAGAAAACTATAATAACTAATGGACTACAAAATAATTGAAAAACTACAGACACTTTTGCCTTTAGGCTATCTATACCTCATTATTTTAGGAATATTAAGAGACGGCGTTTTTTTCTATATGTTGGGCGTTAATTTTCTGAAATATTCTTCAATAATGGATATTTTGATAAGTCCTATTGCCGAACTTACGTCCCAGCCTATCATCTTAATATCATTAATAATTTTAATCATAGGCTTTGTCCTGTATTATAATTTCCTTGCAAATAACAGTCATAGAAAATGGGTTCGTTTTTCTGTAGCTGGTAAGAACTTTTTTAAAAAAAATCCCAATGCAACAGAGGAGGATTTGAAACTTCACATCAAAAAGCAAGTTTACTTTGCGGTGGCATTTATGGTTGCTTCTTTCTTTCTTGGAGGTGGTTTGGGAACTGGTATGACAGCAAAAGACAGGATTGTCAACAACAAAATGAAAATCAAACACAGGATTACAGATGACTCTGGAAGTCAAAAAGACATTTACCTAATTGATTCTAACAGTGCTTATTTTTTTTACGTTGAAAAAGGACATAAAATTGTTACTATTGTGCCTGTCAGTTCCATAAAGAAAATAGAATTGATCAACAACAAAATGTTTGAGAAAGGAAGTTTCTCAAGTTTCTTAACTTTGTAGAAGGAAAAATGTAGATGTACTCAGTAATAGATATAGAAAGTAACGGAGCGCCTTTTAGGAAAGAAAGCATCATCGAGATTGCCATCTATCGTTATGATGGTCACGAGATTACGGACCAATTTATCTCACTCGTGAATCCCGAGAGTGAGATTTCTTCTTTTGTGCAAAAGCTGACTGGAATTACCTCAAAAATGGTAATTACTGCTCCAAAATTTCATGAAATTGCCAAACGTATTGTCGAAATAACCAAAGATTCTGTTTTAGTTGGTCACAATATCGATTTTGATTACAGGATGCTTCGCCAGTCATTCAAACGTCTCGGTTACGAATTCACAATTAAAACTTTAGACACAATTCCATTAGCTAAAAATCTGATTCCGGATGAGAAAAGTTACTCCTTAAGTAAACTTTGTAAGTCAATCGGAATTCCATTGAGTGAAGCTCATCGTGCAAGTGGCGATGCTAGAGCAACTTTGGATTTATTTAAATTACTGATTATCAAAGACAAAAACAACGAAATAATCCAATCACAGCAGGAAGAAAATCTAGAGAAAGACTACATTAGCAAAGTTCAGATTTTGACGGAAGATTTGCCAAACGAAAGAGGAATTCTGTATTTCCAAAACTCGGATGGAAAGATCATTAGTTCCGATGTGGTGGAAGACCTTTATAAATCTGCCAAGAAGATTTTTGATTCTGATAAAGAGAAGTATAAAAAAATACAGGAAGAGACAGAAAAAATTTCCTACGAACTCACAGGAACTGATTTGATTGCCAAACTAATGATGCAAAACAAAGGCATACAAAAAAGGCAACAATTGACTTTCGGATTGTTTTACAGAAAGAACAAATATATTCTTGAGAAAATTAAACTTCAGGAAGATAAACCTTTGCTGAAATTCAAGAGTTTTACACAAGGTTTGAAGGCAATCAATTACATCAAATCAAGAGAAGAACTGAAAGATTTGGTAGAATTCACTCAGAAAATCAATCTCAAAGGAAGGAATGAAATCTGGTCTTCATCCGGAAGAACTTTGGGCGAAAAATCATTTTTGGTTTTGGAAAAAGGCAAATTAACTGGTTTTGGTTTTTACGAATTATATCATCAGATTCAGTCTTTGGAGAAAATCAAAAAGCTGATGTTGCCTGTGCCTAGATTTACACAGGAGTTGCAGAATGATTTGCAGTTGGCACTTTTGAGAAATGAGTATGACGTTTCTCCGCTTCCTGAAAAATAAAAATTGATGAAAAGAATTCTTCGGTTTTTTGTTTTAATTATTATGTTTCGGAGCATCAATATTTCTGCTCAATCCTTAAAAGATTCCCTACAAACAGGAAGACTAACAGTTCTTACAGGAATTAATTTTTGGAAAAACTCTATTTTTGCAGAAGTTGGTTTAGCAAAATACAAGAATTCAACCGATGGTCATCACCCGCTTTCTTCTGCTTATTTTGTTTCGACTTAAGTTAATTTACTGACTGGAAAAAACTTTATCATCGGTCCAAAAATTGGAGGTTGGGTTTCCGGAGGAGTTGGAGCGATGGCATTAGGAGCTAACCTTATTTATTTTACAGACTTTAAAAATTCTAATTTATATTTTAGACCGGAAATTGGATTTGGTTTGATGCGTGTAAAAGTGATTTATGGATACAACGTAAGAATCACAAATAATTTTCTGGATGGAATTCCTAAAAGTAATATCGGAATTGTTTATTTAGTACCAACAAAGAAAAAATAATCTTTCTATTATCCTAATTTTAAATCTTGAAATAAAAACATTGCAGGATTTACAGATAAACTCTAATTTTGCGAAAAATTTTAACAAAAGCAATGCAATATTTTAAACAAAGCAAAATCGGAAAAAAGGGAGCTGTAAGGTTCTCTAAGGTTTGGAATGTATAAAGAGTTGCGTGCATAAGATATCTATTGCGGCAGACTCTTTATATAAGAATCTGCCTTTTTATTTTAAAAAATCAAGATTATGACCAATCAGGACTTGCTAAATATAGCAAAAGAATTCGGGACACCCGTTTACGTTTATGATGTTAACTCCATCCGTGAGCAATATGAAAAACTGACTTCTTCTTTCTCGAAGAACACCAGATTTTTCTACGCAGCAAAAGCTTTAACCAATATCAATATCCTGAAATACGTCGAAAAGTTGGGCGCATCTCTTGATTGTGTTTCTATCAATGAAGTGAAATTAGGTCTGAAAGCTGGTTTCTCCAACGACAGAATCCTTTTCACACCAAACTGTGTGGACCTTGCAGAGATCGAGGAAGCAATGTCTCTGAATGTTCATATCAATATCGATAACATTTCGATTTTGGAACAATTTGGAAATAAATTCGGTAGTTCTTATCCGATTTTTGTGAGAATCAATCCGCACATTTTTGCAGGAGGAAATTATAAAATATCGACAGGTCACATCGATTCCAAATTTGGAATTTCCATTCATCAGCTTCGCCACATCGAACGTGTTATGAAATCCACCAACATTAATGTTGAAGGGCTTCATATGCACACGGGAAGCGAGATCAAAGATCCGGACGTCTTTCTTCAAGGTCTTGATATTATGTTCGAATTGGCAGAACATTTCCCAAATCTGAAATATCTGGATATGGGAAGCGGTTTCAAAGTTCCTTACCAGGATGGCGACATCGAAACGGATGTGAAATCTCTTGGAAAGAAAGTAAATGCTGCCATCAAAAAACACGAAGAATCAACAGGAAAAAAATTCCAGCTTTGGTTTGAGCCTGGGAAATTCCTGGTAAGTAAAAGTGGACATTTCCTTGTAAAATCTAATGTCATCAAACAAACCACTGCGACAGTTTTTGTTGGTGTGAATTCTGGTTTCAATCATTTGATCCGTCCGATGTTCTACGATTCTTATCATATTATCGAAAATCTATCTAATCCAAAAGGTCCGGAAAGAATCTATACTGTGGTTGGAAACATCTGTGAAACAGATACTTTTGCGTGGGACAGAAAAATTAATGAGGTGAGAGAAGGCGATGTGATTGTTTTCAGAAACGCAGGTGCTTATGGTTTTGAAATGAGTTCGAATTTCAATTCGAGATTGAAGCCAGCGGAAGTAATGTTCTTGGACGGAAAAGCACATCTTATCAGAAAAAGAGACGAATTTGAAGATTTATTAAAAAACCAGATTGAAGTTTTGTAATTTGTTGCTAATCAGAATTATTTTGGCATAAAATTTCTTTCTAAAATTATTATAAATCAAATACTATGAAATCAATACTATTTTCATTGAGCCTGCTGATATCTACATTAGCTTTTGCTCAAAATAACGACGTTGAAGAATCCTTGAATATCGACATTCCTATGGCGGATGCTTCTACAAGTTCCGTAACTTACAATATAAGAGGAATTTATCAAATAAAAGACGAGTCTTGTAACCCTTCTCAGTTCAAAAGTTTGAGGTATCCTGGCGGAACGGATAAATATATCAAAGAATTGAAAGAAAAATTGCAGCAAAATGTCAACTGGAGTACTTATTCAATCAATGGATTGTTCTTTGTAAAACTTGACATAAACAAAGACGGAATTTTGTCTAAAGTTGAAGCCGGACCAAAAGTGGCGAACAGCGAGCCTTTCCTTAAAGATTTGAAAGACGCCGCAACAAAAGTTGGTAAAACGTGGATTCCTGCCAAATGCAACGGAGCATCAATAGATTCTAAAGCCATTCTGAAAATCGATTTTTCATCAATGACTTATGACAATGCTTTTAATTAATATAAAAATAGAAACCGCTAATTAGATTAGCGGTTTTTTTTTATTAGTTTCTACCCTTCTATCATTGCTAAAAAAAGCATTCAGATCTCTCTAAACGCCTTTCTTCCCTCATTCGGATTTTTAATCAGAATTGATTTTAGGCAAAAATATGCTTAATTTAGTTCAAATAAAATGAACCATGGTTAATAAATTCGTTTTCTGATTCTGCTAAGTGCCTGTGGCGTAATGCCCATATAAGAAGCAATATGTTTCAATGGGATTTTTTGAAAAAGATCCGGCTGCTCTTTTAAAAGTGAAAGATATCTTTCTTCGGCAGTTTCACTTAGAAAAGAAAATTCTCTGTTAAGTTTTTCAACGTAAAGCGCTTCAACAGTCAATCTACCAATCAAATTACCAATCGCTTGAGACTTGTAGATTTCCTGCAAATCATCATAATGGATTTGCCAGACAACCATATCGGTTAACGCTTCTATATCGCATCTTGACGGCGTTCTTTGAGTAAAAGAATCATAAGCCGTAAGAAATTGATTATGAAATACAAACCTTATCGTTAGTTCTTTATTTTCCTTCATAAAGAAAAGCCTTGCAGCTCCTTTTTCTACAAAAGACAGATAATTATCTACCTCTCCCTTGTTCAGAATTATATCTTTTTTCTTGTATTCTTTTCTAAAGTTTTTCTCTACAAAAGGCCTCCAATTTTCTTCGGTAAGCGGAATTCCCTTCGAAAGCAAATATTGTCTGATAAACTCCATTCATTTTTATTTATAAATTGAATTGAGTTCGTTCATATATTCATAAGCTGTCAAGTCGAATTTCACAGGTACAATACTGATATAACCATTTGTCAAAGCCGTTTCGTCTGCATCTTCGGATTCATCCATATTGTTGAAATAACCACTCAACCAGTAATATTTTCTTCCGTGCGGATTGGTTCTTTCATCAAAACTTTCTTCCCATTTGGCGTTGGCTTGTTTGCAAACTTTAATACCTTTGATTTCTTCCTTGTTTAATTTCGGAATATTAACATTCAAAACAACACCTTTTGGCATTGGATTTTCCAAAGTTTTCAGAATAATATCTTTGATAAAATCTTCAGCTTGGTCAAAATCTGCTTCCCACTTCAAATCGGAAAGTGAAAATCCGATGGCTTGTAAACCTTCCACTCCAGCTTCCACGGCCGCACTCATCGTCCCGGAATAAATAACATTGATAGAAGAATTCGCTCCATGGTTGATTCCAGAAACTACCAAATCCGGTTTTCTTGGAAGGATTTTGTCCAAAGCCATTTTCACACAATCCACAGGCGTTCCTGAGCAGGAGAAATCTTTTTGAGGCCCATCCAGATTCAGTTCCTCGAAACTTAAAGTTGAGTTGATGGTGATGGCGTGACCTTTTCCACTTTGAGGAGAATTGGGTGCTACGACAATAACGTCTCCAATTTGGTTGACTATGCTAATTAATTTTCTGATGCCCGGCGCAGTAATTCCGTCGTCATTGGTTACCAGTATCAATGGTTTACTCATAAATTTTATTTAATTTTTTTCGCTTTTTGCGATATTTTCATAATTCTTTCAAAAATAACCAATTTATAATACTTTAATTAAAATAAGGTGTTAAATTTGGTTTCGTTTTTGAATATCTTCGTAACATTCAAAACGAAAAAAAATACTAATCCAAGTACAGATTTAAAAATATATGTTCAAAAAAATCAAGTTCAAGAAACTACTGATGTTTGCGCCGCTGATGACGCTGATGTTCTGTTTCAACTCTCCTCAAAATGATGATGAAAAAATGCAGACCATTATGGTAAGCGTGAAAAATACTCTTTCTTATCTTCATTATAGTCCAAAACCTATCAACGATGCTTATTCTCAGGATGTTTATGATAAATATTTTGAAGGCGTAGATGCTTCCAAAAGATACTTTTTGCAATCTGATATGGATGAGTTCAAAAAGCATTACACAAAACTGGATGATTACCTTAACCAAGGAAATCTTGTTTTCTATAAACTCACAATTGACAGACTTTATCAGCGTGTAGATGAGATTGATAAAATGACTCAGGATATCCTTTCCAAACCAATCAATTTGGATGAGGATGATGTTTTAACCATCGAACCAAAGAAAAGAGTTAATCCTGTTGATGCTAAACAACAGCGTGAAGAATGGAAAAAATACATCAAGTATAATATCCTTCAGGAAATTGAGACATTGACAAGTAAAGAAGAAGCTCAGAAAAAGAAAAAAGATTCTGTTGTAAACAACAAACTTCCAGATACGATAAAATACGCGCCACTTTCTATGGAAAAGAAGCGTGAAAAAGCGACTGCAGAAGTTAAAGATTTGATTACAGATTCTTTCAGAAGATTCAAGAAGAGAAAAAAGATGGACTGGTTTACAGTTTATATGAATGCTTATACCGAAGTTTTTGACCCGCACACCAATTATTTCTCTCCGAAAAATAAAGAAGAATTCGATATGCAATTCACTGGAAAAGTGATTGGCATCGGAGCTTTAATCCAAGAAAAAAGAGGTTATTTATATCTTGGAGAATTGACAATCGGTGCGCCAGCTTGGAAATCAAAACAATTAACTTCTGGCGATAAAATCCTTAAGGTAAAATCAAAACCAAACGAAGAACCCGTTAACGTTGTCGGAATGTTATCTGACGAAGCTGTAAGACTAATCCGAGGTGAGAAAGGAACACCTGTAACTTTGACTGTTGAGAAAAAAGATAAAACCATCAAGGAAGTAACAATGATTCGTGAAGAAGTAGCTATTGAAGATACTTTTGCAAGAAGTATTGTTGTTAATTCTAAAAATGGTAAAAAATACGGATTCATTTATCTGCCAAGTTTCAACGTAGATTTTGAAGACCCAACAGGTAGAAATGCTTCTGACGACATCAAAGCAGAATTAATCAAACTTAAAAAAGAAAATGTAGAAGGAATTATCCTTGACCTTAGAAGCAATGGCGGAGGTTCTTTAACCGAAGTTGGTGACATTATGGGGTTATTTATGAACGCTGGTCCTTATGTTCAGGTAAAAGACAGCAGAGGAAAAATCCAAGTTCTTAGTAATAAATCGAATGAGCCAATCTGGACAGGTCCGTTGGTAGTGATGCAAAACGAATTATCGGCTTCCGCTTCAGAAATCCTTGCGGGAGCTTTCCAAGATTATGGAAGAGCGGCTGTGATTGGCTCGCCAAGTTCTTTCGGAAAAGGAACGGTTCAGACTTTTGTAGAGCTTAACAGATTTCTGAATACGAACGACGATTTCGGAGCTTTAAAACTGACGATTCAAAAATTCTACAGAGTTTCCGGAGAATCGACTCAGAGAAAAGGTGTAGAAGCGGATCTTAAAATGAAAGATTTCTTCTCTTATGCAGAAGTTGGAGAACGTTTTGACCAATTCGCTTTGCCTTGGGACAAAATCGAAACGACTTCTTATAAAAAATTGACCGGACTTAATGTTCCTCAATTGCAAGCAGAATTAGACAAACAATTGGTGGATAACAACAATTATAAAATGTTACAAGAATCTGCTGAATGGAAGGAAGCGCTTGATAAAGAAGAAACCATCACTCTGAACCAAACAAAATTCAATGAGCTGATGAAAACGCGTAAAGCGCAGATTGACAAGTTCAAAGGTTTGGATAAATTCAATAACGGGTTGAAATTTACCATTCATCCTGACGAAGCAGAACGAATTAAAAAAGACGAAGCATTTGCTAAGAAAACCGAAAACTGGAGAAAAAATCTTGAACGAGATTTCTATCTGGAAGAAACGGTAGATGTGCTTTCGAAAATCAAATAATAAAAAAGGAACTCAAATTTGAGTTCCTTTTTCTTTTTAGATGTTTTTATATTTCTCTTGAGCTAGTTCCTTTTGACGATAGTATTCTAACTTCTCTTCAGGTGTCATTAATTCTAATTTCAATGCTCTTATTTCTTCTGTATTAGAATAATACTCTTTGTATTCAATTTCATTATCTTTTTTAAACTTATCTAAATCTTTCGGAACACCAAAAAATAATTTTTCTCGCAAAACTTCGTTTCTTGACAGTAGATATTCTAGTCTCTGTTTTTCTTTAATATTTTCCATTTCTATTTTTCAATTAATTTAATAAACATTATATCTTCACCTGGATTAACTGGATTTGGTATCGGTTTAATTTCCTCAACTATAAACTTTGTATTACTCTTAAAAAGCACTTCTCGTTCAGCATTTAATAATGAGGTCGCTTCTATATTCTTCCCGTTTTTACCTGTGATTTTTATTAATACATTAAAACCTAAATCATCATACATCATTTCTTCTGCAGACATATAATCATAAGTAGAAGATGTGAAACCCTTTTTCTCTATCACCTTACCAACTACATATTCTTTCTTCAGCATTTCAGGAGACATTCTCTCTAATCTGTAAAAAGTAGAAGAACTAGTTTTTGGTAGTTTTTTTAAAGCATTATTTAGTAGTTCTTTATACACTTTATATTCCTCTGTCATTGCAATTTCGCCCCTTAAAGCTCTGTTTAAATTAGAATAATATGCTGATTTATAAAGCCTTACTGCCGCTTCCTCTTCCAAAGATAAATATTTTGCCATATACCTTGTGCTGGAAAGTTCAACTAATATTTTCTGAAAAGCAGGATTTTTTCCTAAAACTCTTAAATACTTCGAATATCTTAATTTTGTAGCTAAAGAAGAGAAGCTTTTAAAAGCACTGGCTTCAAACTCTGGTAATAAGCCTGCTGCAATATTGTTCAAAACCGTCCAGCGGTCTTCATCCATTTGTTTTTCAGTAAAATAGTTAGCAACAATGGTTGGTATAAAATATGCTTCTTTATCGTCTGGTATTCTCAAAGGGGTGAAGGCTTCATTTATACCCAATGTTTGAGAACCACTTTCTGAAGGTGCCCAATTTCCATCTTCATAAGAATGAATGGTAAAACCGACTTCAAATTTCTTTTCTTTTTCCAAAAATCCAGTCCAATAAACAAATCTGTTTTCAACAACACCATTTTTCAATGTGTCTTTCATTTCAAGAGAATAAGTAATCGCATTTTGATAATCAGAATCTTTCCAGACCTTACTTCCTACTTTTGTCAATTCAATAATAAATTCTTCAAGATATTTAGCTGTAAGTTTATTCAAAACCTTTCTTATAATAGAAGGATTATTGTTGATTTGGTTGACCCACCAAGTTCCGTTTTTTATTCCTTTCAGCAGATTAATGACAGAAATATTTTCATTAGTCCCAGATGTATCAATTGCACTTTCAGAAAGAGAAACAAAATCTTTCCAAAGCATTTCATCTGTAAGGGTTTCTAAAACAAAATCAGGAATCTTTTCATATAAAGCATCAATAATATTAGGATTGCTTTTAGCAGTTGCAAAGAAGTGTTTATAATATCGGATGACGTCTTTTTTCATCTGCTCGGCTGCTGAATTTCCTTTTATAATTCGCAAAAACTCAATAAACGTTTCAGAGTTTTATGTATAAAGCTTTATTGCAAAATACTCATGATTCAACTTAAAATCATATGGACTTTCTGTCTTATCTGTTTGCGTATCAGAGAATTTTTTGTCTTCGCCGTCTTTATAGATAAAATTGAGATTATAAATTACCTTGTAATTATCAAAATAAATCCCAAAGTTGTAAGAATTACTCAATAGATTCTTTCTGATATTCAATTTAGATACATCAAAACTAGCTTGGACTTCTCTATCATCCCTTTTATATAAAAAGGGTTTATTATTTTTAACATTACTAAATATAGGAGTTCCAAATGAAGAAGAACCAGAATAAATAGTTTTATCTTCCAATAAATATTTTTCTGAGTCAAATAGAAAATCTTTTATCTGTCCCAAATTGTCTTTTAAATCTTTTGCTAGAAGTTCATAATTAATTCCGCCAGTATAAAAATTTTTAGATAATGCATCATAATCTGCTGCTGTTGGATAATAAAAAGAGCTCTTTTTCCCAAAAGGTCTTGAAAGTGCATATTCGTTGGAAATCTCTTGAAAAGTTTTATTTGTCCTTATTCCTTCAAAAGGGTCATTTCCCTTTCCATAACTTCCTCTTTCCAGTTCATCTAATCGTATAATACTGACACTGGTTGCAATACCACGAAGAAGCCTTTGACTTTCTTCATCAAATTCTTCAATGTTATGTAACAAATCATTCATAAATAAGATTTTAATAGTTAAATTTTCGCTAGAGTTATCTCTTAAAAGCAAAGCTAATTTGAGGCAACGACAAAACTTGACGTAATAAAATCTATCTCAAAATAAAAAACCATCATAGAATAACTATAATGGTTCTCAAATATTTACTTTCTAAGTTTTACTTCAAGCTCTCAAAACTACGCTTGATAAAATCCGTCAGCTCTTTTCCTTTCAAAAGATTCTGAGACAATTTTGCCAAATCCAAAGCCTGATTAATCATTGATTTCTTCTCATCAGCATTTTCTTTTTTCAACAATTCCTCAGCGAAATTTGAATTAGAATTCACCACCAAGTTATACATCTCAGGGAAACCGCCCATTGCGAACATTCCGCCTCCACCGGTTGCCTGCATATCTTTCATTCTTCTGAAAAACTCCGGCTGAGTCAAAGTAAACGGTGCGTCTGTAGAATCCAGATCTTCTAATTGAACCGTAAACTTCTGGTCATTAATCGATTCTTCGATTTCTTTCTTCAAAGTCTCTTTATCCGAATCATTTAGTTTAGAAATCTTAGGCTCATCTTTTTTGATAAGGTTATTGATATGGTCTGCATCCACTCTAGCAAAAGAAACATTCTCTTTCGATGCTTCCAATTTCTGGATGAGATGCGGAACAATCGGAGAATCCAACAACAGAACTTCATAACCTTTTTCTTTTGCAGATTCTATATAACTATGTTGTTCATCAGCATTGTTAGCATAAAGAATGATAGTTTTTCCATCTTTATCTGTTTGAGTTGGCTTGATTTTGTCAATCAATTCATTCCAAAGATAATAAGTTCCGTCTGTCGTTGGGTAAAGCGCAAATTTGTCAGATTTTTCGTAGAATTTATCTTCAGAGATCATTCCGTACTCGATCACGATTTTAATGTCATTCCATTTCTTTTCATAATCTTCACGGTTTTCATTGAAGAGTGAAACCATTTTGTCCGCCACTTTTTTCGTGATGTAAGACGAGATTTTCTTAACTGCGCCGTCAGCCTGCAAGTATGAACGGGAAACGTTCAGCGGAATATCCGGAGAATCGATCACACCTCTTAGTAGCATCAAGAAATCAGGAACAATCCCTTTCACCTCATCCGTCACATAAACCTGATTTTGATACAATTGAATTTTATCTTTCTCGATATTAAGGTTATTCGCCAATTTCGGGAAGAACAAAACTCCCGTCAAATTGAACGGATAATCCACGTTCAAATGGATATGGAACAACGGATCCTCAAATTGCATCGGATACAATTCTCTGTAGAAATTATTGTAATCCTCGTCTTTCAGCTCACTCGGCGCTTTTGTCCAGGCCGGATTTGGATTATTGATGATATTGTCTACCTCAACTGTTTCTGGTTTTGCATCTTCCGCAGAACCTTCCGGCAAAGGCAAAGTCTCCGTTTTTGTTCCAAATTTAATTGGAATCTGATTGAATTTATTATACTTCGTCAAAAGCTCACGGATTTTTGATTCCTCCAAAAACTCCAAAGAATCTTCTGCAATATGAAGCACGATTTCCGTTCCTCTGTCGGATTTTTCGGTTTCTTCCAAAGTATATTCCGGACTTCCATCACAGATCCAACGAACCGCTTTGCTATCTTCTTTGTAAGATTTTGTGAAGATTTCCACTTTCTCCGCCACCATAAATGCCGAGTAAAATCCTAGACCAAAATGTCCAATAATTCCCGCATCTTTCGCAGAATCCTTATATTTTTCAAGGAATTCCTCAGCGCCTGAAAACGCCACTTGATTGATGTATTTCTCAACTTCCGCGCCCGTCATCCCAAGACCTTGATCCTTGATGGTCAGCGTTTTTGCCTCCTTATCAATTTTCACCTCGATGATTGGATTTCCATAATCCACTTTCGCTTCACCAATCACGGTCAGATGTTTCAACTTCGTCGTTGCATCCGTCGCATTCGAGATTAATTCACGAAGAAAAATCTCGTGATCACTGTAAAGAAACTTCTTGATCAGCGGAAAAATATTCTCCACCGACACATTAATACTTCCTATTGACATATTATATTATTTTTTTATTTTACTTAAAATTTCAATTCCCGAATCACAATCACTCATCGATTATCAATTATGATGTGGGCGACTGCCAAAAGCCAAAGCTTTTCCAAAGCTATTTTGTCACCGGGCTATCCGTTGCAATCTTTTGCTTTTTAGAACATTTGTCATTCCGAACGAAACGAAAAACCTAAAAGCAAAAGGATTTCCACTACTATCCCTGTCGCAGCTTCGCCGTCAATCCAATGTTTCTCAAAAAAAAGACCATCAAAAAAATAATGACAAATTGTCGCTTTATAGAAAACATAAAGACACAAAAGCTATTCAAAAAGAACACTATAATAAAATTTGACGAAGTCAAATCTTTGTGCCTTAAAACGTAGAATTGCATAAAACCCTCTTGTGCCTTTGCGTCTAAGAATCACAGAAATAATTATTATAATATCCCTTTAAAATTATTACAAAAACTTTTGTGCCTTTTGTGGTTCATCACAGTTTCAAAATTTATTACATTTACTTTCAGAAGATAAAAGAAAAAATGCGCCACAAAATAAAAAACCAAAACCCTGATTTTCAAAACATTGAATTCAATTCGAATTCAGAAAATTATACGTTTGAAAAAGACGGATTGGAGCTTAAATCAAAATATTCCGCAGAAGATATAAAAAACAAAAGCATTTTGAACGGTTCTGCTGGAATTGCGCCTTTTCTTCGAGGTCCTTATTCTACAATGTATGTTCAGAAACCTTGGACCATTCGTCAATACGCAGGTTTTTCTACGGCAGAAGAATCAAACGCTTTTTACAGACGAAACCTTCAGGCGGGACAAAAAGGTCTTTCCGTAGCTTTCGATTTGGCAACACACAGAGGTTACGATTCCGACCACGCAAGAGTCGTTGGCGACGTTGGAAAAGCGGGTGTTGCAATTGATTCTGTCGAGGATATGAAAATTCTGTTTGACCAAATTCCATTAGATGAAATCTCAGTTTCGATGACGATGAACGGCGCAGTTCTTCCGATTTTATCTTTCTATATTGTTGCTGCAGAAGAACAAGGTGTTTCTCAGGATAAATTGTCAGGAACGATTCAAAATGATATTTTGAAAGAATTTATGGTGCGGAATACTTATATATATCCACCTACTCCATCAATGAAAATCATCGCCGATATTTTCGAATATACTTCAAAAAATATCCCAAAATTCAATTCCATTTCAATTTCAGGTTATCATATGCAGGAAGCTGGTGCAACACCGGTTTTGGAAATGGCCTACACTTTAGCCGACGGCCTAGAATACGTAAGAACCGGAATAAAAGCAGGAATGAACGTTGACGATTTCGCCCCAAGATTATCCTTTTTCTGGGCCATCGGAATGAATCATTTTATGGAAATCGCCAAGATGCGAGCGGCAAGATATATTTGGGCAAATCTTCTGAAACAATTCAATCCTCAGAATCCGAAATCTTTAGCCTTAAGAACACACTCTCAGACTTCTGGATGGAGTTTAACGGAACAGGAACCTTTTAATAATATTACACGGACAACAATTGAAGCCTTATCTTCGGCTTTAGGCGGAACACAGTCTTTGCATACCAATGCTTTGGATGAAGCCATTGCTTTACCAACAGATTATTCCGCAAAAATTGCCAGAAATACCCAAATCATTCTTCAGCAGGAAAGTCGAATCTGCGACGTTGTTGACCCAATGGGCGGAAGTCATTTAGTTGAATCTCTGACTCAAAAAATGATTGATGAAGCGATGAAGTACATCGATGAGGTCGAAAAAGAAGGCGGAATGACAAAAGCCATCGAAGCCGGAATTCCGAAAATGAGAATCGAAGAAGCATCAGCCATTAAGCAGGCAAAAATTGACAGCGGAGAAGAATTCATCATCGGAATCAATTCCTTCAAATCAGATTTAAAACAAACCGAAATCGAAATCCTCGACATCGATAATACAGAAGTTCGCAGAAAACAAATCGAAAGATTAGAAAAAATTAAAGCCGAACGAAATCCAGAAGCCTTCGAAAAAATTTTAAACAAAATCCGAGAAACAGCCAAAACAGGAAACGGAAATCTTCTTGAGCTTTGTATTGAAGCTGCTCGCAGAAGAGTAACACTTGGCGAAATGAGCGATGCAATGGAAGAAAGTTTCGGACGTTACAAAGCCAATATCAGAACCATATCAGGAGTTTACGCAATGAATGCAAGCAAAAATGAATACTTTGAAAAAGCCGTTGCTTTAAGTCAAAAATTTGAAGACCAGGAAGGAAGACGACCGAGAATTATGGTTGCAAAAATGGGTCAAGATGGTCACGACCGTGGTGCGAAAGTAGTAGCAACCGCATTTGCCGATATGGGATTTGATGTGGATGTTGCACCGCTTTTCCAAACGCCAGAAGAAGTTGCGAAACAAGCCGTGGAAAATGATATTCATATTTTGGGAGTTTCGTCTTTGGCTGCTGGCCACAAAACTTTGGTTCCGCAAGTTGTGGAAGAATTAAAAAAACTCGGTGCAGATGATATTACAATCGTTGTTGGTGGCGTAATTCCTCAGCAAGATTATGAGTTTTTGTACGCAAACGGAGCGCATCATATTTTCGGTCCTGGGACTAATTTGCCGAAAAGTGCGGTGGAGATTTTGGAGAAATTTTTGTCTTAAAATCTTATAATTAAAATTTATTTTTATATTTGCACCTGAGAATCAAGTTCAACCAACAAAAAAACAACGAAGCAATGTTCAAATACAATCTATATACGTCAGTAGGATTGCCTTTTGCAAAGGCGAGGCTTCGTGGGTTGGTACATTCTTAGAATAACAGTATATCGAAATATCAAAACCCGAAGTCGTAAGATTTCGGGTTTTTTATTGCGCAATATTTCAAACTCAAAACGTTTCCCCGAAATCATAATTTTTTTTAGGAGCTATTTCCCGCTTTTCGTTGCAATCTTTTTTTGCCGTCGCTTTTTTCAAGCCAACGCCAAAAAAAAGGATTTCCACTACAATCGGGGCTAAGGATTTCAGCTCCAAATCAACATTTGTCATAAAATTATTGTGACAAAAAAGCAATCAACTAAAAATATAGTTGGTTCAAATATTCGATGCGAGAATGTCTAACATCTCACATCTATTATCTAAAATCAAAAAAATGGGAAATTTAAAACTAAAAGGAAAAGATATATTAAAATTAGGCTATCCAAACAACCAAAGCGTCAACATCGCTTTGGAAGTGATGAAGAGGAATTTTGCAACCAAAAATATTCATTATGTGAAATCTCTTCTCAAGGAAATCCAGCAAAATCCGGAGAACTTCGAGAAAGATTTAACTTTCGGACAAATCGCAGAAGCTTTGTTGTCATCCAAGAAAACTGAAAAAAGAATGCTCAATACCAACCGAGCTTCATTTCAAATTTTCGGAAACAATATTTCGGATGAAGCAAAAAACCAATTGTACACCGCATTAAAACTGCCCATAGCAACGCAAGGCGCTTTGATGCCCGATGCACACAGCGGTTATGGACTTCCAATCGGTGGTGTTCTCGCCGTAGAAAATGCTGTGATTCCGTACGGAGTCGGGATGGATATCGGTTGCAGAATGAGTCTCAGTATTTTGGATACGCCAATTTCATATCTGGACGGCGCGCGAGATAAATATGAAAAAGCGCTTGCCGAACACACCAAATTCGGAATGTATGAAACGCACAAATCTCACATCGACCACGAAATTTTCGACAGAGATACGTTCGGTTTAATTCCGGTTTTGAGAAGATTAAAAGGAAAAGCCATCAAACAAATGGGAAGTTCAGGCGGTGGAAATCACTTTGTGGAATTCGGGGAAGTAGAAATTTCGGAAGAAGACGAACAAATCAACCTTCCAAAAGGAAAATACCTCGGGATTCTCTCTCACAGCGGTTCGCGTGGATTGGGAGCAGAAATCGCTCAGTATTATTCGAGAGTGGCGACAGAACAATGTCCGTTGCCAAAAGAAGCGCAAAACTTTGCCTGGCTGGATTTGAACACACATCTCGGATTAGAATACTGGACGGCGATGAATCTCGCAGGAGATTATGCTTCGGCCTGTCACGACGATATTCACAGAAGATTGGTAAAAGCTGTCGGCGGTAGAGTGAAAGCCAGAATTGAAAACCATCACAATTTCGCGTGGAAAGAAATCCACAACGGAAAAGAAGTGATAGTTCACAGAAAAGGTGCCACTCCAGCCAACGAAAATGAGTTGGGAATGATTCCCGCATCGATGACCGCAAAAGGTTTCATCGTTCGTGGAAAAGGAAATCCGGATTCGTTGAACTCTGCTTCACACGGAGCGGGACGTGCTTTTTCGAGAGGAGAATGCAGAAACCGTTTCACTCAAAATGACATTAAAAAAGAATTAAAACTCAAAAATGTCACATTGATGGGCGGAAATGCCGAAGAAGCACCGATGGCGTACAAAGACATCAATGAAGTGATGAACGCTCAAAGCGAATTGGTGGATATTATGGGAACTTTCCAACCTCGAATTGTGAGAATGGATAAGTAAAATGATTGTTAGTTTTTGGTTGATGGTTGTTAGGATTTTTAACACCATCAACTGACAACCATCAACCGACGACAAATTAAAAAACAATGGACAAAATAATACAAATCACCTCGGGAAGAGGACCTTTGGAATGTCAATGGGTAGTTGCCAAAGTTCTGAAGGTTTTCCTTGAGGAAGTAAAACAAAATAAAATCGATTACGAAATCATTCATCGCGAAAATGGTGATGAAAACCTTACTTTGAAATCTGCAACCTTATTATTAAAAGGAAAAGATTTAAATGAATTTTTAAAATCTTGGCTTGGAAGCATTCTTTGGATTGGGAAAAGTACTTTCAGGAAATTTCATAAAAGAAGCAATTGGTTTATCGGGATTTTTGAACTGGAAGGTTTGGAGAAAATTGAATTTAATGAAAAGGAAATTCAGTTTCAGACGATGAGAAGTCAAGGAAGCGGCGGACAAAACGTAAACAAAGTGGAAACCGCAGTTCGTGCAACCTATCCGAGAACCGGACAAAGTGTTTTTGTTCAGGATTCCCGTTCGCAACTGGAGAATAAGAAAATTTCCATTATTCGATTAAAAGAAAAAGTGATGGAATTTCATATTCAACAATTGGAAAAACAACTGCAGGAAACGTGGAACAATCATTTAAATGTTCAGAGAGGAAATCCGATTAGAACATTCTCGGGAAGCGATTTTAAAAAGAATCATCAGGAAAAATCTTTCAAAAAAGAAAGAAATCAACTGAAAAACGAATTAAAAAACTACAGAAATGACCTTAACTAAAAGTAAATATTATTTCGAAGCGTTGGATAATTATCCATACAGCTTGCCGGATTGTCTTGAAGCGTTGAATTATGCGCTTTCTTACGACCCCGAAGATGCAGATTCGCTTTGTCTGATGGGAAGAATCTACTCTGAACAGATTATCGATTATGAAAAAGCAAAACTCTATTTCGAAGAAGCATTGCAATGTGATGTGACGAATCTGAATACGCCAAAATATTATATCAAATGTCTTTTGGATAACGAAGATTTTGAGGAAGCAGAAAAGCTGATTATCTATTCTTTAAAAATAAAAGGAATTGACAAATGTAGAATTCTAATCCACAAATCACATTTGTTTGAAATAAAAATGGATTTTAAGAAAGCATTGGAAACTTTGAAAGAAGCTAATAATTTTGCTTATGACCAATCGATGTTGGACTTTTTGAAGAGTAAAGAAAAAGTCATCAAAGAGAAAATGCCCAAGAAAAAGAAAACCAAAAGTAAAGTGAAAAGCAACAAGAAAAAGGAAACCTATTAATGGTTTCCTTTTGTTTTATACACAATAATGGACGCAATAGGGATAGTAACGGTTATCCTTTTGCTTTTCGGGTAAGATTTAGCTTGGGAAAAGCAAAAGATATGAGTGGATAGCCCGACCCGAGCGTTGGCTAAAGCCTTGGAGAGGGATTGCCCAAAATTTACTTCTTCGCGTTAACCGTTACGTAAGCTAAAACCCAATTGGTTTCTTCCGCATTTAGTTTTGCTTTCGGAGCCATTCTTGCGATGATCTTGTTCCATTGTTCCGGCGTGTGGTCAGAAGCTTCCGGAAGTCCGTGGCATTTTCCGCAATGCTGATCAAATACAGTTTTTCCTTTAGTTACGTATTCTTCGCTCGTGTTGATAGAAGCTGTTGAGGTCGCCACTGTTTTTGTTGTACACGAGTAGATAATAGCGCCTACAAAACATAAGACATATATCGTTTTTTTCATATTTTTGGATTTTATTCTTATCAAAAATAGAAAATATAAGATTCCGAAAATTACCTAAATCCTAATTTGTAATAATTCCAAATTCCTAATGAATAAAACAATCAGTTTACAAGATTATATCGACGGAATCAAATCTTCTGATAAAAGGATTTTGGGAAAAGCTATTACTATAGTTGAAAGTAAAAAACCTGAACATCGGGAAATTGCCGATCAATTACTAAAAGAAATTTTACCGTTTACCGGAAATTCTATCCGAATCGGAATTACAGGTGTTCCCGGCGCTGGAAAATCCACCTTTATAGAAAGCTTTGGGAAATACGCGATTGAGCAAGGTAAAAAAGTCGCTGTTCTGGCGATTGACCCAAGTTCTTCTATCAACAAAGGAAGTATTCTTGGCGACAAAACCAGAATGGAAGAACTGGCAAAAGACCCGAATGCGTTTATCCGGCCAAGTCCGAGTTCCGGATTTTTAGGTGGAATTGCGAATACGACCTTTGAAAGTCTTTTGATCTGTGAAGCGGCAGGTTTTGATTATATTTTGATTGAAACGGTTGGCGTTGGTCAAAGTGAAACTTTGGTAAATGATATTACGGATGTTTTTCTTTTTCTGAAAGTCATCGGAACTGGCGACGAATTACAAGGAATCAAACGTGGAATAATGGAGATGGCGGATTTGATTTTCATTAATAAAGTCAATGACGAAAATCTATCTAAAGCTAAAATGACGAAAACGGAATTGACAAGAGCATTGCAATTCATAACACCAAAAGAAAAAAACTGGAAAATCCCAGTGCTCTTTGGATCTGCTTTGGAAAAAACCGGATTGGAGGAAGTTTTTGATAAAATCGAGGACTATATTTCTTTGAAAACGAAGAATGGAACTTTCCTCGAAACCAGAAAAAATCAGGCTCAGAAACGATTTGAATTTTGGGTACGAGAATATATTCTTGAGAAAGCTAAAAACGACCACTCATTAGAAAATTCTTTCCAAGAACATAAAAAAAATGCTTCAGAACTGTTGTCTAATCCAAGTTCCGAAGCCAGTGATTTTGTTAAAAAATTATTGGGGAATTAATTATTTTGGAGCCGAAATATTTCCGTCAAAACTGATTGGCTGCCTATTATCAGATCGAATTGATAAAAATCCACTTCCGTTTTTGAAGATTTCCAAATTGAAAACATAATTCTCTTTTGCATCTCTTGGTGTAATGACCAAAAGTGTATTTCCTTTTTTAGTAGCAGATTGTTTTACCGTAAACTCCTTAGATTCGAATCTTAACCCGCCGTTGTTTGCATCGCCGGGATTAGCCGTAAAAGCTCTTCCAAAGTAAGGCAGATAAACACTGAACAAATCTTTTTTCAGGTTAAAACCGTAGCCTGGGTCAAGGTTCAAAATTCGAGTCCCTGTTGAACCTGGCATCGAATTCAAAACATTAATGACATCATAATTTGTTGGAAATGCCTTCGTTGCGTTGAAATCGAATTCTTTATTTTGTATTGCAGAGTTCAATGTTACCGGGTCAAGATATATTTGACTTCCGCAGCTCATTGTCATCATCGCAAAACTTATCATTAATATAAAAGCTCTCATATTCATTATTTTAGAAAGATTAATCATCAAAAATCATACAATCTTTAGATGACAGAAAAGGCAGAAGGTTAATGGCTGTGTTCTAATTCTTTTTTACAGTCAGAGAATATTTTGAGGATTTTACCTTCCTCATTTTCCCAGCAAAGTTCATCTGCAGCTACATTTAGGTTGTGAAGATAAGCGGCTTTTCCTTTTTCCAGAACAATTTTTAGTTTTTCTGCAAGATGTTCAGGAGAATGATTTTCAATAATTTCTCCCACACCAAAAGTGTTCACAATATTCTTCATTTCCGGAAAATCTGATACAACAACAGGAATTCTCGATTGGATATAATCCGAGATTTTGTTTGGTAAAGAATAGTAATAACTCAATCCATTATTTTCCTCAATACTGATTCCAACATCAGCTTTCGGTGTCAATTTCCTAAGATCATCCGGAGATAATTTCCCAAGAAATTTGACTTTATCTAAAACATTAGCCTGAATAGCAATTTGTTTAAATTCAGTCTCCATTGGCCCTCCGCCGGCAACCCAAAGCTCCGCATTTTCAATTGATTGCATTGCAATAATGGCTTTATCAATTCCTCGGGAGTAATTCAACCAACCTTGATAAAGAATGATTTTTTTTGAATTTTCAGTCGTACCTTTAAATTCAATTTTTCTTGGAAGATTATTGATAACGATCGGTTTATTGATTTTATATTCTTTCGCAAACCAATTGGCGTAGGAATCACTTGCAGCAATCATTTTCTTGATTTTCGGAACAAAAGTGCTTTCGATTTTTTTCCACACATTTTTTACCCAGCGCCCTTGGATTGTTGGCATTTCTGTGAAAATCTCGTGACTGTCAAAAACTATTGGGATTCTCAATTTTTTAGAAAGCAGATAATTTGGCATTATTGTTTCCAAGTCATTGGCTAATAAAATGGTCTTATTGTCAGCATGTTTTTTGATTTCTTTGTAGAGCTTTTGCTGAAATTCTATGTAGGCAAATCTCAACTTTTTGGACTTCAAATCAATCCTGAAAAACGGATAGGGTCTTTCCATTTCGGGCTTTCCCATCCAGTTATTGCCAATTAAAATAGGCTGATAACCATTATCATAAAGTGTTTTACAGAATTTTTCTACACGCTGGTCTGTGTAAAGGTTATTAAAAACACTTACAATGACTTTCATATTAGTCTTTTTTTAAAATATAATAAATCTGGACAAAAGCGAGAATTCCGTTCGGAATAATCACTGGCCAAAGCATTCCGCTAAAAATACCATAAATCACAAAGCAAATACATCCTAACAAATTAATCGTTCTGATGGCAGTAATATTCTTTAGCAAAAAGCCTCCAACTATAAAAGCAGAAGCCAAATATCCAACATATTCTGACCAGTTTTCCATGGGCTAATTTTTGAGTATCACAAACCTAATCAATTTTGCAATGATAAAAAAATCAGGTCATAAAGTCCATTTTTTTCTAATGGCAATCTATTTGCAACCAAATATTTAAATTTTACAAATATTTATTGTAGGATTGATTATAAAAAACATAACTTAGTGTATAATTTTAATTATGGATTATAAATTTTCAGACGGTTTGAACCGCGTGTTCAAGCAAAGCAAAAATGAAGCAAGGCGTTTGCAGAGTGAGTTTCTGAATACTGAACATTTCCTTTTAGGAATTATCAAAACTGAAAATTCTGCGAAAGAGATTCTTGAAAGTCTTAGCGCAGACCTCACTCAGATAAAACGAAAAATAGAAACCCTAAGTGCTGTGAACAGTAATCCTTTCACTGCTAATATGGGAAGCATTTCTTTTACAAAAATGGCAGACCAGGCTGTGAAAAGGTCAGAATTAGAATGTCGTCAATATCAATCTGCAGATATCAATACTGTACATCTTTTGTTAGGAATATTGTACAAGCAGGAAGACCCGACATCCAGCATTCTTCAGGCTTATGATATCGATTATGATGCTGTTCAAAAGGCTTATAGAACGATGTTGAAAAACACCGATCAATTGCCACAAAACAGTGCTTACGATGATGACGATGAGAAGGATGAACCTTATAGCCAGATGAAGAAACCTTCCGGGAATCTTGGTGGCCAGAAAAGTAAGACTCCAACTTTGGACAACTTTGGCCGTGATTTGACATCTCTTGCAAGAGATGGAAAATTGGATCCAGTTATTGGTCGTGAAAAAGAAATTGAAAGAGTTTCTCAGATTCTATCAAGAAGAAAGAAAAACAATCCACTTTTGATTGGTGAGCCCGGTGTTGGTAAATCTGCCATTGCGGAAGGTCTGGCTTTGAGAATTCAGCAGAAAAAAGTTTCCAGAGTTCTTTATGGCAAAAGAGTGATTACACTTGACCTTGCAAGTCTTGTTGCAGGAACCAAATATCGTGGACAATTCGAAGAGAGAATGAAAGCGATAATGACAGAATTGGAGAAAAACAGAGATGTCATTCTTTTCATTGATGAGTTGCATACGATTGTAGGTGCGGGAAGCTCTACAGGAAGTTTAGATGCATCCAATATGTTCAAACCTGCTTTGGCAAGGGGAGAAATCCAATGCATCGGTGCTACAACTCTTGACGAATACAGACAGTACATTGAGAAAGATGGAGCTTTGGAGCGTCGTTTCCAAAAAGTAATGGTTGAACCAACTTCTATTGAAGAAACGATTCAAATCCTTCATCAAATCAAAGATAAGTACGAAGACCATCATAATGTTCATTATTCTGATGAAGCCATCAATGCTTGTGTTAATTTGACAGCAAGATATATAACAGACAGATTCTTACCGGACAAAGCAATCGATGCGATGGACGAGGCCGGGTCTAGAGTTTATATCAAGAATATGAAAGTTCCTACAGAAATCATCGACCACGAAGCTCGTATCGAAGAAGTAAAGGAATTGAAACAAAAAGCTGTGAAAGCTCAGGATTATCTTGAAGCTAGAAAACTGAAAGACGAAGAGGAAAGACTTCAAATCGAATTGAATCTTGCCCAAGAACAATGGGACAAAGATGTCAAGGAGAAAAAAGAAGAAGTTTCTGAAGAGAGTGTTGCAGAAGTTGTTTCTATGATGAGTGGTGTTCCAGTAACCAAAGTTGGCAAAAATGAGTTGGATAAACTAGCTCAGATGGATGATAAACTTAATGGAAAAGTTATCGGTCAGGAAGACGCTGTGAAAAAAGTAGTGAAAGCTATCCAGAGAAACAGAGCCGGATTGAAAGACCCGAACAGACCAATTGGAACGTTCATTTTCCTTGGAACCACTGGTGTTGGTAAAACCGAATTGGCTAAAGTTATGGCTCGAGAATTATTTGATTCCGATGAAGCTTTGGTAAGAATCGATATGAGTGAGTACATGGAGAAATTTGCGGTTTCCAGATTGGTTGGAGCGCCTCCAGGATACGTAGGTTATGAAGAAGGTGGACAATTGACGGAAGCGGTTAGAAGAAAGCCTTACGCAGTTGTACTTCTTGACGAAATCGAGAAAGCACATCCAGATGTTTTCAATATTTTGTTGCAGATTTTGGATGAAGGTTTCGTAACCGATTCTCTAGGAAGAAAAATCGATTTCAGAAATACAATTATCATCCTGACTTCCAATATCGGAACAAGAGATATCAAAGATTTTGGTGATGGCGTTGGATTCGGGACTAATGCGAAGAAAACCAATTCTGATGCAAGAGCTAGGTCTACTATCGAAAGTGCTTTGAAGAAAGCGTTTGCGCCGGAATTCCTTAACAGAATTGATGACATCGTTATCTTTAACTCTTTGGAGCAAAAAGATATCAAGAAAATCATCGACCTCGAGCTTGGAAAACTTTACAGCAGACTTGAAAAATTGGGCTACAAAGTAGAGTTGACAGAGGAAGCCAAAGATTTCATCTCAGAAAAAGGTTGGGACAAAGATTTTGGAGCAAGACCGCTTAAACGTGCTATCCAAAAATACATCGAAGACCTTTTGGCAGAAATGCTTGTTAATAAGCAATTCAGTGAAGGAGAAACGGTTATTCTGAAAGTCAACGAAGCTAAAGACGGGCTGGAAGGAAAAACTCAGAAAGAGAAAAATACTAAAGAAAGTATTAAAGACTAAAATTAAAATAAGTTGACCACCTAAATATTTTAGGTGGTCTTTTTATATCAATATGACAAAGGAATTAAAAGATTATTTATTAAGAAATATTCCCGGACTTACTCCAGAGGATTTAGAATTACTATTGCCATCAATAGATTTTAAAAAGTACAAGTCGGGCGAGATTTTTATTTCTCCTGGCGACAACAATACCAAAGTTTATTTCATTAAAAGTGGTATTATCCGAGTCTATCATCTTTTGGAAAATGGTACAGAGAAAACAATGCTTTTTCATAATAAAAAAAGCTTTGTCGGTAACTATGGCGGGATTATTTTTAAACGTCCTTCAAGATTTTATTATCAATCTGTGGGAGAAACAGAGGTTTTCGAATTGACTTATGATGCCATAGACAAAGGCGCTCAGAAAAGCATTTCACTTAATAATTTGCGTGGAAATATGTTTCTTATGATGATTGGAATATTACTAAATAATATTGAGGATTTTGTTTTACTGAATCCTGAAGAGCGTTATCAAAAACATCTGGAAGAAAATGCCGAAGTTTTGAAAAAAGTACCATCAAAATATGTAGCATCCCTTCTGGGAATCACTCCTGTCTCATTAAGTAGAATAAAAAAAAGAATTTTACGCGGAAATTAACAAATGTAAATTTTTTCTTCGTTTTTTCCTTCTACATTTGCAATCTCAGATAAGAGCCCTCTTAATATTTCTAAACACAAATGGTGATACTAAAGAGGGCTTTTTCTATAGCCCTACCACAAATCCAACACTAGGAATAAATCCACTACTGAAAATACTGCTTCTCTCTTTCCAAAGCACATTGTACATTATCCCAAACTGTGCAAACGCATTATTTCCTAAACTCTGCATATAGCCTCCACCAATATAAAGCGCAGTTTCATCTGTATTGTATTTATAACCAGAGAATTTTTCTTTCGAGTTAATAAAATATTGTTGAAGATTGGCACCAACAAAAAACGAACGGGCAAAATAATAATTAGCAAAGGGGCCAACGCCAAACATTGTTGATTTATAATAATCAGAAGTTTGCCAGGAAACATTTCCGATGATTCCACCTTCCAATTGGTCTGTGATTTTGTAACCTACCCTTGGAGAAACCTGAAGATTAAAATAAGAATTACTCCCGAATCCTACGCCTAAGCCACCACCAAAAGTCCAACGATTGGTTTGAGTTCCGGAACTCATTGCAATTTGAGAGAACGACCAAAAGCTAATCAGCATCAATAATAAAGTGAAATGTTTTTTCATAATATTTGAGTTTTAATGTTATCAACCTAATTTGAAAAACCGAATTGCTTGCAACCCGACTTGAACGGAGCTCATTTTTGTAGCTGGAAAAGCGATGGCAAAATAGCGGGAGTGGAAGGCGGAATAGTTGCCCAAATTAAAATTATTATCGCTTATTTCACACTATCGATTTTCTCAATGTCTAAAATTATGGTTTTTTAGCGAATATTTTAGTTGTACTTTTGCGCAATCAAACTAAGAACTCCCGTCAAGAGTTTCGTAAAATTGAAATTAAATGAAAATAGTAGTTGGCCTCTCCGGAGGCGTAGATTCTAGCGTGACTGCTTATCTTTTGCAACAGCAGGGTCACGAGGTTATCGGACTTTTTATGCGCAACTGGAATGATGCGTCGGTAACTTTGGAGGACGAGTGTCCTTGGATAGAAGACAGTAATGATGCGCTTCTTGTCGCACAAAAATTAGGAATTCCTTATCAGGTCATCGATATGAGCGAGCTCTACAAGGAGCGAATTGTGGATTATATGTTTGACGAATATCAAAAAGGCAGAACACCAAATCCCGATGTTCTTTGTAATCGCGAAGTGAAATTCGATGTGTTTATGAAAACGGCTTTATCGCTTGGTGCTGAGAAAGTTGCAACCGGACATTATGCACGAGTTCATTCAACAATTGATGAAAATGGAAAAGAGATTTTTCATCTTTTGGCTGGAAAAGATAATAACAAAGACCAAAGTTATTTCCTATGTCAATTGAGTCAAGACCAATTGTCGAAAGCGTTGTTCCCGATCGGAGAATTAACAAAACCAGAAGTTCGTGAAATTGCGAAAGAACAAGGTTTGGTAACCGCTGACAAAAAAGATTCTCAAGGACTTTGTTTCATTGGGAAAGTGAGTTTACCGACTTTTCTTCAGCAACAATTGGTTCCGAAAGAAGGTGAAATTGTAGAAATTTTCAATGATTTTGCTGAATTCCATAAAGAAACTCCAACTTTTTCTTCAAAATTAGAAGAGCTGGACTATCTGTCAGCGAAAATCAATTATAAAAAAGAAGACGGAAAAGTGATTGGCAAGCATCAAGGTGCACAGTTTTTCACCATCGGACAAAGTAAAGGTTTAGGAATTGGTGGACACAAAGAAAGTTGTTTCATTATCTCCAGAGAAATGGAAAACAACATTATTTTCGTGGGCGAAGGAAGAAATTTTCCGGGACTTTTCAGAAGCGCTTTGAAAATTGATAATTCTGAAGTTCATTGGGTTCGTGAAGATTTGAGGTTGAAAAACGGAGAATCTATGGAGGTTATGGCGAGAATCCGCTACCGACAAACTTTGGAGAAAGCAACGATTTATCAATTCGAAAATGGATTCTATATGGAATTTGAAAATCCGCAGTCTGCGATTGCAGAAGGACAATTTGCTTCGTGGTGTATCGATGATGAATTGATTGGAAGTGGCGTGATTTCTTAAGAAGTAATTAGAATTAAATATTGAAAACAGGCTTTACGGAATTCCCGAAAAGTCTGTTTTTTTAATTTCCGGCCAGCCAATCTTTAAAATCCTTCACTCTTTCTCTGCTGACCGAGATTTCTTCATTGGGTTGGAATTCCAATTCAACTTTGTAATTTGGCGACGTGTGAATATTTTTGATGTAATCTGAGCTGATGATGAATTGTCTGTTTACACGGAAAAATTTGGTTTCATCCAACACATTTTCCAGTTCGTCCAAAGTGAAATCTGTTGGATAAGTCCGTTCTTTGGTTTGGAGGTAGACAATTTTATTTTCGCTGTAGAAACAGCTGACTTCATTGATGGAAACGACTTTCAGATTGTAACCGATTTTTACCAAAATTCTGGAAAGTGTTGCCTGCTCTTTTTTAACAATTTGCCTGATTTCCTGTGAATTAACAGCGCCTTGTTCCGGCAAGAACGATTTGAATTTCTCAATGGCTTTTGCCAAATCTTCTTCTTCAATTGGTTTCAGAAGATAATCGATGCTATTGAGTTTGAAAGCTTTCAATGTGTATTGGTCAAAAGCCGTTGTATAAATGATAAAAGCTTTGGTTGAGACTTTATCAAAAATATCAAACGATAATCCGTCACCTAAAACGATGTCTGAAAAAATCAATTGCGGATGTTCATTTTCCTGAAACCAATCAACCGATTCTTCCACAGAATTGAGGTTTGCAACTAACTCTAAATCAGAAAATAAACCTAATAATTTTTCAAGTCTTCTGACAGCCGGTTTTTCGTCTTCGATGATTATCGTTCTTATTTTCATTGGTTTAATAAATAAATGGTATTAATTTTTTTGTCTGTTTTTTATAATCTATATAATCTTGCCCGAATTGTTCTATAAGAGCTTTTTCTTCAATTTTAATTCTATACAAAAATGCTAAAAATGGTGGAATAAATGCTATAAATAATGCAACCCAATTATTCAAAAACAAACCTAAACCAAGAAACGTTAGCAAAGAAGCAGAATATGAAGGATGTCTCAAAACACTATATATTCCATCTTTTTTTATTTGATGACCTTCTCGTATCGTAACATCTACTGTAAAATATTTGCCTAAAGATTTTATGATTAAAAACCTTGTCAAAATCCCGATAAATAAGACAATCAGTCCAAGATAAATTATCCAATTTTGGGTTGTAATCATTAAACTAAAATCTTCAAAATGAATGTTAGCAACAAAAATTGATAGCGATATTGATGAAATGATTACAATCCAAAGCAAGCTGAGAGAAGATTTGTCCTTCCCTTTTTGGTCAGAATTATTGGATGACATTTGGCTTTTATAAAAGACCTCGCTAAAAAGCCAAGCTCCCATCAGTAAATAAAAAATGATGATGTTCATTTCATTTATGTTTATTCTTGTCCATTATTTCCCGAATTTTTCGCTCTTCCCAATCTTTTCCGAGAACAAACTGCGGAACAAAAACACTCAATCCGTGAGCTACCAAACCAATTCCCCAAAAGAATAATGTAATGAAATTCTTATATTGAAAATAACTCTCGCCAGGTTTTAAATCTTGAATATTAATAAACACAATCAACAAATTGACAAGTATGTAAATCGCCAAATGTGTATAAAATCCTTTCAGTTTTTTCACTCTTCTTCTGGCTTCAAGATATTTGATATCGTCTTGTTTGTTAATAATTTCCATTGTTTTGTTTTTTGAGTTCTTTGTTAATCATATCTCTTTCCCAATCGGAATTGAAGAAAAACAGCTTAATTCCTTTGATTGCCAAAATCAATCCCCAAATGATGAAAATCCACGATACTTCAAATACTGAAATATAATTCAATCCATATTTTGCAAATTTAATCCCATAAACGATTCCAAATACGATGGCGAAAACGAGAAGACTTTTGTAGAATTTTTTGATTTTTTGTACTCTTTCCACAGCCATTTCGTAACGTGGATTTTCTTTATTGATGATTTCCATTGTGATTAGTTTTTAAGGTTATTTTGATTATTCATTATTTCACGAATCTTCTTCTGCTCCCAGTTTTTTCCTCCGAAAAGATAAATTGCATATCCGAAAATACTGATTCCACATCCTGCTATCGGAAACCAAAACCAGTGAAAATCAGGCGTTGATTTTAGATTAACAAAGATTAAATAAGGCATCAGAATTACGAATCCACCCAACATCGTGTAAAAAGCTTTTACCTCCTCCATTCTAGCTTTGGCTAGTTTTAGTCTCGAATTGTTTATGTGGTTTTCCATCGTAATTATTTTTTGAAGTTATCCTTATTCATTATCTCTTGGATTTTCTTTTCTTCCCAATTTTTTCCGATTGCAAAGACGTTCATCCCGTGAGCCAGAAGTCCTACTCCCCATCCAAGCATTGGCCAGTAAAACCAAAGTTCTCTTGGAGAAGTGATTAGGTTAAGGATTACCAAAAACGGAATGATAATGCAATATGAGATTAAGTTTCCGTAGAATCCTTTAATTTCTTTTACTCTTTTTACTGCTTTTTCGTAAGCAATACTTTCTGTTTCTTGTGTGGTGTAAGCTGTCATTGTCTGAGATTTTTTTTCTATTAATATTGGTATTTTGACTTTAAAGGTCTGTTCTGTTTTTTCTATAAATACATTGTCTTTAGTAAGTAATGCGTACCGCTGAACGATGTTTGCTAAACCAATTCCCGCACTTTCTTTAAGCTGTTCTCTTACTTGAAGGTTATTTTCGATGGATAGAAATTTTCCTTCTGTAAAGATTCTGATATTCAATGGTTTTGATGAGGTTGCGAAATTATGTTTGATACAATTTTCTAATAATAATTGTAAAGAAAGCGGAACTACGAATTTTTGCAAATCATCTGGATTAATATCAAAAGTGAAATTCACGCTGTCTTCAAATCTGGTTTTCAAAAGGTTGCAGTAGATTTTAGCAAATTCTATCTCATCCTCAACTTTTACCATTTCCTTATCTTTTTGCTCCAAAACATAACGGTAAATCTTTGACATCGATGTCGTGAATTTCTGCGCCTGTTCCGGATTTTCATCAATCAAAGCTGTTAAAACGTTCAAAGAATTGAATAGAAAATGCGGGTCTAATTGGTTCTTCAAAGATTCGAATTGAGCGTTGGCGGAATTTGCGATTAACTTCTGTTCTACAACTTCTTGTTTGGTATTTTTTTTCAATTCCTCCATAAATCCTTTGGCGTGAAGGAAAGCCGAAATCATCAATGCGAAATTTATCATAAACCAATTAACAAAATTGTACTTCCCAGAAAAAAACACTTCCGGAGTTGCCACTTTTTGGATGATGACATAGTTTAAATAATTACAGACATAAACAATTATGAAATTGACGATAATAGTTGCTACAATTCCTAAAATGGTTCTAAGTCTGGTCTGTTCCGTCCACGACAGTTTTTTATTAAGGAAATCATTTAAATAACCATTACTCAAGCCCAATCCGAAAGCATACATTGCTGAAATAAGCAAGTTGTAACCAAAGCTTTCTAAAGTTTTTTCATCAGAGAAAAAAGTGAAGAAAAAAATGGACGAGCCTAGTGTAATCCACGTTAGCGTTATTAATGGTTTTTTATTCATATTCTAATTTCTTGGTTCAAAATTATGACAGAAAGAAAAGTTAAGCAATTATATGTGACCGAACTGTTAAAAAATCCGACTGAACTGTAAAAAGTGTCATTCAGAATCTTAAATTTTTGATAAGATTGGTACTGACACGCAAAAAAGGAACATCTTTTGCTTGACAAAAAACCAAAACTTAATATTATATGAATAGAAATATAGAAATAATCTTTGCAGGACTTTTCGGAACAGCTGCTGTTTTGGGAATTTTTGCAGCGAGGAAATATTTTAAAAACAAGATTTATAACAGCGAATATTCTGACCATCATTTATTATTCGGAAATTCTAAAAGAAAATATTACGCATCTCCAAATGACGGCGTAGAATTGGACGCATTCTTATAACACACACTATTTTTATTATACAAATTTCCGGTTCTCGCAAGCCGGATTTTTTTGTGGAAAACTTTCCGGAATTTTAAGATATTTTTCATTTTTCAAGTGATAATTTTGAACCATTCTCTCGCTGATTTTGCAGATTGCGCAAATTATTTCTGATTGTAAATCTGTTAAAATCAATTAAATCTGCGAGAAAATTAAATTCCAATGTCAGATTTAATTCCAAAAGGTCAAGGTGCACAACGCAACGTCATCAACCGATTCGACAGATATACTTTCGAGCCGGAAGACTATGAATTGGATAAAATCAAGACACAGGTTACAGAAGTTTTTCCGAAGACGATTATCAATGTTGTGAAAAGTCCAGATTTGCCAATGGACTATTCTATGAATCCGTATCAAGGTTGTGAACACGGTTGCTCCTATTGTTTTGCACGACCAACACACGAATTTTGGGGTTACAGCGCGGGAGTTGATTTTGAAAGAAAATTAATGGTTAAGAAAAATGCGCCGGAACTTTTGGAAAAAACATTTCAAAAGAAATCCTATGTTCCAAAACCAATTATGCTTTCCGGAAATACCGATTGTTATCAACCGATTGAGAGACAATTTGAAATTACCAGAAAACTGCTTCAGGTTTGTCTGGATTACAGACATCCGATTTCCATTATTACAAAAAATGCTTTGATTCTGAGAGATTTGGATATTCTTGAAAAAATGGCAGAAAAAAATCTGATTTCGGTTTCGATGAGTATTCCGACGCTTAATGAAGATTTGAGAAGAGTAATGGAACCAAGAACGTCAACTGCAAAAAACAAATTGAAAGCGATTGAAGCTTTATCCGAGAAAAATATTCCTGTGAATGTGATGATTGCACCTGTGATTCCTGCTTTGACAAGTGACGAAAGTTTATCCATTATGAAATCGGTTTCCGAAGCCGGCGCCAGAAGTTGCGGCTACACTTTGGTGAGACTGAATGACACTGTTGAACCTGTTTTTGTTCAATGGTTAGAAGCTCATTTTCCAGACAGAAAAGACAAAGTCCTGAATCTCATCCGCTCAATGCGAGGCGGAAATCTCGGCGAAAAACGATTTTATGAAAGATACAAAGGCGAAGGAAACATCGCAGAAATGATTCATAAAACTTTTGAAATTGGGAAGAAGAAGTTTTTTAATAATCGAGAAAGAGCCGTTTTGACAACTGAACATTTTACAGGAAGTAGGACGCAACAATTGCGATTGTTTTGATATTTTCATCGCAAAGGCACAAAATTGATTTGATTCAAATTCAAACAAGTCGCAAATAAAATTCTACTCAAACTTTGTGACTTAAAATCGATTAGTTTATCTATAATTTTCCGCCTTTGCGATAAAATAAAACAAGTCTTTTCATTAAATTTGCAAACTGATATATTTCTCAGTAATTTTCCCAAATGAAGCAATATTCCGCAAAACGCAGCATCCAGATTCTAGCTCATATTCTTGAACAATACGGCATCGATAAAATCATCATTTCTCCAGGTTCCAGAAACGCACCTTTAGCAATTCATTTTTCTGAGATTGATGCGTTCCAATGTTACAGTATTGTGGATGAAAGAGCAGCAGCATTTGTAGGTTTAGGAATTTCAAAATCAATTAAAAAACCTGTTGCAATAACTTGTACAAGCGGTTCTGCAGCGACCAATTATTATCCGGCTGTTGTGGAAGCGTTTTATCAAAATGTACCTCTTTTGGTTTTAACGGCGGACAGACCAGCAGATTTTGTGGATATTTTTGACGGACAGACGATTCGCCAGAAAAATATTTTCCAGCAGCATTCTTACGGCGATTTTGAATTGTTGGAAGATGAAAAAGATGGAGCCGATGATTATAATTTCGAAACCATCAAAAAAGCGGTTGAATTGTGTATCGAAAAAAGTGGGCCAGTTCATATCAATATCCCTTTGGCAGAACCACTTTATAATCTTTTGGATGAACTTCCTGTGATGCCAGCAGTTGAGAAAACGATTCAGAAAAAAAGTTATGAACTTCCTTCGAATCTGGTTGCAGACTGGCATACTTCCAAAAGAATTATGGTTCTTGCAGGAACGCTTGCTCCAAATCCAGAACTCGAAGCTCAACTTTCACAATTGGTTAAAAACCACACAGTTGTCGTTTTGACAGAAATGAATTCCAATCTTCAGCACGACAAATTTTTCGCTCATATTGACCGTTACATCACTGATTTTTCTGAAGAAGATTACCATACGTATGCGCCAGATTTGTTGATTACAATTGGGCAAAATGTGGTTTCCAAAAGAGTGAAACAATTTCTTAGAAAAGCAAAACCAAAACAACATTGGCACATCGATGAATATTGGCAGCCAGATACTTATTACGCTTTAACTCAAAAAATTGAAACAAAACCAGAGCTATTCTTTTCCAAATTATTGAAATCCATCAATTTGGAACCAAGAGCATATTTCAATCTTTGGGATGTTCTGAAAGATAAAAAAGATGCGAAACACGAGGAGTATCTGAACAAAGCGTCTTTCTCTGATTTCTATCTTTTTAATCTGTTATCCAATCAAATTCCTGAAAATTATAGAGTTCATTTCTCAAATTCCTCAGCAATCCGATATGCACAATTATTTGAATATCAGAAATATGATGTGTATTGCAACCGTGGAACCAGCGGAATCGACGGATGTACTTCTACAGCGATGGGATTTGCAATGATGGAAGATGAACCAACAATTTTGATTACCGGCGATTTGTCATTTTTCTATGATATCAACGGACTTTGGAATCAGTACATTCCGCCATACACAAGAATTGTGATTTTCAACAACGGCGAAGGTAATATTTTCAAAATCATTCCTGGACCAAGCGGAACTAATGCTTTGGACGAATTCATTGCAACGCAACATCACAGAAATGCAGAATTACTGGCGAAGAATTTTGGATTTGATTATATACGAGTTGAAGATGAAATCTCTCTTGACCGTGTTTTACCAAATTATTTCAAGCCGGATTCTAAACCGAAAATATTGGAAGTAATGACTTCGGAATGTAATAATGCGGATATTTTGAAGCAGTATTTTGCGGAGTTGAAGTAAATTTTCTCGCAGATTTGGCAAATTTTGCAGATTTTAAAAATCTGTATAATCCGCTAAATCTGCGAGAATTAATAATTCTTTAATAGTTTAAAACTCCAAATCCGATTCCTCTTTCGGAAGATTAATAATTTTTTCAATCGGATAAATGAACATATCATCAAAATCATTCAACGCATTGATTAATTGAAAATGGGTAAATTCTTTGATATTATCTAAAGTGATTTCTGTTTCCTTGATTTCTTTTGATTGCAAAAGGTTCTGTCTCATTACACCATTTAGAAGATAACTTTTCGGCGTGAACCAAGTTTTATCTTTCAGGAACAAAAGATTGGAATATGAAGTGTCTGTAATCTGATTATTTTTCACAATAATAACTTCGTCAGCGTGGCTTTTGTCTTTTAGTTTTTGCAATTGAGTTCTGTCAGCAGACTTAAAGCTATAATCTATTTCATTATCAATAACCAATTCAAAATCATCTAATTCAGAAATTGCATAAGGAATAATCTGCGTCTTAAAATTATTCTCCAAATCATATTCGATTCGGAATTTGTAAAGTCCGTCTTCGTCGTGCTCCAGATTGAGAAATAAACTGTAAATATCGATTTTACATACTTTCCCGAAATTCGAAAAAGTGTCGTTCATTCTTTTCTGATGAAGTTCTTTCAGGAAAATTTTCTGGTCTTCAACTTTGATGCTTTCAATAAATCGGGACATAGATTTTGTTTTTCATTTCTTCGTATTCGCTGATAAGGTCACTTTGATGGGTAATTCCACCTCCGCTTTTGAAAAACAGTTTCTCGTTCTCTTTTTCAATAAAACGTATCATCACGCAGGAATCCAGATTCTTGCCGTCAAAATAACCTGCAATTCCTGTATAAAATCCTCTTTCAGATTGCTCGGCTTCCAAAATAATTTCCAAAGTTTTGGATTTTGGAGCACCAAGAATTGAGCCTGCCGGCAATAATTTCTGAAGAATGGTTCCAATTTTATTTTGATATTCAGGCTTGATTTCACCTTCGATTTCGGAACTCATTGCCAAGAGATTTTTTTGCTTGGTTTTGATGTAATCGATTCTTTGAAATTCTTTAACCTGAACGTTATCTGCAACCATACTCAAATCGTTTCTCAACAAATCGACAACCGTATAATGTTCCGCTTTTTCTTTCGGGTCGTTTTTCAGAATATTTTCCGCATCTTCTATTTCTGCATCAATTGTTCCTTTCATCGGATGCGTAAAAATCTTGTTATCAACAATTTCTACAAAAGTTTCAGGTGAGAAAAATACGAATTCATCTTTAAACAGAACTTTATATTTTGCCTTTGAAAATTTGAAAATATCTTCTAAACTTAAACTTGCTTCAATTTCCGTTTTGGTGGTATAATTGGTCAGATAAGAATTTCCTTTTCTGAGATTTTTCTGAACCAATTCGAATCCTTTTTTATAATGTTCTAATGTTTCGGGAAATGATTTCCATTCAAAATTCGGAATTGTCGTGTGTTGATAATTGATATTTATAACATTCGGGAAATCAATCAACAAAGCTTTACTTTCAATTTCGTTTTTTGTGAATATTTTGACCTCATCCATCAAAAAATTAATCAGAAAAAAGAAGGGTTCTTTTCGCTGAGATAATTCGTCCATCTTTTGAAACTGCGGATTCTGAAACATAAAAACAAAAATAGGAATTTGTATCGCAAAGGCGCAATTTAATAATCTAATACAATTGATAAGTCGCAAAGTTTCCAATATTGGATGTTTTGTGCTTTAAAAAGATTTAGATAAATAATTTTGTGCCTTTGCGATATATTTCCAAAACAATAATGGCTACTTTTGCAAAAAAAGTTTGAGAAATGACGACGCAAAAACCGGAAATTGGAAAAATACTGACAGAAGCCTATCAATATTGGATGAGAACTTTGCCGTTCCAGCTGATGTTTACGGTGATTTATTTCAGCATTTATATGTTTGCAGCGATGTATGCGTTCCGATATTACGGACTTTTTGAAGAAATTCAGAAGTTCCAAAATCTTTTCTATTCTGACAGCTCAGCATTCTTGACAAAATATGCAGAATTGATGCAGACGGAAAATGCGGTGAATTTTTCTATTGCGGTTTTGATAATCAAATCTGTGATTTATCCCCTGAATATTGGTTTTTTGAAAATTTATAGAAAGCTGGATATTGGTGTTCCGCTGGAATTATCGGATTTGTTTGCCGGTTTCAGGGGTTATCATTTCATAATTTTTGTGGCTTTTGCATTGATTTGGAATTTCATTAATAACTATCTTTTCATCATTTCTCTTGTCTGGATGCCGATGTTTTTACTAGTTCCGGCTTTGATTTTCTTCAAAAATTATAATTTCTTTGATGCTTTTAAACTGAGTTTTCAGGTTTTTAACAAGAACGCTCTGTTGATGATTGTGGTTGTTTTGGCTTCTATTATTATTTCTTTTTCGGGAATTATTGTTTTCTTTTTTGGACTTTTTGTGACTTTCCCTTTTTGGAATGCCGTAAATTATGTTCTTTATAAGCATCTGATTGCAGACTTTGAGGAATAATTGTTGTTTTGTTAATTCTATTAAGAGATTTTTTGTGTAGATTTGATAATCAACTATAAAAACAAACTTAATGGACAATTTTAATGAATTCAATTCTTCTGTGCCTGTGCCGGAAAGAGAGGCAGGAAGCATCATCTCTCACGCTTTAGAAATTTTTAAAAATACGTTTCTATATTGCTTTTTGGCAGTTGTTATTTATTTTTTACTAAGTCTTCTTGTTCAAATGTTAACCGGATTTGACACTCAACTTTTAATTGAACAAGCAAGAGAAAGTAATGGTAATTTTGGTTATGCAGATATGATTGCAGCACCAGGTTTTGCAGCTTATACTGGTGCAAGTTTTTTGGTAACACTTCTTCTAACACCTGTATTGGTAAGTTTGATTTATGTGGCTAACAAGTCCAATTTCAAACAACCAATTGTAATTTCTGATATCTTTTTTGCATACAGACAGAACTTTATTAATATTTTCATTTACGCTTTAATTACTCAGATTGCTCTTACAATTCTACTTTTTATGTGCGTTTTGCCGGCGGTTTTTGTAATGCCTTTCTTTTTCCTTGGCTATCCAATTTTAATTTTTGAAAAGGCAAGTGCTTTTGATGCTTTGAAGAAGTCTTTTGATATTGTTCAAAATAATTATGGCACGATTTTACTTACCGCATTATTGGCTGGTCTTATCAGTATTGCCGGAGTTGTGCTATGTTGTGTTGGGATTTATCTAACGATTCCATTTGCATACATTGCAATGTATTCTACTTACTGTGCATACTGCGGAACACCAAGACAAATAGAACAATACAAATAAATTCAAATAAACTATGTCAGATTCCGGTAAACCAATAGATTCTGTTGTTTTCAAACAGATTGCATTAATTCTTGTTATATGTGTTTTAGTTGGGTTAATTTGCTGGAATCTGGCATTGTTCATTCCTGCAGTTCTGGGAGCAATTACACTTTATATTGTTTGTAGGAAATATAATTATTATCTGATTGAAGAAAAAAACTGGAAACCGTGGCTATCGGCTACAGTTCTGATGTTAGCATCTTTGATTATTCTGATTCTTCCGGTTTACTTTATTGTAGATATGTTGGTTGCAAAAGCCGGGAATGCGCAGGTTTATATGGAAAAGTTCAATATTTTCCTGGAGAAGATTCACCAGTTTGTTTATCAGAAAGTAGGATTTGATATCTTGAGCAAAGAGAATATTACAAAAGTGACCAATTTTGCAGGAACACTTTCTACGAAAGCTTTGAATACCACTGTGAACACTTTCACAGTAATTACATCAATGTATTTCATTCTGTATTTTATGTTTGTAAAAGCCAGATTATTTGAAAGAATTGTAGCCAAAGCAATGCCTTTTAAAAGAAAAAACATACAGCTTTTAGGAGACAAATTCATAAAACTCGTAATGGCAAACGCGATCGGAATTCCAGTCGTGGCATTAGGACAAGGCGTTGTTGCCTTGATTGGTTATTGGATTTTCGGATGCCCAAGTCCAATGCTCTTATTTGCTTTAACCGCAGTTGCGTCTATGTTACCAGTTGTAGGTGCAGCAATTGTTTATGTTCCGGTTGGGATTTTTATGATTGCTGAAGGACAAACTGGTCCTGGCGTTGGGATTTTGATTTACGGATTGGTAGTAGTTGGTTTAACGGATAATCTTCTGCGATTCACATTACTGAAAAGATTAGAAGATATCCATCCATTAGTGACTGTTTTCGGGATTATTCTCGGGATGAATATTTTTGGTTTCATGGGATTGATCTTTGGTCCGATTCTGATGTCAATTACTGTAATGCTAATTCAGGTTTATAGAGACGAATTTTCAGAAGACGATACTACACAGTTGGAACTTCCGAATCAAGATATTGAACTGGAAAATAAAACCGACTTAATCATATAAAAATGGATGGCATCAATCCGAATATCCTGAAAGAAATCTGTGAAGTCAGAATGCCTTTTGGAAAATATAAAGAAACAATTTTAGCCGATTTACCAATCTCTTACCTTGAATGGTTTATCAGAAACGGGGGCTTCCCAAAAGGAAAGTTAGGAATGCAACTTTCCACAATCTACGAGATCAAACTCAATGGATTAATGGATTTGCTAAAACCTCTGAGACATTAATTTTTTCGGTAAATTTGCATTATTATGAAGAAAAAAATAAATGCACTTCGGAGATCTCTAATGCGAGGTCTTACCAAGAATATTGGTAAATCTAATGCAGATATTAAAAACAATCAAAATATAAAAATCAAGAGAATTCTGATCTCAAGACCCAATCACAGATTAGGAAATTTACTATTATTGACTCCTCTTGTTCAAGAAGTTATCAAAACCTTTCCTGACAGTAAGATTGATTTGTTTGTTAAAGGTGGCGTAACACCGATTATCTATAAAAATTACGAAAATATTGACAGATATATTCAGCTTCCTAAAAAGCCTTTCAGCAACTTGGGGAAATATATCAAAGGTTGGTTTCAGCTAAAGTTTCGAAAATATGACTTGGCAATCAACTCAAATCCAGGTTCATCTTCCGGTAGATTATCTATTCTTGCGACCAATTCTACTTTCAAATTTTTCGGCGATCACGATGAAGAACTTAATTCAAAATATCAGGATTATAACCACGATGCTAAGAAAACGATTTACAATCTCAGAAAATTCTTAACGGAATTAGGCTATCCAGAAAACACTTCTGAGCTTCCTTCGCTCAAACTTATTTTAGATAAAGAAGAACTTGAAACTGGAAAAGAAAATCTGCTGAAAATAGTACAGAACGATAAGAAAACCATTTGCTTATTCACCAACGCAACGGGCGCAAAAATTTATTCTGAAGATTGGTGGGAAGCCTTCTATGACAAATTAAAATCTACATTTCCAGATTACAATATCATCGAATTGTTGCCTGTGGAAAACATTTCAAAACTGAATTTTAAAATTCCGAATTTCTACAGTACAGACATCCGGGAAATGGGTGGATTTTTGGCCAACTGTGCACTTTTTATTGCCGCTGATAATGGCGTCATGCATCTTGCAAGCTCGGTAAATGTACCTACAATCGGGCTTTTCAAAGTGACAGATGAGACGATGTACAAACCTTATAACGACAAAAGTTTCTCTATCAATACAAATAATTTGGATTTGGATAAAGTAATAGACCTCATCAAAACGTCTTTATAATATTATAACCAAACTGCTATGAACTTTGTACTTTCCGAGGCTTATTCTCAATACAAAAACGACATTCTGAACATTTTAAAGAATTTTAAAAATGAAGGAACTGTCGTTGGTCACGGAAATAGAAATGTTGTTAAATTTTTCATTGTTAATGATTTAAAGTTCAATTTCAAATCTTTCAAACAGCACAACATCATCAATCGTCACGTTTACAAATATTATCGAAAATCAAAGTCGAGACGTTCTTATGAGTATGCACAAATGCTTTTGGATAAGGGTTTTTTCACACCAAAACCTGTAGCTTTTATAGAAAATCACGATTGGATTGGTGTAACATCCAGCTATTATGTGAGTGAACAACTTGAAGATGTTTTTACTTTAAGTGATGTTCTTCATAATGATGATTTTACAGACAGAGAGAAAATTATTAAAGCCTATACCAATCTCATTTTCCAGTTGCACGAAAATGGAATTATTTTTATTGATAACGCCTCCGGAAATTTTTTGATCAAGAAAACAGGTGAAAATTTTCAGTTTTTTTTAGTCGATCTGAATAGAATGAATTTTTATGAAAGTATCGATATTGACAAAAGATTAATCAACTTTGAGAGGTTGACCAACGATCTTGAAACCATCAAAATAATTAGTGCAGAATACGCCAGATTATCGGGGAATTCTCCTGAGTTTTGTCTAAATAAGATCGTCGATTTTACTAATAAAAAAGCATTTAAACGTAAGGTAAAGAAAATACTGAAGTTTTATAAATATTTTCTTCCCAAGCATTAAGCTTTCAGAGCTGCAATCTCATCTCTCAGTTTCGCCGCTTTTATAAAGTCAAGATTTTTCGCTGCTGCTTCCATTTCTTTCTGCTTTTGAGCCACGATTTTCTCGATATCCTCACTTCCATAACTGGCTTTAGTTTCAGCAACTTCTCTTAAAATTTCTTTGTGCGTATATTTTTCATCCGGGAAATCTTTGCTTCTACCAACTAGATTTTCACTGATTTTTTTATTCAATGCTTGAGGAACTTTACCATTATCAGCATTATATTTCATCTGCTTTTCACGACGATAGTTGGTCTCATCAATCGTAGCCTGCATAGATTTTGTCATTTTATCAGCATACATTATTGCTCTACCATTCAGGTTTCTAGCTGCTCTACCAACTGTCTGAATCATCGAACGGCGAGAACGCAACATTCCTTCCTTATCCGCATCTAGAATCGCAACTAATGACACTTCCGGTAAATCTAACCCTTCTCTTAATAGGTTAACCCCAACCAAAACATCGAATAATCCTAAACGCAAATCCTGCATAATCTGGATTCTTTCCAAAGTCTCTACATCAGAATGGATATATCGTGTTCGGATTCCGACTTTTGTAAAATATTTGGTCAGTTCTTCCGCCATTTTTTTTGTTAATGTCGTTACCAAAACTCTTTCGTCCAGTTCCACTCTTTTGTGAATTTCTTCAATTAAATCATCAATCTGATTCATCGTTGGACGAACTTCTATAATTGGATCCAAAAGTCCCGTTGGACGAATGATTTGCTCAATGTAAGTTCCACCAGATTTTTCCAATTCGTAATCTGCAGGTGTTGCCGATACATAGATCACCTGATTCTGCATATCTTCAAACTCATTAAACTTCAAAGGTCTGTTGTCCATCGCAGCAGGCAAACGGAATCCGTGTTCCACCAAAACTTCTTTTCGGCTTCGGTCACCGCCGTACATCGCGTGAACCTGAGGAACAGTTACGTGACTTTCATCAATCACCATCAGGAAATCCTTAGGAAAATAATCCAGCAAACAGAAAGGCCTGGAGCCCGGAATTCTTCCGTCCATATAACGAGAATAATTCTCAATTCCTGAACAATAACCAAGTTCACGAATCATTTCCAAATCTAATTCCGTTCTTTCTTCCAAACGTTTGGCTTCCAAAGGTTTTTCGATTTCCCGGAAGAAATCAACCTGCTTTACCATATCATCCTGAATCTGTTTGATGGCACTTTGCATCGTTTCAGGTGTCGTTACGAAAAGATTAGCCGGATAAATATTAATCAAATCAAAATTCGAAATCACATTTCCGGAAACTGGATCAAAACTTTGAATTTTTTCCACATCATCTCCAAAAAACTGAATCCTAATCGCTGTATCAGCATAAGCCGGATAAATATCAATCACATCGCCTTTTACACGGAATGTACCTCTCTGAAATTCATTAAGTGCTCTGGAATACAATGCACTAACCAATTGATGAAGTAATCTTGTGCGGGATAATTTTTCGTTTTTCTCAATTGTGATTAAGGATTTATGGAATTCACTCGGATTTCCAACACCATAAATACAGGAAACCGAAGCCACAATCAAAACATCTCGTCGCCCGGAAAGTAAACTTGCAATGGCAGAAAGTCTCAGTTTTTCAACTTCTTCATTGATGCTCAAGTCTTTCTCAATATAAGTATTGGTTGATGCAATGAATGCTTCCGGCTGATAATAGTCGTAGTAACTTACAAAATATTCCACCGCATTATCCGGAAAAAACTCTTTGAATTCCATAAAAAGCTGTGCCGCCAAAGTTTTGTTATGCGCCATCACAATTGTTGGTCGCTGGACATTGGCAACCACATTGGCAACGGTAAACGTTTTTCCGGAACCGGTAACTCCGAGAAGGGTTTGATATTTTTCGCCAATATTAATCCCTTCTACCAGTTTCTCAATCGCTTGAGGCTGGTCTCCAGTAGGTTGATATTCTGATTGAAGTTTGAATTGCATTGAACAAAAATACGAAATAAAAAAACGTTTCGGAATGCGAAACGTTTGATCTTGATGATAAAAATATTCTATTGAAAATTCATAGTAATAGGAAGCTGAAAAACTGTAGCAGCTGGCTTTTCGTTTTCTGTTGCTGGTTTCCAAGTTACATTTTCTGTTGCTTGTTTCATTGCTCGTACTGCTTCTGCATTGAATTTGGGATTAGGTCCATCGGCTCTTACATCCGTTGTTTTTCCATTTTCATCAATAGAAATATAGACATTCGTTTTTACAGTTGTTTTCTCTTTCACAAATCCTGAAGAATCAAAAATATTAGAAAAATTCTTGCGAAGCGAATTAATGCCTTCCGGATATTGAGCTGCTGTAATATTACTAGCTGGAGGCGGCGGAGGCGGAATTGGCAATTCGTTTTCTTTAAATTCCTTTGGAGTTGGTGGTGTCTTTACTTTTTTTGAATTCTTAAGTTTGACATTATTTTTCCCTTCAGTCTTTTGCGGAATCGTATCAGATTTTATAGAACTTTCAACAGATAATTCCGGCATATTAAGTTGATTTTCAGCTTTAATTTCCGAAGCATAAACTTTTTGAACAAACAAAAGACTCAATCCCGCAAAAGCAGAAACCGCGATTATTTTTTTTGTTTTTTCGAATTTTGACTTTTTTGTGGTCATCATAATAAATCGTTTTTTGGTGTTATTGTAATTGAATTGGTGTGTCAGTTTTAAATTTTTCGTTTGGAGAATTTCTGAAAGAATCAATGTCTGATAATCTTTCACATTATTTTTTTGTTGAATAATGCTTTCATCCGCCAAAAACTCGTGATTATCTGTCATCGCTTTTTTATAAAAATATAAAGCAGGATTGAACCAGGAAATAACTTTTAGAATTTCTAAAAACAAAAGATCGAGAGAATGTTTCTGAACCAAATGTGTTTTCTCGTGAAGGAAAATCCTACTATCAATGGTTTGATTTTCGAAGTAACTTTTGTTCAGATAGATTTTGTTCCAAAAACTGAATGGCGGCAAATTTTTGTCCAATAATTTTACTTTCTGATTCTGATAATTAATCTCTTTTCCTTTCAGAGTAATAATTTTTCTAATTGAAATGATTGATTTTATTATCAAAACAATAGAAACAAATCCACAGATCAAGGCAATCAAACTCATCCAATTAAAATCAGTCGCTTGAGTTGTTGTCTGAATCAATTGTTGAGTTTGGATTTCATCAAAAATCAATTCATTTTTCTGTTGAGAAACAGCAGGAAGGTTGATTTTCACAAATGGAATTACATAAGAAAACACCAAAGCCAACAAAAGATAAAACCTGTTGAAGCGGAACATTTTCTCTCTTTGTAAGAACAAATAATAAATCGCTATCAGTAACGATGAACAAAGGATTATTTTGAAAATAATGGTTAACATTTTAGTCTGTTATTTCTTTGTCAATAATGTCTCGAAGTTCTTTCAATTGTTTCTGGGACAGTTTTGCATTTGATGTGAAAAATGATGCAAACTGGCTCACAGAATTATTAAAAAAACGGTCAATCATAGAAGACATTTCTTCCTGGAAATAATCTTCTTTTTTCACTTTTGGAAAATATTCTCTCGAATTTCCATAAGTTTTATAGCCTATCAAATCTTTGTTCTGCATTCTTTTGAGAAGAGTTGCAATGGTTGTTGCAGCAGGTTTTGGTTCTGTATATTCTTCAAGAATATCTTTCATAAAAACCTTTCCTTTCTGCCAAAGAATCTCCATCAAAACAATTTCTGTATCTGTCAATTTTTGTTCTTTCATTCTACAAACATAAAATTTATTCTACAAATGTAGAATTAAAAATTAAACTAACAAATTTTACTGGCATTATTTTTCCATTCCAAACAGAAAATAAATATTATGTTAAAATCCACACTCCCTTTTTTCCTTTCATTAATCGGTGCATTTTATTCGTGCCAGAGCAAAGGAAAACCCAGCAAAGTCTCTGCTATAGAGGAAAAAGCGAATACGAATTACAAACCTGCATTTGCAGGACAAACAAGAATAACACCTGTAAAAACTACAACTCCTTACAATGTTGAAGTTTTGAATACTTCTCTCGGAAAACCTTGGGGAATTATCAATTTACCTGACGGCAAATTTTTGATTACCGAGAAAACTGGATTTATGAATGTCGTTTCGGCAGATGGAAAACAAGTTTCGAAAATCAATGGCTTTCCAAAAGTAGATGCTAAAGGACAGGGCGGAATGTTGGACGTTGCATTGGATCCAGATTTTAAAACCAATAATATCATCTATTTCAGTTTTTCTGAGCCTTATGAAGGCGGGAATCATACCGCTGTCGGAAAAGGCAAATTATCTTCTGATCTTAAAACAATTTCTGATGTCAAAGTGATTTTCCGAGCAACACCAACTTACGATGGCGATAAGCACTACGGTAGCCGATTGGTTTTTGACAAAGACGGAACTCTGTTTGTCAGCACAGGCGAAAGATCAGATAAACAAACAAGAGTTTATGCTCAGAAGACAGATAATTATTTAGGTAAAATCCTTAAAATTACCAAAGATGGCCAACCGGCAGCGGGAAATCCATTCATAGGAAAAGATGGTTACAAACCTGAGATTTTCGCATACGGAATCCGTAGTCCGCAAGGTTTGGCCTTGGACGAAAAAGGTCAGCTTTGGGATATCGAAATGGGACCAAGAGGCGGTGACGAAATCAACCTGATTCAAGCTGGAAAAAATTACGGTTGGGGCGATGTGACTTACGGAATTGAATATTCTGGAGAAAAAATCAATAACGGAACAACACAGAAAGCCGGAACAGAACAGCCCGTTTATTATTGGGATCCAGTTGTTTCGCCAAGTGGCGTAACATTTTATACAGGAAATATCGAGGAATGGAAAAATAATCTTTTTATAGGATGTCTAAGTGGCGAACATATTAACAGAATCGTAATTAAGGACAACAAAGTGGTTGGCGAAGAACGATTGCTTCTTGATCAAAAAGAAAGATTCCGAGATGTTTTGAATGGAATGGATGGTAACCTCTACGGAATTACGGATAGCGGTAAATTGTATCGAATTTCTAAAAAATAAAATACAAAATCCTGATTAACTCAGGATTTTTTTATGCGGTCTGCTTTCTTGATTCCCTGAAAATCTTTTAGATAAAAAGGTTCAAAATAAGCCACACTTTCAAAATCTTTTTGATTGAATTTCTTAACCGATTTTTTAATCAGACCTTTTGCGGAAGGATAAATATCGGATTTGAATTCTGCATTTGGAAGATTAAGGATTTCCTGAGCTTTTTTTGCACCATCGCCAATGAACAAAACTTTCTTATCCGCTAATTCTGCAAAGGAATTTTCATCCAAAATTTTAGCTTCGGTTTCCTTTATTATTTCGCCGGAAGTTCCATCAAAAAATGCGGTGTAAACTTCCATTCTTCTTGCATCAATCAAAGGAATAATTAATTCAAAACCCTGATTCACAAATTCTTCAACCATAGAATCCAAGGAATTAATCGCAATCAACGGAAGCTTTAAACCATAACAAAAACCTTTCGCAGAAGCGGCACCAATCCTGAGTCCTGTGTAAGAACCCGGACCTTTCCCAAGAGAAATAGCATCCAAATCTTTCAGGGAAATTTCTGCGCCTTCCAAAGCCCATTCTACAAAGGAATGTAGGCTTTCAGATTGTTTATAATTATCAGAAACTTCTTCGCAAAGACAAAGGATTTCTTCGCCATCAGAAATGGCAACAGAACAGTTTTTGGACGAGGTTTCTATGTGGAGGATTTTCATTCTGCAAATGTAAGGATTAAGTAAGAATTATTTCAAACCTACACTTTGTCTGCTCCACAATTTCCAAATTCCTTTTTGCTTAATCCAAAATTCGAGTACAGAAAGTTTCATTTGGAATTCATCGTTCTTGTAAAGTCCTTTGACAGAAATGGTTCTTCGGATATTGGCAAATTTGTTTTTGATTATGAATTCCTTCAATTCGGTTTGTTTTACGGATTGATATTTCACTTTTCCGGACTCAAAATCTGTTTTGAAATCTTGATAGTTCTGAACCCAACCATTGGAATGTCCGAACGAAACATCTTCAGAAAACAACTCTAGAATTTTGGAATCGTTATTTTGCATCAATGAATCCAGCTTTGAAACTTGAGAGATTAATGCTTTCTCCTTTTTAGAATAATTTTGAGAAAATCCGAAGACAAAACAAATGAGAAATATAAAACTGAAAAGTGATTTCATTATTTCCTGTAAATCGTTCTTGGTTCAGCCTGTGCTTTTGGATAAATCGTGAATTCTGCAATCGAAACACGTTCCGGAACATTGATGCAATAAGCAATCGCATCCGCAATATCTTCTGCAACCAAAGGTTCATAACCCGCATAAACGGTTGCAGCTCTTTCATCATCGCCTTTGAATCTCACTTTGGAAAAGTCAGTTTCTACAGCTCCCGGTTGGATATTCGTAACACGGATTCCGAACTCTGTCAACTCAATTCTCATTCCTTCGGAAATCACATCAACAGCTTTTTTGGATGCACAATAAACCACGCCATTGGCATAAGTTTGCCGTGCAGCTACCGAGCTGACATTGATGATTTGTCCGTTTTGTTTTTCTTTCATCAACTTAATAATCGGTTGAGAAACATATAATAAACCTTTCACATTTCCATCCATCATAGAATTCCAATCGTCGATGTTCCCCTCAGAAATTGGGTCGAGTCCGTGAGCATTTCCAGCGTTGTTAATCAAGACATCAATATTTTTCCAATTTTCAGGAAGCGAATTAATTGCTGAGAAAACCTCATCAGAATTTCGAACATCAAAACTTAATGTGAAAACTTCGGTTTCCTTCGATAATTCGGTTTGGAGTTCCTCAAGGACTGTTTTATTTCTACCACAAAGAATCAATCTGTTTTTTTGTTGTGCTAAAAGAATTGCAGTCGCTTTACCGATTCCGGAAGTTGCGCCCGTTATGAATATTGTTTTCAATTTTACTTTAGATTTAGTCTTACAAATTTAAGTTATATAAAAGAAAAATCCCGAATAATTCGGGATTGATTTATTTCTTATCTCTTTGAAAATCCAGACTAACAGAATTCATGCAATATCTGGTGCCTGTCGGAGGCGGTCCGTCATTGAAAACATGTCCCAGATGCGATTCGCAGCGTTTACAAAGCACTTCGATACGTTCCATTCCGTGAGTTGAGTCTCGCTTGTAAATAACACCGTCTTTGTCTGCTTCAAAGAAACTTGGCCAACCACAAGTGCTCGCAAATTTGGAACTTGAACGGAATAAATGATTACCGCAAACGGCACAGTAATATTCTCCAACTTCATCAAAATCGTTGTATTTTCCGGTGAATGGATATTCCGTATTGGCTTCTCTTGCGATGGCATAAACTTCTGGCGAAAGGATTTTTTTCCATTCTTCGTTGGAAACATTCAGTTTAGTTTTATCCGTCCTTGAATAGTAAGGGTTATTGGTGTGTGTATTATTATCTTCCATTTTAGTTTGTTGTTGAGGTTTAGTTAAATCAACTTTTTTCTGCGCACATTGGAGCAGAAATGAATTGATTAATATAAAAAAAAATAATTTTTTCATTGATGTAAATTTACTAAATCTGATATTAGATTCTGTTATCATAAGATAGTTAAACAAAGGCACTCATTCCCGTAATCGATCGACCGACAATCAACGAGTTGATTTCCTTGGTTCCTTCGTAAGAATAGATAGCTTCTGCATCTGCAACAAAACGGGCAACATCGTGTTCCAGAAGAATTCCGTTTCCGCCCATCACTTCTCTTGCTTGTGCAACAACATCGCGCGTTCTCAAGCTACAGAAGACTTTCGCTAATGATGCGTGTTCATCTTTCAAAATATCTTGGTCTTGCATTTCCGACAATCTGAAAACTAAAGTTTGCATCGCGGTTAAATTCGATAACATTTCTACCAAATGTCCTTGAACTAATTGGAAAGAAGCAATCGGTTTCCCGAATTGTTCACGTCTTCTAGTGTAGTCCAAAGCGCTTTCATAAGCACCTCTTGCACAGCCGGTTGCCATCCACGCAACGCCGGCTCTTGTCATTTGTAGCACTTTCGCGGTGTCTTTGAAACTGTTGGCGTGCTCCATTTTTTGAGAATCGGCGACGAAGCAGTCTTTCATCGTAATCAATCCGTTTTGCACAATTCGGAGTGCCATTTTTCCTCGGATTTTTTCGACTGAAAATCCAGCGGTATCTTTTTCAACAATGAAACCTTTGACCTGATTGTCATCTACATCTCTTGCCCAGATAATAATCACATCCGCAAAAGTGGCGTTGCCAATCCATTTTTTTTGTCCGTTCAGAATCCAGCCACCTTCTACTTTTTTACAAGTTGTAGTCAATCCGCCCGCCGCTCCCGAACCAACTTCCGGCTCTGTTAATCCAAATGCACCAATCAAATCGAATTGTTGCATTCCGGGAAGATATTTTTGTTTCTGTTCTTCGGAACCGCACATATAAATCGAACCCATTGATAAGCCGGATTGAACTCCGAAAAATGTTGCCAAGGAAGCATCAACTCTTGCGATTTCCATTGCGATAACGCCTTCCATCAAGAAAGGTAAATTGGGGCAACCGTAACCTTCGTAAGTCACGCCGCAAAGATTTAATTTTTTGAATTTTGGGATGAGTTCGTGTGGGAAATCGTCTGTCAGCCAATATCTGTTGACCAAAGGTTTGGCTTCTTTTTCCATAAACTCTCGGACTTTCAGTTGGATTGCTCGTTGCTCGTCTGTCAGTTTCAGATGCAGTTCGTAAAAATCACCGTTGATTGGTGGCAATTCCCTTTTCTTACCGGAAGAATCCAGCATCTTGGTCAAACTATTCAATTGATTTTTATCGAGTTTTGAAAACTGATGCATCAATTTTGGAAGGTCGACTTTTTGTGAGATTTGGGAAAGTTGGTCTATATCGATATTTTTTAAAAGGCTGAAAACGCCTTTGATTTTGGAGATTGTGCTGTTCATTGATTCTGTTTTTCTTGTAGAATGCAATTAATATTCCTAAAAAGCTTTTACAATTCACTAATTATAAATCTTTCTTTGAAAAACAATTTTACAAAACACTCATAATCAATGTTTTGGATTGAAGATTAGTTTACAATTAGTTTCGGATTGATTTGCAGAATTGCTTTCATTTTAATTATCAATTTTGAGAAAGAAGGTTTCAAACAATTGACAAAACTTGATTTGAAACTTGGAACCGCAGCCCGACTTATCTCTGATTTCTTATTTATTATTTGAATCGATGAACCACTTCGTTAGGTTTGAGTGGAAATCCCTTTTTGTGGCTGGAAAAGCTTAGGCAAAAAAGATTGGGAGCGGAAGGCGGATAAAGCTGCCCTAATTTTAAAAATTTAATCTCTAAAAATAATCTATTATGAAAACTAAAATCTTATCAATCAGCTTACTTGCTTTACTTTTAATCGGATGTAAAAAAGGAGAATATGCGGAATCTGCTTACGCAACTGCAGATAGCGCGGCTGCTGTTTCTGACAATGTTTCTATGGCAGCAACCCAATCTGTCGAAGGCAAACAATTTGTGAAAACGGCAGAAGTGGATATGGAAGTGAAAGATGTTTATGACGCGACAATTTCGATTGAGAAACAGCTGCAGTCGCTTGGCGGATTTGTGACGAAAAGCAGAATGGAAGCGCAGACTTTGTCGGAAGATACTTATAATACGTCGGATGAATCGGCGATTTTGATTCGAAAATTTCAGAATCATAATAGGATGCAAGTAAGAGTTCCGACTCAGAAATTGGGCGAGTTTTTGGATTTTATTAATGATAAAAAAGTATTTCTCAATTCCAGAATTATTTCTGCAGAAGATGTTACAGCAAACATCAAACTTTCCAAAATGGAAGCGGAAAGACAATCGAAAACCAGCACTAATATTTCTGAATTGAAAGCTGGAAAAGATAAAGTGAATCTTGATGATAAAAATATGTCTCAAGCTAATGTTCAGAAATATTCTGATGAAATTCTTGCTGATAATCTGAAATTTTCAACAGTTGATATCTTCATCCAAGAACCGAAAACGAGTGTTGCGAAAATTCCTATCATCAACACCAAAAATATTGATAATGAATACAAATACAATTTCTTGTACGATGTGAAAAATGCTTTCGTGGAAGGATTTTATTTGATTCAGCAATTATTTGTTTTTCTTATTTCTATCTGGCCGATTGTTTTGATTGGCGGTTTGGTATTTTATTTTTTGAGAAGAAGAAAAATGTTTGTGAAAAGTGAAGAATAGTCTTATCGCAAAGCCGCAGGAAATTTATATTTGATGCTTGAAAGTCGCAAATTAAATTTTGCGACTTTTATCAGTATTTAGAGAAAATAATTGCGCCTTTGCGTTTGGATAATTTTTATTTCATAATTTTGCAAAACGATGTTGAGAAGATTGCAACTTTTTATGATGATTTTCTGTTTGGGAATTTTTGTATTTCCGAAGCAGAATTTCAATGCGCAGGTTGCTCAAAGTTCTTGTTGTGAATCTCAGAAAGACAATTCCGACTGTTGCAAAAAAGACGAGAAAAAAACGGATTCTTGTCATCACGATTCCAAAAAAGAAAAAGACTGCAAAGACAATTGCACGACTTGCAAAACCTGCAGTTCTGGATTTGTTTTTTCTGTTGTTCTGAATAATTTCGATAACAAACTGAAAACACCGATTTTCACCATCAACAATCCTTTTTCTTATTATTCACAATCGCCTCTTGCGCGAACTTTCAACATCTGGCAACCGCCCAAACTTGGTTAATTTTAATTTCTCTCGCTGATTAAGCAAATCTTACAGATTTTTTCTGAAAGTTAATCTGCTAAATCCGTAAAATCTGTGAGAATATAAATTCAAAGATTTATTTAAAAATCTTAATTCAATCAAATTAAAATTAATCAAAATCAAAATGAATACAATCATAAAATCAGGAATTTTATTCCTTTCTATATTTCTATTTTCAAATTTTTCTGCACAAACCAAATCATTCAAAGCCAAAGTAGAAGGCAACTGCGGAATGTGCAAAGAACGCATCGAAACAGCGGTTAAAGCTGATAAAAACGTAAAATCAGCCGACTGGAGTATGAGCAAAAAAGTCTTGACTGTAAGCTATGACGCCTCCAAGACAGACAAAAAATCGATTCTGAAAAGTGTAGCTGAAGTGGGTCACGACAACGAAATGTTCCGTGCTTCTGACAAAATCTATGACGATTTGGATGCTTGCTGCCAATACGACCGTCCCGACAATAGCAAAAAGTTGGCGAAAAATAGTGACACCAAACAAGTCTGCGAGCTTAAGTAATTAATTTAAATTTTTTGACGATGAATTATTTAAGTAGAAAACTTATGTTTTCTGTGCTGCTCGTTTGTTCCGTATTCTCTTTTGCGCAAACCGTTACAGAACAGTTTTTGGTAAAAGGAAATTGCAATATGTGCAAAGCCAGAATAGAAAAAGCAGCCTTGAAAGCCGGCGCAACAACTGCCAATTGGACTGCCAATAATCAGACTTTGACAATGACTTTGGACGAATCAAAAGTTAAATGTGACGATATCCTGAAACAAATTGCAGAAGTTGGTCACGACAATGAGAAGTTCAAGGCGTCTGAAGATGCTTACAAAAATTTGCCTCCTTGTTGCTTATATACAAGAGGTTCTGATTTTGAAAAACCGAATGACACACTTGAACATCACTCAGATTCTGATAAAAAAACGAATCAGATTGAAGGTGTAAAACTGACAAGAGAAAAAGAAGCAACCGCAATCAGCAAAAAAGAAGCGGGATTGATTTTCAATATCAGTTCCAAAGAATTGTTGAAAGCCGCTTGTTGTAATCTTTCCGAAAGTTTTGAAACCAATGCAACAGTTGATGTTTCATTCAGTAATGCGGTTACTGGAACTAAACAGTTGAAAATGTTGGGATTAGACCAAAAATACACGCTTTTAACGAAAGAACAATTACCGGAAATCCGTGGTTTGGCTTCGCCTTATGGACTCAATTTTATTCCAGGAAAATGGATTGGAGGAATCCAATTGACGAAAGGCGGAAGTACAGTTGTTAACGGCTACGAAAGTATCACAGGGCAAATTAATACCGAACTTTTGAAAACGCACGATGACGATAAAAAAGCGGAAACGGAAATCAATTTGTTTTCTGACAACAACGGAAGAGTTGAAGCTAATGTCACAAGCACTTCTCCAATTTCTGACAAATGGAACCAAAGTGTTTTGCTTCACGGAAACGGAACTTTCGGTGATACGGATATGAATGATGACGCTTTTCTTGACAGACCAAAAGGAAGCCAATTAAACGTAGCTTATTTATTGAATTATAATGATTTGCAAGGTTCTGGCTTCGGCTCGCATTTCGGAATTAATTATCTGAAAGACGAAAGAACGGCAGGACAAATCGGATTTAATAAAAGGATTCCGCAGAAAGACCAATCGCTTTATGGCGTTGGAATTGATATTTCGAGATTTCAATTATGGAACAAAACAGGTTATGTTTTCAAAGGGAAACCTTATCAAAGCTTGGGTTGGATGAATCAATTGACTTATCATCAACAAGATAGCTTTTTCGGATTGAGAAATTATTTTGGAAAAGAAACGTCTTATTACTCTAATTTGATTTTCGAAAGCATCCTCGGAAATACAAACAACAAATATAAAGTTGGTGCAAGTTTCCTTTATGATAAGTACGATGAAGATTATCTTTTGGACAATTACAAAAGAACAGAAACTGTTCCTGGATTGTTTGCAGAATATACTTTGACAGGTGAAAAATTCACTTTGGTAACAGGTGCTCGTGTTGATTTTCACAATCTTGCAGGAACGCAGTTTACGCCGAGAATGAATTTCAAATATGATTTGACTCCGAAAACCATTTTCAGAATTTCGGCTGGAAGAGGTTTCCGAACTGCGAATATCTTTGCGGAAAGCCAAGCTTATTTTGCATCGAATCGTCAAATTCAAATCATCAATAGTGGTGGCGCAATTTATGGTTTGAAACCAGAAATTGCGTGGAATTATGGCGTAAGTCTTCAGCAGGAATTCAAATTGTTTGGGAGAAAATCGACCGTTTTGGCTGATTTTTTCAGAACGGATTTCCAAAATCAAGTTGTAACCGATTTGGATGAATCTGCGCAGAAAATCTTATTCTACAATCTTGAGGGAAAATCTTTTGCAAATAGTTTCCAGACGCAATGGGATATTCAACCTGTGAAAAATCTGGAATTCAGAGTGGCTTATAAATATTATGATGTTGCTTTGGATTACCTCAGCGGGTTGAAAAAAGTGCCGTTTATGGCGAAACATCGTGGATTTGCAAACTTGGCTTATTCAACCAACAAAACGGAAAAAGGCAGATTCTGGAGCTTTGACACGACTTTAAATTTAGTCGGAAAACAAAGACTTCCGAATACAAAATCTAATCCTGCGGAATTCCAGATTGGAGATTATTCGCCAAGTTATGCAACTTTGAATGCTCAGATTTCCAGAAATTTTTCTGAGAAAATCAGGGTTTATTTGGGTGGAGAAAACTTAACTGGTTATCAGCAAAAAGTTGCGATTCTAGATGCGGGAAATCCGTTTGGAAATTACTTTGATGGTGGAATGGTTTACGCTCCGATTATGAAACAGAATTTCTATGTTGGTGTGGATTTTAAGTTTTAGAACTTTAAAAAATGAATCAAAAAACCTCGTCAGATTTGGCGAGGTTTTGTTTTTATTGATTGTCTTTGTTATAAAATTCGACGACTAATTCACTTGCCTTTTCGAAATCATTTTCAACAACCTTCAGTTGGACACCTTCGTTTGTATTATTAAACAGATTGAAAGTATTTGCCATAATATTTCCGAAGACATAAGCTTCAATGCCATTGGTTTCTAAGTAAACTTTGAGCATTTCTGCTTCGATTTCTGTATTAAAAATCTTGAGTGTAATTAATTCCATAATTAATTTATTATAACCTGTTCGAAGTTTCGTTTACAGCACTTTCTTTGTAATTGGACTTTTTCAATTTACCAAAATTATATTTTGCCGCAAAAGATATCGTTGGTGTATTTCCAAAAAAGGTGCCAGTTGAATTGATTCCGCTATAAGTCATTTTCTGAATATAATTCATCTGATTGAAAACATCGTTGTAACGCACGGTAAAATCAAAATCGGAAATAGAAGATGTCATCCCCAGATTCACCAGACACATTGCATTGTTTTCGTACAGACCTTCCACACGTTTTGTGATGTACGAACCATCCAACAGAACTGACAAATACTTCCAAACATTAACCGTGTTATTGGTAGAAAAATAAACATATGGCGTGGATTTTTTCAGAATGGCTAAAGAATCCTCTATTTTATCATAATTAACGGACAGACTGTTTTGAGAACTCCATTTTTTCCCTTGAAAAAGAGAATCAATGCCTAAAGAAACACCCATTTCTTTATCAAAATTAACCGCTGTAAATTTTGAAATATTCTTATCATCATCATAAACCAAGGTATAACCCAAAGGATTTTTGCTGTTGTAAGCAGTTGCATTGACCGAGATTTTCTTGAGATTGGCAGTTAAAGAAATTGTATTGGTATAAGTTGGAACTAAGTCTGGATTACCTTGATATTCAACATACGGACTTCCATATAAGCCACCTGAAGACAAATCTCCGTAGTTTGGACGGGAAATGCTTTTCCTGAAATTCAGAGTATAGTCGTAATTATCATTTTGCTTGAAACCGATTTCTGCATTGGGAAACCAATCCAAATAGTTTCTCTTGATTTTAGTCTGGTTTTCAATTTCATCAAAACCTTCTGCATTGGTAGATTCCGTTCTTAAACCGCCGTTGACATTCCATTTGTCTGCATTAAAAGCGAGATTTGTGTAACCCGCAAGATTTGCTTCCTTGAATTGATACAGATAAAATTCCGGATTTTGGTTGTTCTGATAAGTTGTTTTATTATCATTTTTGGTTTCAGCTTTCGTGTAACTTCCACCCAATTCCAAACTGTAATTTTCACTCAATTTTTTTTCGATATCCACTCTTCCTGAATACACATTTCCAGAATATTGCTGAACGCGAAATTGATTGAACTCATAACCCGAATTATTGGTATCGTTGAAAAAACTATAATCTACATTTTTACTCTCTCGTTTGAACTGAAATCCAGTCAAAATCTCAGCATCCCAATCTGTTAATTTCTTCTTATAATTAAAGATAGAGTTGATTGTCGCCCGTTTACTGTCTTGCTGATTGAGTGTTTTAATAAACGCAGAATTACCATTTTCAGAATAAAATGTATTGGTATTATTATCGCCTTTGTCCGGTCTGAAATTACTGTTAACAGACAATGTCAAATAATCGCCATCATCATTCAGTTCCTGATACAAACTCGCTCCAAAAATAGTTTGCGGACGTTTCGTAATCGATTTTATAACATAATCTGAACTAATATTTTTACTCGGAACCGAATAATCAAAACCGTTGCTTTCCCAATGGTTAATTTGGTTGTAGGAAGCATTCAGTTTCCACTCGGTTTTATTTTTCTTTTGCTGAAAATTGGCTGAAAGATAATTACTAAAACGTTTTTGGAATGTCGCCGTTTCTGAGATACTAAGCTGCGAACCGTCCTTTCTGCTCTTTTTAAGATTGACTTTGATAACCGCTTTTCCTTCCGATTCATATTTAACAGATGGATTTCTAATAACTTCCACCGACTTGATATCATCTACAGAAATTGCAGTTAATGTCGCAAAATCCACTCTCTGATTGTCAACATAAAGCAAAGGCGTTCCTTTTCCAACAAACGATAATCCTTCGCCGTTTGCATCCATCATTACAAAAGGTAATTTTGATAATAATTCCGTTGAAGTTGGCAATGTATTCAGTGGAGAATTGGCGACATCCAGCGTGATATTCCCATTTTCAACTTTGAAAATCTTTTTCTTTGCAGTGATTGTCACCTCATCAATTTTTTGACTTTTTGGTTCAAAAGCAATTGAAAGCTCCAGATTTTTTTCCAGATAAAATGGCTTTTCATTCTGAATGGTTTCATCTGATGACAACTGAAGATGATAATTTCCGGATTTCAATTGGTCAAATTCAAACTTCGAATCCTGGGCGACTGTAGATTTAATTAATTGATTCTCATTATCCAAAAGATAAACAACAATAGGAAAAGTGCTTTTCTCTTTATCAGAATTAATGATTTTCCCATTAATCCTAAGATTTTGCTGAGCGAAAATGAGAGTTGAGATGAAAACAAGAAAAAATAAAATGCTTTTTTTCATAGGAATTAGTCTTTGAAAGGTTGTTTTATTTTAAAACAATTATAACGCATACTTTGTTACATTGTCAGCAAAATAATTTATTCCGTTCTCAGAAATCAACCAAATAAACCGGCTTATTCTCCTAGAAGAATCGCTTTATTGATTTCATTAATCAATTCCGGACCTTCGTAGATAAATCCTGTATAAAGCTGAACAAGACTCGCTCCAGCTTCTAGTTTTTCGATTGCATCCTGCGCAGTATGAATTCCGCCAACGCCGATGATAGGGAATGCTTTTCCACTTTTTTCTGATAAAAATCTAATAACTTCTGTCGAACGTTTTGTTAAAGGTTTTCCGGACAATCCACCCATTTCTGATTTATTTTCTGAAATCAAATTTTCTCTTGACAAAGTCGTGTTCGTAGCAATGACGCCTGCAATCTGAGTTTCATTAATGATATCAATAATATCCAAAAGTTGCTCGTCTGTCAAATCTGGTGCGATTTTCAGAAGAATTGGTTTTTGTTTTGGCTTTGCAAGATTGAGGTTTTGAAGCGTTGACAATAATTCTGTCAACGGTTTTTTGTCCTGAAGTTCACGGAGATTTGGTGTGTTTGGCGAACTGACATTTACTACGAAATAATCAACGTAAGGAAGTAATTTCTCGAAACAGATTTTGTAATCGTTGACGGCTTCTTCGTTTGGCGTCACTTTATTCTTTCCGATGTTTCCGCCAATGAGAACATTTTTGTTTTTCTTTAAACGTTCGATGGCTTCATCAACACCGCCATTATTGAAACCCATTCGGTTGATAATTGCAGAATCTTCCTTCAATCGGAATAACCTTTTTTTATCATTTCCAGCTTGAGCTTTCGGAGTCAAAGTTCCAATTTCTATGAAGCCAAATCCGAGGTCGGACAATTCATTGAAGAGTTTGGCGTCTTTATCAAAACCCGCCGCTAATCCAACTGGATTTTTGAATTTCAGCCCGAAAACCTCACGTTCCAGACGTTTATCTTCAATTGGTTTTGGTAAAAATAATTTGGCAAGAAATCCAAAATTCTTCAGAATAGAAAATGTAAAATGATGAACTTCTTCTGGGTCGAATTTGAAAAGAATCGGACGAATTAGGCTTTTGTACATCGGAGAAAAGTTTTACAAATTTACGTTTTTGTGAGGATAATCAATTAAAATTGCTTAAAAAGTTAAATACAGAAGCATAATGGATAATGTTGTGTTTAAGACTGTGGGAATTCTTTGAAATTTTTACCACGAAAGGCACAAAAGATTTTCCACTAATTTCTTTTGTGCCTTTTGTGGTTTCACTGACATTTTCAGAATTCAGGAAAAATAAACTAAAATCTTTATATCTTTACTTAGATTTTATCCGAATTTTTAAATGATTCCACATACTTTTTATAAAAGTTTAATTTATATATTTTTCCTTTTGTTTCTGCCTTTTCAAGCTTTTGCAATTACGCCAAAGGATTGTGAAAAAATGATTATTGAAGGCGTAGAAGCGATGAACAAAAAGGATTTTACCAAATCTCTGCAAATCCTTACCAAAACCCGAAAAATTGCTCAGGATAACAAATGGTACCGCGAAGAATTCCTTGCAACAAACAACATCGGTGCGAATTATTATATGCGATTGGATTATGGCGAAGCACTCAATAATTACCTTGATGCTTACAAAATTGCCGTTGCTCATCTGGACGAGAAATCAGAAATGACTGTTCTCAATAACATTGCAATTCTCTATTCCCGGGACAACAAAATCGATAAAGCCAAAGAATATTTTTCCAAAGCCTACGAACTCGCGGGAAAAGTTAACAACAACACTTCCAAAGGTTTATACGCTATTAACCTGACCATTGTTTACAACGAAAAAGGCGATTACAAAACGGCAAAAAAATATATTGATGAAGCTTTGAAATTGACATTAAATTCACCTTATCATCTGCTCGCAAAGTCTACCGAGATGGAAACATTGGTGAATCTGGAAAAATACGATGAAGCCACAAGAATTGCTAATGAACTTTTACCAAAACTGACCGGTGTAGAATATTCTGAATACAAAACCCAGGTATTATACAATCTTTCTGTGATTGCAGAGCATAAAAATGATCTGCCTAAATCTTTTCATTATCTGGAATTAGCCGAGAAAAGTAATCTGAATTATGATTTTAAAGAAAATCTTTTCGAGAGATTCAGCAAACTTTACCAAAAAGCGAATAATATTGACCGCGCAGTTGCTTACAAAGATTCGATAATGGCAGTGAAAGATTCGGTGAATCGGATTAAAAATGGACAACTTTTCGAGAATAGTAAAATTAAATTTGAACTTCAGAATTCTCAAAAAGATTTGGCAGAAAGTCAAGGGAAACTGACGACCCAGCGTTCTTATTTTATTAAAGGAATTTTGTTGGCGATTTTTATTATTGCAATTATTTTTTGGGCACTCAGAAACAGTATTCTGAAAAATAAACAGCAGAAAATCATCGAACAGAACAATGCAGAAATTGCAAAACTGGAACTTGAAAAAGAGAAAAAGAATAAGGAAATCCTTGAAAATCAATTAAAAGAAAAAGAAGTTTCGGCTCTACTGGAAGAAGAAAAATACAAAAATGAAATCGAAGCTAAAAACAGAAAACTGACAACAAAAGCTTTACAGCTCTCTACGAAAATAGAACTCATTGACGACCTCATCAACACGCTTTCCCGAGAGTCGGATGATTTGAACAATGTTGATATCAGTAGCATCATCAAGCAATTCAAAATTCTTCAGAAACAAACACACGACGAAGAAAGTTTTCTGGTACATTTCGAAGAAGTGAATCAAGGTTTTCTTTCCAGATTGAAACAACTTCATCCAGACCTTAATTCAAACGATATCAGATTCCTTTCGTATGTCTATATGAATCTTTCGGTAAAAGAGATTTCGACGATTTTTAACATCACTCCAGAAGCTTGTCGCAAGAGAAAAGAGCGGATTACGAAGAAGATTGGCGGCGATGAAAATTTAGACCTATATACCTATATTACAAGTATTTAAAAAAAATGTCACTTTATTTCTGAAGCATCGTCCTATTAATTCCGTTCAGTTTTTTTGCATTGCTAATTTTTATCACAACATTTGGTTATAAAATTAGATATATGAAGAAAATTACTTTTTTTGCGGGATTACTATTCGCACTTTTCACTAATAAAATGAATGCCCAAGTTGAGGTTTTGGGTAAGAATGAATTCGGAAGAATCTTCGAAGTTACATATAGCATAACAGAACAAAACACTGTCTATGCAACAACAATTACCAATCACATTCTGGTTTCCCACAACAATGGAACTTCTTGGGAAGTTTTCTATTCCCTGCCGACAGAATATGGAAACATTACCAAACTGAATATCAGCAAAGACGGTTCATTTTTGTCTTTTTCGACTTTGAAAGATGGAATTGGGGAATTGCATATTTTTGATATCCCTTCAAAAACAATTACCAAAACTTTTTCAATGCCAAATTACTCAGAAGGTGCTTTTGTTTCGGCTTATAATTTCTTTGAGAATGATAAAAACACTTTGATTGTAAGCTCTCAGTTTCCGTATGGTCTTGGAACAGCAAACCGGGTTTTTACAACAACTGACGGCGGAGAAAACTGGAAAGAAGTTTATTACTCTGTAGATGATAACCATAATATTATAACGAGTTATGTAGCCTTCAACCCAGCTGATAAAAGCAAGATCTACATTGCCAACGGAAATGGAAGCGAAGGTGTTTACGGCGGACTGATGATTTCCAACGATGGTGGTGGTACTTTCACAACCAAACTGGAGGGCAGTGTTCTCGCAACGCTGGAATTCAATCCGAATAACCCGAACGAAATCTACACTGGGACAGGAATCAGCTTCGGAATGAGTCCGGAAAAACTTCATCATTCTACAGACGGCGGAAACACGTGGGAAGATAAGAATATCACTTGGGGAAGCAACGGCATCCTGAATAACATTATCGATATCAAATTCAATCCGTTGGATAACAATCACGTGATCGTTTTGGAAGAAGACGAGATCGTTTCCACAAAAGACGGTGGTACAACTTGGCAAAGTGTAGAATATCCTTATGATAATTTGGACAGCTATTATTACGGAATCAAAGCAAGTTTCAATCCTTTCAAAGCAGGCGAGTTGTTTATTACTGCGAACTATAAACCTTTGTTTTCTACAGACAACGGAGCAACTTTGGCTCAGGTTCAGACGCCTTTTTACAGTTCTACGGGAAGAGTTAATCTGTTTGAAAATTCCACTGCGAAACATTTGTTCTACAGCGTTCAGAGTGGTTTTGTCCATAGGAATTTAGCGGATAACTCAGAAAACGCTTTTAATATCGAGCCTCTTAATATTTTCAGTACCAATAATACGCCTTCATATATTTCTGATTCTAAAACAGAAGGAAGAATCTATACTTTCAAAGGTGGATTTATGGGTTCAACTTTGTCTATGAGTAATGATTTTGGAGCAACTTCCAATACTATTTTCGAAACGTTTACGAGCGGATTGACCAATGTTATTCCTGACCCGCAGGTCAACAATCAAATCTATACCACTTTCGATAACTGGGGACAAGGCGAATTGGATAAAATCAATTTCAACGACCAAAATAATATTATAACAACTAATATTCCCTTGCCTGCACAAGCAAGTGTTTACAAGATTCTGCATCCGAATAATATCTCAGACGAATTCTTTATCCTGATTGGTTCCGAAGTTTATAAAACAACGAACGGCGGAACAGATTGGACTCCGGTTTCTTTAGGAAGTGATTTCCCTTCATATGCTGCGGTTTTTGATATCGTTCAGAATCCCAAAAATGCCAATCAATTGGCGTTAGGAACTTCTAGCGGTGTTTATGTTTCGAACGACAAAGGTGTAACCTGGACTCTAACTGGAGAATTTGTAGCGAACAAAGTAGCTTATTCTGATATCAATTCCGGAGTGCTGATTGCAACAACTTATACTTCTCAATTCACTCAATTCAATGTTTATTATTCTGTGGATAACGGCGCCAATTGGGAAAGTGTCGACAGAAAAGACCTTTTGTACTCAGAAACTAGTTCTGTGACGATAGATTTCTCGGATAAAAACGCCTACATCTACATTGCATCGGCTGACTTAGGATTGCTAGGTTATAGTCTGAATCTCGACATTTTAGCAACCGGCGAAGTTTCCGGTGAAAAAGCCAAAGTTCTGGTTTATCCGAACCCTGTTGTAGATATTGTTCACATCGATAACAAGAACCTTAAATCTGTTGCACTTTACAATATGGATGGCAAAAAATTATTAGAAACTAAGAGCAATGAAATGAATGTTTCTAAGCTTCCAAACGGCGTTTATGTTCTTAGAATCGTAACTTCTGACAACAGCATCGTAAGCAAAAAAATAATCAAAAAGTAATAGTTAGTAAAAACAATCAGAAAAGCTTCTCAGAAATGGGAAGCTTTTTTTTGTTTTTATAATTATCAAAACCTAAATATATTCCTCAAAATCAAAACCCAATATTTTTCCTATTTGTAAAAAATCAGGATTGACATTTAGACTCGCATTGATGGAAATATTTTGTTCTGTAATTGGATGTTTAAAATTAAGCTGATGAGAATGCAAAGGCATTGCAGTAATATTAAAAGCATTTAGCCACAGCTTATTTTGCTTATTGCAACCGTGTTTTCTGCAGCCTAAAATCGGATGTAAAATATGTTTGAAATGCTTCCTTAATTGATGAAATCTCCCAGTTTCAGGAATGGCTTCTACCAAAGAATAACGAGACGTTGGATGTTTTAGAAATGGTAAATCTATTTCAGAAATTTGTAAACGACGATAATAGGTGATTGCATTTTGAACAATTTCATTTTCATTGGTCAAATCGTAATCAATTGTTTCTTCCTCTTTTGCCCAACCTCGGAGAATCGCCAGATATTTTTTTTCAACTTTGCGATCCATAAATTGGTCACTCAGTAATTTTAGGGTTTCTTTATCAAAAGCAAACAATAATACACCAGACGTTTTACGGTCCAAACGATGAACAAGATGAACATTTTTGCCAATTTGATTCGTTAATTTCTCTACCGCATATTCGTCTGCTGGACCTGCATATTTTGACTTATGAACCAAAAGTCCACTCGGTTTGTTGATTGCAATGAGGTAGTCGTCTTGATAAAGGATTTCTAACATTGGGCAAAAGTAGAGATTTCTGAATGAATTTCTAGCCCTGATTGTAGCGGCATCCTTTTGTCTGCCTTACGCAACGGAGTGGAGAAAGATAGACAAAAGATATAGCGGAAAGCAGGTTCCCGGCTCCTAAAAAAAATCATTCAAAATCACTTAAAATCGTTATTTTTGCACTTCAATTCAACATAAATTATGGCAAAGCAAGAAGATGTTTTCAAAAAAGTGGTTTCCCACGCTAAAGAATATGGTTTTATTTTTCCTTCCAGCGAGATCTATGACGGACTTTCGGCCATCTACGATTACGGACAGAACGGCGCGGAACTGAAAAATAACATCAAACAATACTGGTGGAAAGCGATGGTTCAGCTGAACGAAAATATCGTTGGGATCGACTCTGCCATTTTTATGCATCCCACGATCTGGAAAGCTTCAGGACACGTGGATGCGTTCAACGATCCGTTGATTGATAACAAAGATTCTAAAAAACGTTTCCGTGCGGATGTTTTGGTGGAAGATTACTGCGCTAAAATCGAGGACAAGGAAAATAAAGAAATAGAAAAAGCGGCAAAACGTTTTGGTGATGCTTTTGATAAAGCTGAATTTGTAGCGACCAATCCAAGAGTTTTGGAGTACAGAGCAAAAAGAGAGGCGATTCTTTCCAGACTGGCAAAATCTCTTGAGAAAGAAGACCTTGCGGATGTAAAAGCTTTGATCGAGGAATTAGAAATTGCTGACCCGGACACTGGTTCTAAAAACTGGACGGAAGTGCGACAATTCAACCTGATGTTTGGAACTAAATTGGGCGCTTCTGCAGATTCTGCAACTGACCTTTATCTAAGACCTGAAACGGCTCAGGGTATTTTTGTGAATTACCTTAACGTTCAGAAAACTTCTCGTCATAAATTACCTTTCGGGATTGCTCAGATTGGTAAAGCGTTCCGAAACGAGATTGTTGCGAGACAGTTTATTTTCAGAATGAGAGAATTCGAACAAATGGAAATGCAATATTTCGTTCCACCTGGAACTGAGTTGGAATTCTATGAACAATGGAAAAAAACACGTCTTAACTGGCATTTGGCGCTTGGTCTTGGCGAAGATAATTACCGTTTCCACGACCACGAGAAACTGGCTCATTATGCCAACGCTGCTGCTGACATCGAGTTTAATTTCCCATTTGGATTCAAAGAATTGGAAGGTATCCATTCTAGAACAGATTTTGACCTTTCGGCGCACGAGAAATTCTCTGGTAGAAAAATCCAGTATTTTGACCCGGAAAGAAATGAGAATTATGTGCCTTATGTTGTAGAAACTTCGGTTGGTTTGGACAGATTGTTCTTAGCAATCTTCTCCAACTCTCTGAAAGATGAGGTTTTGGAAGATGGTTCAGAAAGAACAGTTTTGAGCTTACCACCGGCTTTAGCGCCTGTAAAAGCAGCAATTTTGCCTTTGGTTAAAAAAGATGGTTTACCTGAATTTGCTGATAAAATTTTCAATGATTTGAAGTTTGATTTCAATGTGATCTTTGAGGAGAAAGACAGCATCGGAAAACGTTACAGAAGACAAGACGCCATTGGAACGCCTTTCTGTATCACAGTTGACCACGATTCTTTGAACGATAATACTGTAACCTTGAGATACAGAGACACAATGGAGCAGGAAAGAGTTCCTGTTTCTGATCTGAGAAGAATTATTGATGAGAAGGTGAATTTCAGGACTTTGCTTTCTAAGATTTAAAATAAAGTCAACTTTATATAATGAAAATCCCGATTTATATATTGGGATTTTTATTTTATTAAAAAATAAGCAAAACCAAAATTATTTTGCTTTCCATTTTGTACCATCAGTATAAACCACCTCATAAGCTCTCGCGGTTAGAATCTTATCCCCATTTCTACTTAAAACATTCCATTCAGAAGTTCTCTTTTTTCCTGCTTTTAAAACGTCATCATCAAATCCTCCGCCATTTCCGTCTGTAATACCCATATCTGCTGGTTCTCCAAATGAATCTTCTCCATACCATTCAAATTTAATGGCTTTTATATCTTTGTTAGAAATATTTTTATAGGTTAATTCTACATCTTTATAATTTGAATATTCCTTTTCTATAAAACGAGAATTCATTACCTTCACAGGAGCATCCGATTGTTCTTTATTTTCAAGAGCAGATTCTTTCTTAACAGATTTGGTAATACTGTCAACAATCAATTGTGCTTTCATTTCAATTTCAGGAGAATATTTTTTTTCTTCTTTTTTACAACTTATTAATAAAATTGTAATTAAAATAATGCTAAGGCTCTTCATAGTTATTTATTGATTGATTTCTAGCAAATATAAAAATTACTTTAAAATTAATTTTACGGAAATCAGTAATTGGCTATTAAAAATCCCGACATTTGAGTTCGGGATTTTTTATTTTAAGCCATGAATCAAACAATTACTTTCTCTACAGAAATCTAACAGCACCAGGACATAAATGCTACCTTTATGCAGAGAAGAAAGATTATATGCGAAACGGGCAACTAAAACCGGCTTACAACCTGCAGATTTCCACCAACAAACACTATTCCATCCATCCCAATACAACCGATACCAAAACGTTGGAATCTCATTTACAGGGCTTTAAAGAAAGCTATCATAAAGTTCCGAAAGAGCTGGTAGCGGATTCAGGATATGCTCGGAAGAAAACTATAACTTACTGAAATCTAATAAAATAAAAGCTTATGTAAAAAGCAATTACTTCAGGAAAGATCAAAAATCATTACAAATAACCGCTTCACAAAACAATTCAAAACTGGCAAAAATCAGGGAAAAGGTTTTCAAACTTCTTTGTACTAAAAATGTATCAGGCTACGGAAACAGCGATGTCACGATGTTGAACCTGTTTTTGCCCCACTCAAACACAACAAAAATTTTAAACGATTTATGCTTCGGGGAAAAATAAGATCGAGGTAGAAATCGGCATACTTGCGATAGCCCACAACCTCAAGAAAATGTCAAAAGCAGCCTGAAAAAATTTTTATCTTCCAATTTTCAAAGTTTTTTTAAACACAAAAATGAAAAATCTTTTTTGCAACATAATACAAAAAAGACTGCCCTTTTGAGACAGCCTCAGCTTTATTCTATCTCCTTTTCTTCATACTGAACATCCCCAAAATAAACTTTGCACCCTCTCTTGCCAAAGTATTCAGAAAAGTTTTTCCGGCTCGGCTTTCGATGACTTGTTCAAACATTCCCGCTTCTTCTTTTGGTTGTGCAGGTCTTCCTCTTGTTGGCGTTGGGATTACGGTTTGCGTATGTTCTTCGATTCTTTTGTTGAGTATTTCGTAGGCACTTTCTTTATCGATGTCTTGTTCGTATTTTTTGACAAGGTCGGAATTTCTGGTCAGTTCATCGATTTCTGAAGCGGTTAAGATATCCATTCGGCTTTCAGGCGAAATCAAGTAAGTTTGGACTAAAGGCGTTGGAATTCCTTTTTCGTCCAATGCGGTTACAAAAGCTTCTCCGATTCCCAGATTTTGGATGAGTTCATTGGCTTTGTAAAACTCTGTCGTTGGGTAGTTTTCTACAGCTTTATCAATTTCTTTTCTGTCTTTTGCAGTGAAACCTCTCAACGCGTGTTGAATTTTCAATCCTAACTGACTCAAAATATTTTCCGGAACATCACCAGGAATTTGAGTAATAAAATAAATTCCGATTCCTTTGGAGCGAATCAATTTAACCATCGTTTCGATTTGGGAAAGCAAGGTTTTTGAAGCTTCATTAAATAATAAATGCGCCTCATCTATAAACAAAACCAATTTCGGTTTCCCACTGTCGCCTTCTTCAGGAAAGGTCATATAAATCTCGGCAAACAATGATAAAATGAACGTGGAAAAAAGATTTGGCTTATTCTGAATATCATCAACTCGGAAAATATTCACAACGCCTTTTCCATCTCTGGTTTTTAGCAGATCATCCACTTCAAAACTAGGTTCTCCAAAGAAAGTTGTTGCACCTTGTTGTTCCATTGCCACAATCGAGCGTAAAATGGCGCCCAAAGATGCGGGAGCAATCGAACCGTAATTGTCAGCCAATTCTTTTTTACCAATCGGATTATCGGTCACATATTGCAAAACTTTTTTCAAATCCTGCAAATCTACCAAAGGCAAGGCTTTATCGTCACAATATTTGAAAACAATGGACATAATGCTTTGTTGAGTGTCATTCAATCCAAGAATCTTACTCAATAGAATTGGTCCGAATTCCAAGACTGTCGCACGAAGTTTCACACCTTTTGCGCCGGAAATTGTCATCAATTCTACAGGAAAACTCTGCGGAGAATAGGGTAATTGCGTTTTAGAATATCGATCTTTGATGTTATCATTTTCTGTTCCGGCTTCGGCAATTCCAGATAAGTCACCTTTGATGTCCATGACTAAAGTTGGAATGCCAGCGTGAGATAATTGTTCTACAAAAACCTGAAGTGTTTTGGTTTTTCCTGTCCCAGTCGCTCCGGCAATTAAGCCGTGTCTGTTAACGGTTTTTAGAGGGATAGAAACATTAACTTCTGTAATAACTTCTCCATCCAGCATTCCTTTTCCGAGAATAATGTGTTCACCTTTTGGATTGTACTTGGCGTTGAGGTCGGTTATGAATTTTTCTTTATTTGACATCGATTGGTTTTTTCAATCCTTAAATTTAAAAATAATTTTCAGAAACAATTTAAAACTTGAGTGAATTATAAAGTTATCACAGGATTTTATTTTGATATCAATTATCTTTGTCATCTAATGTTTTTTGTATGCGCGCTTACAACACAAAAAATTTCCTCAAAATACTCATTAGTCTTCATAAAAGTGACACACTGAGTATCCTTTTTCCAACAATGCTTCTCGTGGGAGTTTATTCTTACGGCATCTATTATTTGGAAGTAGAATATCTGCATTTGACGTCTAAATCCTCGGTGATTAATATCGGAATGATTCATTCTTTGCTGGGATTTGTCTTGTCTTTGCTTTTGGTTTTTAGGACTAATACAGCCTATGACCGTTGGTGGGAAGGACGAAAACTTTGGGGAAAATTGGTCAATGACAGCCGAAATTTTATGATTAAGATGAGTAGCATCTTGGATGATAAAGATATTAAAACCAAAACTCAGATCGCGCGTTATCTTAAACTTTTTCCTCATTTGCTGGCAACACATCTTTCCAAAGAATCAACAAGATTGGTTTTGGATGAGGATTTTACCGATCTTAAAAAAGAACTGAAACATCACGGACCTGCAGAATTGGTTTTTCTGATGACCAAAAAATTGTTTCAATTAAAAAAAGAAGGTAAGATTTCCGAAACAGAAATGTTAGTTTTAGATACACAATTATCTGGTTTTTTGGATGTTTGTGGTGGTTGCGAAAGAATTAAAAATACACCAATTCCGTACTCATATTCATCATTCATCAAGAAGTTTATCGTTTTCTATGTCTTAGCTTTGCCAATCGCTAATGTTGTGAATCTTGGAGTTTTTATGATTCCGATCACCATGTTTGTTTACTATGTTCTGATGAGTTTGGAATTGATTGCGGAAGAAATAGAAGATCCTTTCAACAATGATGAGAATGATATCCCAATGGAATCTATCGCACAAAATATTGAGAGAAATATCGATTTAATTTTAAATAAAGCCTGATTTTGACGAAAAAACTGAAACTAGAAGAGCTAGGAAGAATAGATGTAGAAACGTTTAAGAAAACAACGAAGATTTCTTTGGTTGTGATCTTGGATAATGTAAGAAGTATGCACAATGTTGGTGCGATTTTCAGAACTGGCGATGCTTTTTTGATAGAAAAAGTTGTGCTTTGTGGCATCACGCCTCAGCCGCCTCATCGTGAAATTCATAAAGCGGCTCTTGGTGCAACCGAAAGTGTGGATTGGATTTATGAGCAGGATATTAATGTGGCTATTGACCATCTTAAAAAGGAAAACTTCGAAATTATTGGGATTGAGCAAACCTCGTCAAGTCAATTGATAACAGATTTTGAAATTAATCCAGACAAAAAATACGCTTTGATTCTTGGTAATGAAGTCGATGGAATCAGTGATGAAGCTTTACCAAATATTGATACTTTCCTAGAAATCCCACAACTTGGAACCAAACATTCTCTGAACGTAAGTGTCTGTGGCGGAATCGTAATCTGGGAATTTGCAAAGAATCTTAATCTTACAAAATAAAAAACTGCAAACACAATGAAGTGCTGCAGTTTGAAATAAATCTAATAAAAAGTAAAAATGAAAGGCGACAAAGATATATTTTTATTTTTATATAAAGCAATAGTTGTTGTAAAAAAACATAAAAATTTTTAAAATCTTTTGTGGCTAAGTAATTTTTGTAAATTAGCATAATGTTTATCAAAGATTACATTTCCAAAGACTATCCGGCTTTCGGCGTCAGAGACTCTATAGAAGAAGCTTCTGAGGTTGCTAAGGAATTTGGATATTCCCACGTTTTCATTGTGAGCAAGGGCATTTTTCTTGGTGGATTGAGTCAACCGTTTTTGGAAGACAGTCCGGAAGGCAATCTGGATTCGCTTAATATCCATTACGAGCGTTTTGCGATTATGGAGGACAGCAGTTTGCTGGACAGCATCAAGCTTTTCCACACCTTCAACGCGAATGTAGTTCCTGTTATTTCCAAAGAGGAAAAATATCTGGGTTATATCTCTTGCGACGATATTTTCAATGAGTTTTCCAAATATCCTTTGTTTTCCGAAAACGGGGCGATTTTGACAATTCAAACCACAGGATTGCATTATTCTATGACGGAGATTTCTCAGATTGTAGAAAGTAACAATGGAAAAATCTACGGCACATTCATCAATGCTATAAAGGATGACAGTGTAGAAATTACGCTCAAAATCAGCAATGAAAATCTAAGTTCTATAGACGAAACTTTTGAACGTTATGGCTATGTGGTGGTGCATAAACATTATGATGACGAGAAGGAAGAACTGTTGAAAGACCGTTTTGGGTTTTTCCAGAAATTTTTAGAAATATAATTGATGAAGGCAGCTATCTATTCTCAAAAAAAGGATCTTGATACGTTTTTGTATCTCAACCGGTTCATTTCCGAATTGGCGTTGCGAGAAGTAGCAGTTGTTCTTCACGCAGAGATGGCGGAGAATCTGAATTTTTCCAAAGAATTTGATACATTTTCCGGGAAAGAAGAGCTTAAGAATAAGAATGTCAATATTGTTTTCAGTTTTGGAGGCGATGGAACGATTCTGAATGCCCTAACATTTATTCAAGACCTTGAGATTCCGATTATTGGGGTTAATACAGGACGATTAGGATTTTTGGCAAATTTCAGGAAAGACCAGATTTTTGATGAATTGGATTCGATTATTCTTGATAAAAATTATAATATCAGCGAACGTTCCGTGATTAAAATTACGACGGACGATAATTCTCAGATTGATTTTCCTTTTGCTCTGAATGATGTCAGCCTTTCCAGAAAAGAAACTACATCAATGATTACTGTGGAATCTTACATCAATGATGAATTCCTGAACGTTTTCTGGGGTGATGGATTGATTGTGTCGACGCCAACAGGCTCTACCGCCTATTCATTAAGTTGTGGAGGGCCGATTATTTCTCCATCCAATGATAACTTCGCAATTTCACCAATTGCTCCTCATAATCTGAATGTTCGTCCGCTCATCGTAAAAGACGATTCGAAGATAAAATTGACGGTCAAAAGCCGTGTTCCGCAATATACTTTAGCTTTGGATTCCAGACTTTATCATATGGATGTTGGTAGCGAAGTTGTAATTGAAAAAGCCGAATTTTCCTTGTTTCTCATTAAACCAAAAAATTTCAGTTTCTACGAAACGATTCGTCAAAAACTGCTTTGGGGAAATGATAAGCGGAATTAAAAACAAAAATTATTATCTATAACATAGGATTTGTAAAAATGAAATTTGAATTGTTAATAATTTCGTAAGTTTACAGTCCAAAAAATCTTAAAAAAATATAATAAAAATGAGCAGAAAATTTCCGGCAGGAGTTGCCACTGGTTCTTTAGTAACAGAGATATTTGATTATGCCAAAGAGAAGCAATTTGCACTTCCGGCAGCTAATGTGATTGGTTCTAGTAATATCAACGCAACGTTAGAAACTGCTGCAAAACTTAATGCTCCAGTAATTATCCAGTTCTCAAACGGAGGTTCTATCTTCAATGCTGGAAAAGGATTGAGTAATGACGGCCAAAAAGCTGCAGTTCTAGGAGCTGTTGCTGGTGCAAAACATATCCACACTTTAGCAGAAGCTTACGGAGCAACTGTTATCCTTCACACAGACCACTGCGCTAAAAAATTGTTACCTTGGGTAGACGGACTTTTGGATGCCAGTGAAGAATTTTACAAGCAAAACGGAAAGTCTCTTTACTCTTCTCATATGCTGGATTTCTCAGAAGAGCCAATTGAAGAAAACCTAGAGGTTTCTGCAAAATATTTTGAGAGAATGAACAAAATGGGGATGACTCTTGAGATCGAATTAGGAGTAACTGGAGGTGAAGAAGACGGTGTTGACAACTCTGATGTTGACAGTTCAAAGCTTTACACTCAGCCAGAAGAAGTAGCTCACGCTTACGAAGTTCTGAAAGCTGTTTCTGATAACTTCACCATTGCGGCAGCTTTCGGAAACGTACACGGTGTTTACAAACCAGGAAACGTAAAATTGACTCCGAAAATTCTTGACAATTCTCAGAAATATGTTCAGCAAAAATTCGGAACGGGAGACAAGCCTGTGAATTTCGTATTCCATGGTGGATCAGGTTCTACGTTGATGGAAATCCGTGAAGCAATCAGTTACGGTGTTGTGAAAATGAATATCGATACAGATTTGCAGTTCGGCTACACAGAAGGCATCAGAGATTATATGACAGAACAGATTGAATATCTGAGACATCAAATCGGAAACCCAACTGGCGCAGATGCTCCAAACAAAAAATTCTATGACCCAAGAGTTTGGGTAAGAAAAGGAGAAGAAACGTATATCAAGAGATTGACGCAGGCTTTCGAAGACCTGAACAATATCAATACACTTTAATTTATAAATGATAATTGATGAGAGATAAGCGATTTTCGTAATGTCTTTACATCAATTATCATTTTTCATTTATCAATTATAGATTATGGCATTTGATTGGTTTAAAAGAAAAACCCAAAACATTACAACTTCTACAGAGGACAAAAAAGATGTTCCAAAAGGACTTTGGCACAAAACGCCTACTGGGAAAATTATAGAAGCTGAAGAACTTAAAGCTAATAATTTTGTGTCTCCGGAAGATGGATTCCACGTAAGAATCGGAAGTAGAGAATATTTCGATATGCTTTTTGATGACCATAAATTCAAGGAATTGGATGCGGATGTGGAAAGTGTTGATATTCTTAAATTTAAGGATACAAAATCTTACACAGACCGTCTGAAAGAAGTGAAATCAAAAACAAAACTGACGGACTCTATCAGAAATGCAACCGGAAAAGTAAACGGTGTAGAAATGGTGGTTTCTTGTATGGATTTTGCTTTTATTGGAGGTTCTTTGGGCTCAGTAATGGGAGAAAAAATCAGAAGAGCCATCGATTATTGTATCAAACATAAGTTGCCTTATATGATTATCTGCCAGTCCGGTGGCGCGAGAATGCAGGAAGCGGCTTATTCACTAATGCAATTGGCGAAAGTTCAGGCTAAGTTGGTTCAACTTTCTGATGCTGGTTTGCCTTACATTGCTTACTTGACAGATCCAACCTTTGGTGGAATCACGGCTTCTTTTGCAATGACTGCTGATGTGATTATTGCAGAACCAAGCGCTTTGATTGGATTTGCAGGACCTAGAGTTATCCGTGAAACAATTGGTAAAGATTTGCCGGAAGGTTTCCAGACATCGGAATTCTTGCAGGAAAAAGGATTTGTTGATTTCATCGTGAAAAGAACAGAAATCAAAGAGTCAATTTCAAGAATCGTAAAATTATTGGTACACGAGTATCATTAATTAAATTTAAATACAAAATTCACTCTCTCAAATTTGGGAGAGTTTTTTATTGATGAGATTTATAGGTATATTTTTCAGAACATTAAAGTCATTGACCTTTGGAAAACTATTGAAAGTTTTTTCTATTGGATTGATGCATCCTTTGTTCGCTATTTTATACACTTATGCGAGCTTTAAAGCATTTGCGAAAGCGAAAGAGTTATATCCTGAAACCAACTCCAATAACGGTGAAGGAAATGCCTTCCGACATTCTTATTGGTGTTGTCTGATTATGATGTATTTCTGCAAAGTGTCTTCACCAAGAAAATCATTAGAATGGTGTGAAAAGCTCACGAATATGCACGAAGAATTGTTTCCGAATGAACCATTAGAAACCGAAATGGATCTGCATAATAACAGAGTCGGAATGGATTATTTTATGAGCCTGATTCCTGGCGTTCATCGTCAGTTTTTCGAAAGTAGTTTTTTTATTAAGGAATTGCAGGAAAGAACAAAGAATGGCGTTTTAATAAAATCTATAGACGAGGAAGTTGATAAAGATGTTTTGATATATCTGGAATAAAAAAGACGCTCAATTGAGCGTCTTTTTCCTTAAAAATTTGAAGTGATATTACTTCTTGATGAATTTCTTTGTCGTCGTTTTTCCGTTTTCGAAAGTGATTTTGATGAAATAATTTCCTTTCGTTAAGCTGGAAACATCTACTGTATTCTCTTTAGTTTCCAGTACTTTTTGTCCTGATACAGAAAGAACTTCAACAGATTTTAAAGCATTTTCTGTATTCACCTTGATGAATTTATCAGCCGGATTTGGACCAAAACTGAAATCAACTTTATTGAAATTATTAATAGCTAAAGCATTATTCGACTTGTTCACACATCTTACAGAATAACCAAAACTTTTTGCATCACCCCCAAAGCCAGTAGTGCTTGCCGCAGAAGCACCTAAATAGGCATAACGATAAAAGTTGGGGTTTGCACTAGCCGACCTTGTCCAAAGGTAAGCACGCGTTCCTTCAAAAGCCCATCCGGCATCTTTACGAGCGCCAGCACCAGCGATTTTCAGGTTGCTATCAAAACCTCTCTGCATTCCTGTACTTGTAGCACCTGCCGGTCTTGGGAAGATATTTTCTTTTGTCATTACCAAATCCCAATCTGCCTCAGAAGGCATTTCCCAATTGTCTCCAATCGCTTTACAAGGATCCATTCCGTTGTGTTCTGTCACTTCAGAAAGACTTTTTGCTGTCCAATTATCATTTTGTTCAGGATTAGCAAACCAACCTGTATAGTTAGAGGACCATGGTGTTCCTCCGCCGATATAAAAAAGACTTGTTCCAGCTCCTAAACCAACAGGATTGTTTGGTGTTGGATAAGTTTCTGTAGTTTGAGATGTTTTTATTTGATGTCCATCATCCCAACGTCCATATTGGAAATAATCGCCACGCGCACCTTCGTCGCCGATGCTTGTTGCGACATTTGAACTTCCAAGGTTTTGTTGTAGCCATTCGTTTCCGTCGGCAGCTCTCACGGTTTTGTAAGAAACAGTTTGGTTTTGGTAAGTTAAACTTACACAGCCATTATCACCAATGTTTGCACCTGCAGTTTGTGGTGTACAGTTTTGAGCCTGCACATTAAAAAAGGCTGCAAACAGACCTAAACAAAGATATTTATTAAGCATATAATTAAATTTTTTGCAAACATATTTATTTAGAACTAATAAAAATAACAAAATGATTTATATCATAATCAGGCGTTGCGCGTAAAAATTCAAATTTTGCTTTGTGTGTATTGATTAAGTATAATTTGAGATTGTTTTAAGTAATTATAATTTTAAAACCATAATTATAATTTTTTGAATTATAAATAAAAAATTGACGATTCGTGAGAACCGCCAACTTAAAAAATTAGATATAGAATAGAAGTTTTACCACGCCTTCACAGCACCTCCTTTGAAGGTTTGTTTGGCGGCAGATTCTACTTCCGGAGATTGATAAGCTTGTACAAATTTTTTGACTTTTTCATCATTCTTATTGTCTTCTCTGGAAACGATAAGATTAGCATAAGGTGAATTTTTATCTTCTGTGAACAGACCTTCTTTTTCCGGGTCAAGTCCGGCCTGAGCTGCAAAATTGTTATTGATGATGGCCAGAGCTACTTCTTTATCTTCCAGGACTCTTGGGATTTGTGGTGCTTCTAATTCAAGAATTTTTAGATTTTTCGGATTCTCAATAATGTCTGTTACTTTTGGCAAAAGTCCAACGCCGTCTTTTAGTTTAATTAATCCTTGTTTTTGTAATAATAGTAATGAGCGTCCACCGTTTGTCGGGTCATTTGGAATGACGATAGTTTGCCCAGGTTGTAATTCGGAAACTGATTTTATCTTTTTAGAATAAGCAACAATTGGGTAAACAAATGTTTTTCCTACAACAGCCAATTTATAACCTCGCTGTTTAGATTGTTCTTCCAAATATGGTAAATGCTGAAAAGCGTTCACGTCCACATCGCCCTGACTTAAAGCTTCGTTGGGAACAACATAATCATTGAAGGTTACCAGTTCCACATCCAAACCATATTTTTCTTTCGCTACCTTTTTGGCAGCTTCGGCAAGATTTTGCTCTGGTCCGGTGGCAATTCCGACTTTAAGAACATTCGGATTCGATTCTTTTTTATTGCAGGCTGATAATGTGATAATTGCCAATGCTAAAGCAAATATTTTCGATTTCATTTTTTTATAAATTATAATTAAACTCTTGTGGATTTTCTGATTCGATTATTGTCAAATTTTAAATTTGCTAAATCTGAATAATCTGCGAGAATTATTAGTTTTAAGATTATCTATGATTGAATTTTTTAGAAAGTAAGTCTCCGGAAATTTGAATAATGAAAACCAGCACAATTAATAATATTAGAACCGAATTCATTACCGCAAAATCGTATCCGATGTATCCGTACTGATAACCAACTTGCCCTAAACCTCCAGCGCCAACTGCACCTCCCATTGCGGAATAACCAACAAGTGTAATCAAAGTAATACTGACATTATTGATTAACGAAGGCAAAGCTTCTGGTAAAAGGACTTTTCGGATGATTTGAAGCGGTTTTGCACCCATTGCTCTCGCTGCTTCTATCAAGCCTGAAGGTATTTCCAACAGACTGTTTTCTACCAATCTTGCAATGAATGGAGCAGAACCCACACTCAGTGGAACCAATGCTGCAGAAACGCCAATCGACGTTCCAACAATCGTTCGTGTGAAAGGTATCATCCAGACAATGAGAATGATAAAAGGGATCGAACGGAAAATATTGACTATTATTGATACGATTTGGTGTGATATCTTATTTTCCAATAACTGACCTTTTCTTGTGAGAAAAAGGAAAATTCCCGTCGGTAATCCTAAAACAAATCCGAAAAATCCTGAAACCAAGGTCATTACAACAGTTTCAATCGTCCCTTGAAATAACAAATTGATGATACTATCCGACATAACCTAAAATTTCTGTGTTTGCATATTCATTTTCCAAGTAAGCCAAAGCTTCATTGATATTTCCCTCTTTCAGTTCCAAAAGCAAAACCCCGAAACTCAAGTGACCAACATATTCCAGTTGAGCGCTGATAATCTTTGCTTTAACATTAAATTGTTCATACAGATTGATGATAACAGAACTTTGCTCATCATTCCCGCGCACGAGAATTTTCACCAATGGATTGTTGTTTTCACTATTGATATTACTGATAGAATTCTTATAAATTAAAGGTAATTCTACATTCAGAGAAGACTGGATGAAACCTTTCGTGATTTCTTTTTCCGGATGGATGAAAATCTGCTCAACTTTTCCTTGTTCTGCCAATTGCCCATTGTCAATCACCGCAACTTTATCACAAATACTTTTAATCACTTCCATTTCGTGAGTGATGAGCAGAATTGTAAGATTAAGTTTTTGATTAATGGATTTAAGAAGTTGCAGAATCGATTTTGTAGTTGCCGGGTCAAGCGCACTTGTCGCTTCGTCACACAAAAGAACTTTTGGGTCGTTCGCCAAAGCTCTTGCAATTGCAACTCTTTGTTTTTGTCCGCCGGAAAGATTGGCAGGATAATCTTTTGCTTTTTCTTTCAGCCCAACCAATTCCAAAAGTCCATTCACTTTTTCCTTGATTTCCGACTTAGATTTTCCTTCCAAGTCCAACGGAAAAGCCACATTATCAAAAACAGTTCGAGAAGATAACAAATTGAAATGCTGGAAAATCATCGCAATTTTTCTTCGTTCCAGAGTCAATTGGGAATCGGAAAGTTTTGTCAATTCAATTCCATCAACAATTACTTTTCCTTCATTTGGTTTTTCCAGAAGGTTCACGCAGCGAATCAGCGTACTTTTTCCTGCGCCGGAAGTTCCAATCACGCCAAATATTTCCCCTTTTTCTACAGTCAGAGAAGCATTGGACAAAGCTTGGATGGTTTTATTTTTAGTTGTAAAACGTTTGGAAACGTTCAGCAATTCAATCATTTTGATTCATTAATTAAAAAATAAAAACCTTTCAAATGAGTTATGAAAGGTTTTCAAAATAAACACACTATTTCTTCTTCATATAAATCTTATGCAACAAACAAATTTCAACATTGTATAGTGTTTTAAAAAAAAGCCTTTGCAAAACTATAAAATTCAATTCATACCAAACAAGTATAATTTAAATTAAATGACAAATGTCAGGTTTTCATATTTTAATTTGGGCAGCTTAATCCGCCTTCCGCTCCCAATCTTTTTTGCAGAAGATTTTCACATAAAATAAAAACCGAGAACCGGCAAAAAAGGATTTCCGCTCAAGTCGGGCTGCTGTAATTCAACGTTCCATTCAAACCTCTAATTTCTAAAATCTAACTTCACCAATTTATTCGCTTTTTTCATACATTTACTGAAATTAATTTCCAAAATGGTTTTAAGCAGGATTTGGTCCGCCTTCATTATCATTGCAATTGCGGTTGCATCGGTTAAATATTTTAGTTCAGAAAATTACAGTCAGATTTTCAACGATATGGTTGTGGGAAAAGGTGGTGACACGATTCAGATTGCCTACAAGCCGTTGGTCAAACTTTCTCGTGAGATTAGAAAACCGCTGATGGATAATCTGGAGTTTGAACAAAACCGTATTCATTACCAAGCTAATGAGTCACCTGATGTGAGAATCTACCGTATTCAGGAAACCGACGGCGTGATCGGAACCAGTGAAACAGCAGTTAATATCTGCCTAAAGTTGATTGGAATTATGGCGCTTTTTATGGGCTTTATGAGCATCGCTGAAAAAGCGGGTGGAATCAATTTCCTCAGCCGACTGATTCAGCCATTTTTCTCAAAATTATTTCCAGAGATTCCGAAAAACCATCCTTCATTCGGGCATATGATGCTGAATTTCAGTGCCAATCTTCTTGGTCTTGATAATGCGGCTACACCTTTCGGACTCAAAGCAATGGAAAGTCTCCAAACCCTGAATCCAGATAAAGATAAAGCCAGCAATGCGCAAATTATGTTTCTTTGTCTTCACGCCAGCGGATTGACATTGATTCCGGTTTCTATTATTGCGATTCGTTCATCAATGGGTTCGGAAACACCGACGGATATTTTTCTTCCGTGTATGATTGCTACGTTTTGTGCAACTTTGGCGGCAATGACGATTGTTTCTATCAGACAAAGAATCAATCTTTTTCAGCCAATTATTTTAGCTTACGTTGGCGGGATTTCTGCGATTATTGCTTTGCTTGTAATTTATCTTGTTCAGCTTAGCAAAGACGAATTAGATTCCTTCAGTAAAGTGATGAGTAACGGAATTATCCTGCTGATTTTCTTCGCAATAGTTCTCGGAGCGGTTTATAAAAAAATCAACATTTTCGATGCGTTTATTGATGGAGCGAAGGAAGGGTTTACGGTTTGTGTTAAGATTATTCCGTATTTAGTCGGGATGTTGATTGCAATTTCATTACTGAGAACAAGTGGTGTTTTTGATGTGATTATTGACGGAATGAAATGGATCGCAAGCGTATCTCATCTCGACACCAGATTTGTGGACGGATTACCGACCGCATTGATAAAACCTTTGTCAGGTTCTGGAGCTCGCGGAATGATGGTGGACACAATGAAAACTTTTGGGGCGGACAGTTTTGCAGGAAAATTATCGGCAATTCTTCAAGGGAGTTCTGATACAACGTTCTATGTCATTGCAGTTTATTTCGGTTCGGTTGGAATTAAAAATACAAGATATACAGTTGGTTCGATGCTTTTAGCGGATTTGGTTGGTGTGACAGTTTCGGTAATTTTGGCTTATTTATTTTTTGGATAATAATTTGTCAATCTAAATCCAAACAATTAAAACCTAAATCAATGATTCAAGATAAAGATTTTACACTTAGATTAATACGACAGCTCACTCAGGCCTTGGAAAAATTGCTTCTCGGAAAGCCGGAAGAAAGTCTGATGCAAAAAGAATTGGATTTCGATTCTTTGATGAAAGATATTTTTAAAATCGACTTCCAAGAATTGTCATCAAAATCAAAAGAGGAATTGGTCGAAATGGTAAAGCTTAGGGAAACCAAAGACCACGCAGATTATTATGAGATGCTGGGGAATGTTTTTATGTTTCATTATAGAACAGAAGGGAAATTAGATTTTGCTGATAAAGCCAAAACTTTTTACGAATTATATCTTCAAACCAGCGGAATTTTCGCAATGCCAATTATTAATAGAATCCACGAATTGAAAGTTGTCTTAAATTAAATTTCAAAATGTTAAATGTTGTTTTAGTAGAGCCAGAAATTCCTAATAACACAGGGAATATTGGTCGTTTATGTGTAGGAACAGAAAGTAGATTGCACTTGATTCATCCTTTTGGATTTGTCATAAATGATGCTAATTTGAAACGTTCCGGATTGGATTATTGGGTTCATCTGGATTTCACCGAATATCAAAATGTCGAAGAATGGATGAATGTGATTCCGGATAAATCCCGAGTTTTCCTAATGAGCTCGCACGCAACTAATTCGATTTATGAAAATGAATTCCGAGATGGAGATTGGCTCGTTTTTGGAAAAGAAAGTCGTGGATTGAGTAAGGAAGTTTTAAGTTTATTCGATAATCATTTGACCATTCCGATGTCTAAGTTGATTCGAAGCTTCAATATTGCTAATTCTGTGGCATTTGTTGTTGGAGAGGCGAAAAGACAAATCGCATTGAAGTGAGAAATCAAATATCAAAAATATTTTGTTCAAACTTTATTAATAATTTGACACCAGTGTTAAAATAATTTAATTTTGACCACTTTAGTAGGATTAAAATAAAAAAATTATTCTTTTATTTGTATTTTTGCGCGTTATCGAGAGAGCATTATGATTTTTAAGACAAAAAAAGACACGAAATATAGTTATGTAGAAGCGGGTGAAGGTCATCCAATGGTGCTTTTGCATGGTTTGATGGGCGGGTTGAGCAACTTCGATAAGATGATCAATTTTTATTCGGACAAAGGCTATCAGGTCTTTGTTCCACAATTGCCAATATATGATTTACCTATTCTGAATACCAATTTGGCTTCTATTTCAAAATTTGTAGCGAAATTTATTACAGATGTTATTGGAAAACCGGTAACGATAGTTGGTAATTCTATGGGCGGTCATATTGGTTTGATTCTCACGACTTCTCGTCCGGAACTGGTAAGAAATCTTGTTCTGACAGGTAGTTCTGGTCTTTACGAAAGAACATTCGGAGATAGTTTCCCAAGAAAAAGTGACAAAGAATATATCAAGAAAAAAACTCAAGACGTTTTCTACGACCCGATTGTTGCAACAGATGAGTTGGTAGATGAGGTTTTTGCGGTTGTAAATGACAGAATGAAAGGCATCAAAACCGTGATGTTGGCAAGAAGTGCCATCAAACACAATATGTTGAATGATCTTCCGAAAATCACTTGCCCAACTTGTATCATCTGGGGAAAACAAGATAATGTGACACCACCGGAAGTGGCAGAAGATATGCACAAATTCATCCCAAATTCCGAATTGCACTGGATAGATAAATGTGGTCACGCTGCAATGATGGAAAAGCCGGATGAGTTCAATGAGATTCTTTATACTTGGCTGCAAAAAGTAATGTAGGCCAATAATCAATAAAAACTTTTCAGACCATTAAGAATTTGAATTTTTTAATTTTAATAAATTTGATTCTTAATGGTTTTTAAATTATAAAAATATGGTAATCAAAACCGCAGAATTTGTAAAAAGCAGTCAGAAATGGCAGGATTGTCCAGAGCCAACAATGCCGGAATATGCTTTCATCGGGCGTTCCAATGTCGGAAAATCTTCTCTCATCAATGCGATGATGAATCACAAAGATCTTGCAAAAACATCTCAAACGCCTGGGAAAACTCAATTAATCAATAACTTTTTGGTTAATGAAACCTGGTCGCTTACCGATCTTCCTGGTTATGGTTATGCACGGGTTTCTAAAAGTTTGAGAAAAGATTTTGAGAAATTGATTACCAATTATATTCTTAACAGGAGAAATCTTGTTAACCTTTTTGTTCTTGTAGATATCCGTCATACACCGCAAAAAATAGATTTGGAATTTATGCAATGGCTTGGAGAGAGCAGCGTTCCGTTCTCAATTGTTTTTACCAAAGCTGATAAACTGAAGCCTGGCGCATCAGAGAGAAATGTTGAGGTCTATAAAAACGAATTGCTTAAAACCTGGGAAGATTTGCCAGACCTATATATCACTTCTGCAGAGAAAAAGGAAGGTGTTGATTTGATTTTAAAATACATCCAGAAAACCAATGACTTTTTGGTTAAAAATAAAGTGAGATTTGATGATTAATGTAGATTGGAAAATCAAAACATTTTCTGAGCTTGATACGACTGAACTTTACGAAATCATCAAAGCCAGAATCAATGTTTTTGTAGTGGAACAAGATTGTCCTTATCCTGATTTGGATGATTATGACCAAAAAGCGATTCATCTTTGGGCAGAAAAAGAAGGCGAAGTTTTGGCTTATTGTAGGATTTTTGACAAAGGAATCAAATATCCGGAAACGTCTATCGGAAGAGTGATTACAACAGAAAAAGGTAGAGGGACAGGTTTGGGAAAACAACTGATTTCTTACGCAGTAGATATTATCGAGAATAGATTCCGAACTTCTGAAGTTAGAATCTCCGCTCAGGATTATTTATTGAAGTTTTATTGTGGATTCGGTTTTCAGGAAACGGAGAAGAAATATCTGGAAGATAATATTCCTCATACTGAGATGTTTAGGAAATAAAAAAAAGAGTCTGAAGTCGCGCTTTAGACTCTTTCTGAAAAATGAAAGTATCTCGATTTGCGTTTTTACGGTTATTAATCTGTGGCAAAGTTAATTACATAAAATCACAATTCTTTACGGGAAAACCGTAAAATTCAAAAAATTTACTTTTTTTAAATTATTCCAATATTTTTGCTGGAAGCGATCAATTCCTCGGTGTTTTTCACAGCTAGTGCTAACTTCATGGCATTGATTCTTTTTTCGACACTGCTCAAACTGTTTGGATAGATATTCTGTTCCTGTAGTTTTTTAGGGATATTTTTTTGTAAAATTCCATCCGATAATAATTTTAGCAAAGTAATATCATAGTTGCTGAATTCTATAGTGTTAGCACTTTTTATTGGGAGTTTTAAATCGTGAGAAATGTAGGTATCTCCGTTGTAAACAGCTTCTATTGCTTTCTTTAATTCTTTGGAGTCAGATCTTGCTTTTTTGACATAAGCATTAATTCCAAACTCTTTGAATAACAGGTCGATAACACCAATTCTGTGTTCTCCGGAAAAAACAATCACTTTCAGCTCAGGACACAAATCTCGGCAACACTTTACCAGTTCTTTACCATCTTTGATTAATTGTTTCTTATGATCTTCCTCAAAAGAAAGATCGGTAATCAATACTTCATAAGGAAATTTCGAGGTTAATGATTTTTTCAATTTTTCAAAAGCGTCATCGCAATAATAAACGTGACCTACATTAGAAATTGCCAAATCTTCCAATACTTTTTGGACAGAAAAATTGCTACTTTCGTGATCTTCTGCAATTAATATTTTACTGAACATAAGAACAATGTTTTATTGATAATTTTAAACCCTCCGAATGACTCTTTTCTATCATCAGATTTGCATTTATTTCTTCCAAGCGGGACTTTATATTGGTGAATCCGTTTTTCTCAACGAAATTTTCCGGTAATCCAACGCCATTATCAGAATAAACAATTTCATAATTATCATTCTTTTGGTTGAATCTTAAAATAACCTGCGTCGCAGAACTGTGCTTTTTCATATTAACGAGTAATTCCCGAATAATCTGGTAAGTTTCTTCTTTAAATTTATAACTTAAATTTTTCCAAAAATCGAAGTCGTTTCCAATGATAATTATTTTCGTCTCCTCATTGTCAAAAGAGCTTACCAAACCTAGGATTTTATCCTGAAAATCTTGCTGACTGTTATTGTCATAGGACAGATCACGGGATTTTTCATACATCAATTCTAACTTGTCCAAAAGTTTTTCTTTAGGCAGATCTTTCTGATTTTCGATAGTTGTCATGACTTCATAAATCCCATTGGCTACAACATCGTGAACCCTTTTTGATAAATCCAATCGCTGTTCCTGCAGTTTGTTATTGGCTTCTAGTAATAATCTTTCGCGTCTTTTTTTAACCCAAAAGTAAGTGATAACTATAACGATAAGGAAAACAGAAATTAGAAGACTGATAATTATTTTCTGAATCTGAACTTGATATTCGTGAGAAGCGTGTTCTTTTTGGAGAATTAGATTTTCAGTTTTCGCCTTTTCACTATCAAAACGGATCAAAGCGAATTGGTTTTTGGCTTTGTTTTGTGCATTAACCAAGCTATCTTGTGTTTTAGAATATTGATCAAAATATTGCTGAGTTTCTGTCCCGTCTGATAGTTTTATTAAAGTTTGCAAAGCTTCTAATTCATCAGCAGGATATTGTAATTTTTTAGCCAGTGTCAGCATTTTTTTTGCATAAAACTTTGCTGAATCGGGCTCTTTATTGAGATAATAAGCTGCCAAATAAGCATATGCCGCATCTTTATCCCAATCATCATCCCAATTTTCACTTAGTTTTTCTGCCAACAAATAGTTCTTTAAAGGATTATAATTATTATTTTGAAACCATTTGGATCTGGAATAATTTAGTAAAAGTCGTGGATAAAACTCGCTTTTTGAACCAATGCTATCAATGAGTTTTTTGTAAATAGAGATGGCTTTGGTAAAATCTTTTTCATTATGATAAGCAATTGCTAAATTATTGAATAGCATCAATTTATCAACAGGATCTTTTGTAAAAAGTAAAGCTTTATTATAGAAACGCTTTGCGTCATCATAATTTTTTAAATTTCCAGATGCAACCCCCAAATTATTATAGTTGCAAAATAGAGAATAATAATGGGCAGTATCTTTTTCTTTAAGAAATTTGGAGGCAATCAAACTACTTTCAATACTTCCAAAATTATCACCTGTATTTTCCTGAAGGATGGCCATATTAACAAAGCTTTTGGCCATTCCAAAACTATCTTTTCTCTTTTGAAAAAGGTCTTTACCTTTGTTCAGATAATAGAAAGCGCTGTCTGTCTGATTTTTATCCATCAAAACAAAAGCCTTTTCGTAAAAAGGATTCAGTTCTTTTTTTGGGGAAGTGTCTTTGTGTTGTTCAGTTTTTTCTGTGCAGGAAAACAGAATCAACAACAAAAAACAAAAAATCGACTTTTGCAAACTTCATAATTTATTCGAAATTTAAGAAAAAACAGATTATGTTCCAATAATTTAGTATTAAATGACTGGAATGATTAATTTTGTTTAACATTCAATTTTATTAATGTCAATCAACACTTTAGAGCAATATCTTCCGGATAATACGTTTCCTTTTCTCAAAAAATGGTTCTCGAATTATTACATTCATATCAAGATTACAAAGAACCGAAACAGCAAGTTAGGAGATTACAGAAAATTACCGGATAAATCACATCAGATAACGGTTAATTCTACTTTAGATAAACAGTTATTCTTTTTTGTACTGACACATGAATTGGCTCACCTTATTGCATTTGAGAAATTTAATTTCAGAATCAGTGCGCATGGAAAGGAATGGAAAGATACTTTTCGAGAAATGCTTTTGGAAAGTATTGATATTTATACAGAAGATTTGAAGCCAATTATCAAAAAATTTTCCAAAAACCCAAAAGCCAACTTTATGGCAAGTCCAGAATTAGTACGTTATTTTCACATCGAAAATCCTGAAGAAAATTTTGTTTTTGTTGAGGATTTGTTAATTAATGATGAATTTCACTACAAAGGAGGCGATTATAGGTTATTAGAAAAAAAGAAAAAGTTATATCTTTGCGTTCACTTAAAAAACTCAAAAAAATATCTCTTCCGCGCTTTAGCGAAAGTAGAAAAATTAACATTAAATGAAGAACAATAATTATTGCGTTATAATGGCTGGAGGTATCGGAAGTCGATTTTGGCCGATGAGTACCCAGAAATTTCCAAAGCAATTTCACGATATATTAGGAACTGGAAGAACGATGATTCAGCAGACTTTTGACAGGATCAGTCAGTTAATTCCAGCAGAAAATATTTATGTAATTACCAATCAGGAATATACAGAATTAACACAACAACAATTGCCAGACATACCTGTAAATAATATCGTTGGAGAACCTGCGATGAAGAATACATCAGCATGTAATCTTTATATGGCAAAAAAAATACAAGATGTTAATGCTGACGCTAATATCATTGTAATGCCCGCTGATCATTTGATTTTAAAAGAAAAAACTTTTCTTGATAAAGTTGAGTTGGCTTTTGAGTTGGCTTCTAAAAATGATTATTTGATTACATTGGGAATCACACCAACAAGACCTGATACGGGTTATGGTTACATCCAATTCATTCAGGAAAATGATGAAGTTATTTCTAAAGTTAAAACTTTTACAGAAAAACCAAATTTGGAAATAGCTAAAAGTTTTATAGAATCTGGTGATTTCCTTTGGAATGCAGGAATTTTTGTATGGAGTGCAAAAAGCATTTTGTCTGCATTTACAAAATATTTACCTGAAATGTCTAACCAATTCAATGGTTGTGAATACAATACAGAAGCAGAAAAAGAATACATTGATGTCATTTATCCAATTGTTAGCAAAATTTCTATTGATAACGGAATTTTGGAAAAAGCTGATAATGTTTATGTAATTCCTGCAAATATAGGCTGGAGTGATCTTGGAACATGGACTTCAGTTTACACCAATGCAGACAAGAACGATGATAATAACGCAATCAGTTCTAAAAATGTATTGACCTACAACTCAAAAGGAAATGTTATTAGAATCAAAAATCAAAACAAAGCTGCAGTAATCGATGGATTGAAAAATTATATCATCGTAGATACGGAAAAGGCTTTGTTGATTTGTCCGAGAGATAATGATCAATTGATAAAAGATTATGTGTTGGATCTGAAAAACCTTAAGAAAGGAGAAAGATTTATGTAATCGATATTATTTCTTAAAAATATTTAACTCTTTGGTTTTCATCAAAGAGTTTTTTTTATTTTTGGTAAAACAAAGCACAAATGCTAGTCAAAATTTCCGGGGCTGCCATTCACGGCGTTTCCGCACAGATTATTACTATTGAAGTTAATGTAGATCAAGGCGTTGGTTATCACTTAGTCGGCTTGCCGGATAATGCTATTAAGGAAAGCAGTTACAGGATTTCTGCTGCTTTGAAGAATTCTGGCTTCAAAATTCCTGGGAAGAAGATTACAATTAATATGGCGCCGGCTGATCTCAGAAAAGAAGGTTCAGCTTATGATATGAGTATTGCTTTGGGGATTCTCGCCGCATCCGATTTGATCAAAGCAGAAAGCCTAGGCGAATATATTATTATGGGAGAATTATCTCTTGATGGCGGACTTCAGGCGATAAAAGGCGTTTTACCCATAGCAATCAAAGCCAGAGAAGATGGCTACAAAGGGATTATTCTTCCAAAACAAAATGCAAGAGAAGCAGCAATTGTCAACAATCTGGATGTTTATGGTGTTGAGAATATCAAACAAGTTATTGACTTTTTTAATGACGAAATTCCTTTAGAAAAGTTTGAGATTGATACAAGAAAAGAATTCCAGGATAAGATAGATCATTTTCCTTTTGACTTTGACGAGGTTAAAGGTCAAGAAGCAGCAAAACGTGCAATGGAAGTTGCTGCAGCTGGCGGTCATAATATCATTCTGATTGGTTCTCCAGGGAGTGGAAAAACGATGATAGCGAAGAGACTACCAAGTATTCTTCCACCTCTGAATTTGAAGGAGGCTTTGGAAACTACAAAAATCCATTCTGTAGCTGGAAAAATGGGAGCAGAAACATCGTTGATGACAATCAGGCCTTTTCGCTCTCCACATCATACAATTTCGGATGTCGCATTAGTCGGAGGCGGAAGTTATCCCCAGCCAGGCGAGATTTCCTTGGCTCATAATGGAGTTCTGTTTTTGGACGAAATGCCCGAATTCAAACGTGCAGTTCTCGAAGTAATGCGACAACCTTTGGAAGATAGAGTTGTTACCATTTCCCGAGCCAAATTTACGATTGAATATCCTGCAAGCTTTATGCTCGTAGCAAGTATGAACCCAAGTCCAAGCGGTTATTTTCCCGATGATCCTAATAATACTTCATCAGCATTGGAAATGCAGCGTTATATGAACAAACTGTCTGGACCACTTCTAGACAGGATTGATATTCATATCGAAGTTTCAAAGGTTGAATACGAACAATTAGCTGAAAAGAGAAAAGGAGAAAGCAGTCTGAAAATTCGCGAAAGAGTGATTGGTGCAAGGAATAAGCAAACCGAGAGATACAAGGATCTCGATATCAATTATAATGCGCAGATGGGACCAAAAGAAATAGAAAAACATTGTGAACTGGACGAGTATTCGCAATTACTACTTAAAACAGCAATGTTGAAACTTAATCTTTCTGCAAGAGCTTATGACAGGGTTTTGAAGGTTGCCAGAACAATTGCCGATTTGGAAAACTCAGAAAATATCCAAGGCGATCATATTTCTGAAGCGATACAGTACAGAAGTTTGGATCGCGATTTTTGGAATGCTTAAAACATTCCTCCTTCAATCGGATTTTCAAAAAAAGTATCGATTTCTAATTTTCCTGATTTGGCTGCGGCTACTGCTAATTGGTCACAAATTTCGTTCTCAGGATGTCCGGCGTGTCCTTTAATCCAATGAAATTTTGGCTGATGAAGCTGATAGAGTTTGTAGAAAGCTTTCCAAAGATCGGGGTTTTTCACATTTTTCCAACCTCGTTTAATCCATCCATAAATCCATTTTTGGTTAATGGCATCTGCCACATATTTGCTATCGGTATAGATGTGGACATCATTGTCAGACGTTCTCAAATTACCAAGAGCTACTATTACAGCCATCAATTCCATTCGGTTGTTGGTTGTTTTTCGGAAGCCTTTGGAGTAGGTTTTCTGATATTTCTTTTCCGGAACACGCATTAAGATTCCATAACCGCCAGGTCCGGGATTTCCACTGCAGGCACCGTCTGTAAAGATTTCGACTTTCAAACTCAAAGTAAAAAATTAAAAAGGCATATCATCATCGTCATCATTCATCGCTGAACCAGAAACCTGATTATTGCCAGGAATTCCAAATGCAGAATGTGGGTCACTCGTAATAGTAATTCTGTCAAATCCAGATGGCTCATCTTTCTGTCCGAAGTTAGAAGGCGTGTATTCGTAATTTGTTCCAAGGTCCGCAAACTTACCAATATTCTTGTGAAAAGCTAAACGGACATCGGCTGTTGCACCATTTCTATGTTTAGCGATGATTATTTCTGCCTGATTTTCTGTACTGGTTTCTGCGCCGTCTTCATCATTATCCCAAACCGCAATTTTATAATATTCCGGACGGAAGATAAAAGATACAATATCCGCATCCTGCTCAATCGCTCCGGATTCCCTCAAGTCAGAAAGCATAGGCCTTTTTCCGGGTCTTGTTTCCACGGTTCTGGAGAGCTGAGAAAGTGCAATTACCGGAACGTTCAATTCTTTTGCAATCGCTTTTAATGAACGCGAAATCATTGCAATTTCCTGTTCTCGGTTTCCGCCTCCTTTTCCGGAACTTGCTGTCATCAGCTGGAGGTAATCGACCATAATGATCTTAACACCGTGCTGCATTACCAGTCTTCGGCATTTTGCTCGGAAGTCGAAGATAGAAAGCGAAGGCGTCTCATCAATAAAAAGTGGGGCATTTTCCAATGCGGAAACGTTGGTGAATAACCTTTGCCACTCATCATCAGACATTTGTCCTTTTCTTAATTTCTCGGAAGAAATCCCCGTTTCTGAAGAAATCATCCTTGTAATTAGCTGGACAGATGCCATCTCCAGAGAGAAAAGCGCCATTGGAATATTGTGGTCTACACAGATATTTCTCGCCATCGATAGAATGAAAGCCGTTTTTCCCATCGCAGGTCTTGCCGCAATAATGATGAGGTCAGAGTTTTGCCAACCTCCAGTTTCCTTATCAAGGGCAGTAAATCCGGAAGGAACACCGGACAATCCTTCTTTATCTTTTAACGATTTGATTTTGTCAATCGCTTCTTTTACTAATGAATTGGCAGTATCGAAACCTTTTTTGATCGTTCCATTGGTGATTTCAAAAAAAGATTGCTCAGCTTTATCCAACAATTCGAAAACGTCCGTTGATTCTTTGTAAGAACTGTCGATAACATTGGCTGAAACATTAATCAATGAACGTAGGATAAATTTCTCCAAAATTACGCGAACGTGATATTCGATGTGGGCAGAAGAACTTACACCCATTGTCAAATCGATGATATAATGGTCACCACCAGCTAGATTCAGTTTTTCATTCTTTTTCAAATCCTGAATAACTGTCATCAAATCGATAGGAGAGTTGCTCTCATACAATTTCAGGATTGATGCGAAAATCGTCTGATGTCTTGGGTCATAGAAAACATTGGGCGTTAATAAATCGATAGAATGGTCAAGCCCTTTTCTGTCAATCAAAAAAGTACCGATGACGATTTTCTCAAAATCCAATGCATTGGGCGGCATTTTGCCATCCGAAATAGATAATTCCTTTGCAAAATTACCGTGAATCAAACTCGATAATGTTTCCTTTTCTGCCATTGTACAAAGATAGTTTTTTTGATAGGTTGAGGTCAATGAAAATCCTAACAAAATTATTCACAATTCCTGCAAACACCTTTTGCTGCAAGAAATCGTATGTTAGTAATTTTTAAAAGTCAAAGAAATCTGTAACAAAATGTACAAAATGCGAACTTAATATATAGAAAACCTAATAATATCTAGAATTCATTACATTTAACAAAAAATAAACTTTATGTTGCAACGATTCGTCAGATTAGAATTCAAAAATTTTTTCAGGTCCAGTTCTTTAGCAGCCAATATTGTCATTAAGATTTTCCAACTTTTGGGAGTCTTGTATATCCTTGCGATATTTGTTTTTGCTGCTTTCGGTGCTTTTTATTACCCGAAAAAAGAATTGCATATCGACCCATTACCATTTATCAGTAAGTTTCTGATCTATTGGCTGATTGTCGATCTGTTCCTGAGATACTTTTTCCAGCAGATGCCGACTCAGAATATCAAACCTTTTCTGACGATGAATATCAAGAAAAGTACGCTGGTCAATTATATGATTAGCAAGACGTTTCTGTCATTTTTCAGTTGGGGCGGACTTTTTATTTATTTGCCGTTTTTAGGGATTCTGCTTTATAATGGCTATGCAGTTTTGGGCAGTTTTTCTTGGGTATTTGCCCTGATTATTCTGAGTTTCACCATCAATCTGATTAATATCCTTTTGAACGGAAAAGATTTAGCCGTTTGGATTATCGGTGGATTTTTGGTTCTTGCTGGCGGATTAGATTATTATAATATCATTGCTTTGTCATCGGCTTCTGAAAAGTTTTTTATGCTTTTCTATAATCATTGGTTCACGATTGTATTGCCGATTGCGCTATTCGTTATTCTCTATATTATTTGTAGAAAATTTATTTACGACAATTTTTATCTCGACAAGGGACTGGAAATGAAGCAGGAAGTCGGGAAAACAGAAAGTATTCAGTTTCTCAATAAATATGGTGTTCTCGGCACCTTCATCAACAACGATATCCGAATGATAAAACGAAGCAAGGCTGCAAAATCCATTGCTTTGGGAAGTTTTCTGTTCTTGTTTTATGGCTTGCTTTTGTTCAGTTCTCCGGCATACAAAACCGCTTATATGCAACTATTTATGGGGCTTTTCGTAACTGGTGGATTTTTGTTTTTATTTGGACAGAGAGTTCCTTCTTTCGACAGTTCCTACTATCCGCTGATGATGACACTGAACGTTCCCTACAAAGAATATCTGAAAGCCAAATGGTGGATGATTGTGAGTGCTACTGGCGTCAGTATGGTTTTGGCAGTTGGTTATGCGTTCGTAAATTGGGATTTGTATTTCACCTTTTTAGCGGCTGGACTTTACAATGTTGGCGTCAATTCTCAGGTCGTTTTGTTGTCGGGCGCGTTTAACAAAAATCCAATTGACCTCAATGCGAGGGGAAAAACATTAGGAAAGAAAAATAACTTCAGTTTCAAAAATATCTTACTTCTTTTGCCACAAATGGTATTGCCAATGGCGGTTTTCGGCTTTTCAAAATATTTTTTCGGAACAACAGCAGCTGTGGCGAGTCTGGGCGTTTTGGGGTTGATTGGCTTTTTCCTAAGAGAAAAATTCTTCGATTTCATTGTCAAATTGTATAAAAAAGAAAAATACTCAACCATCAAAGCCTTTAAAGGGAATTAAAATAATTTGGGCAGCTATTTCCGTCTTCCGCTCCCAATCTTTTTGTCATTGCGAACGAAGTGAAGCAATCTGTAGAAAATTTGTACAATCGCAATAACAAAAAGGATTTCCGCTCAAGCCGGGCTGCGAGTAATTCACTGTCAATAAAAATCTAACATCTAATATCTCACTTCTAATATCTAATTAAATGATAACAATAAATAACCTTTCCAAAGTCTACGAAACCAAAAAAGTCTTATCCATAGAAAACCTAGAATTTCCAAAAGGTCAAACCATTGGCTTAGTCGGGAACAATGGTGCGGGAAAGACCACATTATTCAGTTTGATTCTGGATTTGATAGAACCAAGTTCAGGATATGTTTCCATTGATGAAGAAAAAGTTAACGAATCCGAAAATTGGAAAAACAAAGTTGGTGCATTCATCGATGAAACTTTTCTGATTGGCTATTTGACTCCGGAAGAATATTTCTATTTCTTGGGAGAACTCAGAGGACAAAGTAAAGCGAATGTTGACGAATTCCTGAAAAACTTCACAGATTTTTTCAACGGAGAAATCCTGAATGCCAAGAAATACATCCGTGACCTTTCCAAAGGAAATATGAAAAAAGTAGGCATCATCGGAGCATTGATCGGAACGCCAGCAATTATTATTCTGGATGAACCTTTCGCCAATCTTGATCCATCAACTCAAATCAAACTGAAAAACCTCATCAGAGATTGGTCACAAAACTCAGATTCCACTTTCCTGATTTCCAGTCACGATTTAGCTCACACCACAGAAGTTTGCGAAAGAATCGTGGTCATCAACAAAGGAGAATTGGTAAGAGATATCCAAACTTCTCCGGAGACACTGAGAGACTTGGAGCAATATTTTGCAGACCAGGTAACTTCTTTGTAAATTCATCTCATTAAAAATATACAATGAGTTTAAAACCGCAAAATGTTACAGATTATCCAAATATCAATACCATTTTTCAAGTATGGAAATTCAAAGAGAATTTAGAAATCCAGGATTCCTTTCAGAGGCTGTGTGCTTTGGTATTAAATTTAAATAATTCTGTGGTCAATAGATTTCCAGATAGCAGAGCAAGCTGTATTATAGGAATTGGTTTCGAAGCTTGGAAAAGACTTGGCCTGAAAGAGCCTTTGCCGAAAGAGTTAGAGAACTTTACAGAAATAAAAGGCGATAAGCATACTGCAATTTCTACTTTTGGAGATCTTCATTTTCATTTTCGAGCAGATGATTATAGCATTTGCTTCGATATGGCAATAGAGATTTCTAAAATCTTAACGCCGGTTGCTGAAAGTATTGAAGAAATCAGGGGCTTCAAGTACTGGGATAACCGTTCTGTATTAGGATTTGTAGATGGTACCGAGAACCCACACGGGAAAGATCGTGACGTTTTTGCAATAATTGGCGACGAAGATGTTGGATATTCAGGAGGGAGTTACCTTTTTGTTCAGAAATACCTGCATAATATGGACGCTTGGAGAGGTCTTTCTACAGAAGATCAGGAAAAGATAATAGGCAGATCCAAAGAAAATGATATTGAAATGTCAGACGAGGTAAAACCAGATAATTCCCACATTGCTTTGGCAAACATAGGCGACGATTTAAAGATTGTTAGAGATAATATGCCTTTTGGAAGACCTTCTTCTAATGAATTCGGAACATATTTTATTTCCTATGCCAGCAGTTTTTCAACAACAAGAAAGATGTTGGAGAATATGTTTGTTGGGAATCCGAAGGGAAATTACGATCGGATTCTAGACTTTAGTACTGCAAAAACAGGTAGCCTGTTTTTTGTTCCGTCCAAAGATCTGCTGGATGAATTTTCTGGTTAAATTATAAATGGACCAAAAATTTTGAAAGGTTTTGTAATTAATGAGAAGAAACGGCTTTCAGTCCAACAATGGAAGCAATTAATGTGAAAATAAAAAATAATCGCAAGAAAGTTGCTGGCTCTTTAAAGATAAAAATTCCTACCAGTACAGTTCCTACGGCTCCGATTCCTGTCCAGACTGCATAAGCCGTTCCCAACGGAAGCGTTTGTGTTGCTTTGATTAACAAAAGCATACTTGCAATCAACGATATTCCGAATCCGGCGTACCAAAGGTAAGATTCTGTGCCCGATGTTTCTTTGGCTTTTCCTAAACAAGATGTAAATCCAACTTCAAAAAGTCCTCCAAGAATTAAAAAAATCCAGTTCATTTATTTATCATTTTTAATGATGCAAATTTCCGAATTTGATACTTTGAATCTTTTTACAAATGTTAAAAAATAATCAGATTTCGCTTCGGATTCTACTTAGGCTAACTTGAGTAATTCCCAAATAAGAAGCAATGTAACCCAACTGAACTCTTTGGATAATCTCCGGTTGTTTTGTCAAAAGTTCTTCATATCGCTGGCTTGCGGTTCTGAACTGTCTGGAAATAAACAATTCTTCGGTTTTTACCAGTTCTTTTTCAGCTAATTTTCTTCCCCAATTCGCAATATTGATATCAGTTTCAAATAATTGTCGCAAATCATCGATTTTCAATTGATACAAAACACAATCTTCTAAAAGCTGAATATTTTCATAATTCTGATGATTATCAACATAGCTTTTCATCGGTAAAACAACATCGCCTTCTTTCCCAAACCAAAACGTAAGGTCTTGATTTTCCTGCGGAACAAAAGCCCTTACAATTCCTTTTTTGATGAAATAAATCGTTCTTTCTACTTTTCCGGCTTTGATGATAATGCTGTCTTTTGGAAACTCAACTTCTGAAATCAGATTCTTTAAAACTGATTTTGAATGTTCAGGAAGTAAGAAAATTTGGTCAAGAATTATATCAATATTCATAAGCGAAATTTAATAAAAATAAAAACTCCGAGAATTACCTCGGAGTTTATCTATTATCTTTTGTTTAAAAGTCTATGATCTATTTAAGACTTCCAACCATATCTTCTGGTTTCACCCATTCGTCAAATTGTTCAGCTGTCAACAATCCAAGATTCACAGCTTCTTCTTTCAAAGTTGTTCCGTTCTTGTGGGCTGTTTTAGCAATTTTCGCTGCGTTTTCGTAACCGATGTGCGTGTTAAGCGCAGTCACCAACATCAAAGATTTATCAACCAATTCTTTGATTCTCGGTTCATTTGGTTCGATTCCAACAGCACAATGGTCGTTGAAAGAAATCATCGCATCAGCCAACAATTGTGCTGACTGCAGGAAGTTTGCTGCCATAACCGGTTTGAAAACATTCAGTTCATAATTTCCCTGCGTTCCTGCGAAAGAAATCGTTGTATCATTTCCAAGAACTTGGGCACAAACCATTGTTAAAGCTTCGTTCTGTGTAGGATTCACTTTTCCAGGCATAATAGAAGAACCCGGTTCGTTTTCCGGAATGTGGATTTCCCCAATTCCAGAACGCGGACCAGAAGCCAGCAATCTAACATCCTGAGCAATTTTGTAAAGCGAAACCGCCAATTGTTTCAACGCACCGTGAGTTTCCACAATTCCGTCGTGTGCTGCAAGAGCCTCGAATTTATTCGGAGCTGTTACAAAAGGGAGACCTGTGAAATCTGCAATATATTTTGCAACTACAACATCATAACCCTTTGGAGTATTAAGTCCGGTTCCAACCGCTGTTCCACCAAGCGCCAATTCTTTCAAATGGTCAAGTGTATTGTTAATTGCTTTTTTCGCATAATCCAATTGAGCGACGTAACCAGAGAATTCCTGTCCCAGTGTCAAAGGTGTTGCATCCATAAGGTGCGTTCTTCCAATTTTTACAATATTCTGGAATTTCTTCGCTTTTTCATCCAATGTATTTCTCAATTTTTCCAAAGCAGGCAAAGTTTCTTTCACCACTTTCGTGTAAGCCGCGATGTGCATTGCTGTTGGATAAGTGTCGTTGGAAGACTGAGATTTGTTTACATCATCATTTGGGTGAACTTCAGTTTTTTCGCCTAATTGTCCCCCGCTGTTTACGTGAGATTTATTGGCAACAACCTCGTTCACATTCATATTAGACTGCGTTCCAGAACCGGTTTGCCAAATCACCAATGGAAATTGGTCATACAATTCTCCTGCAAGAATCTCATCACAAACTTTCCCGATTGCATCTCTTTTCTCATTGGAAAGAACGCCCAATTCTGCATTGGTAAAAGCCGCCGCTTTTTTCAGGTAAGCAAATGCATCGATGATTTCGCGCGGCATACTTCCTTCCGGACCGATTTTGAAATTATTTCTGGAACGCTCCGTCTGCGCACCCCAAAATTTATCAGCAGGCACTTGCACTTCGCCCATCGTGTCTTTTTCAATTCTGAAACTCATTGTATTATATTTATTTATTTTTAGGAGCTTTATCCCGCTTTCCGCTATTACTCCTCACACCAAGGCTTTTCCCAGCGCTTGTTGCGGGGTAACCGCTGCAATCGGGGCTAGTTGATAAAGACTGTTTTATAAACTTTTTCAACCAACTTTTCATTGATTTTTATAACCTTACGAAAATACTAAAAACTAAAAGTTCAGCAAAATGAAAAAAATCAATTCAGAAATTTTGTGAGATAGAATAAAAACCTCTATTTTTGCTCAAAATATATAGCATTATGATGTTATCAGCATTCTGGCCGTTTTACCAATTTCTTTGGACCGTTTATTTCTTCACAATGATGATTTGTGGATTCTGGTGTATTTTGATGTTCTTCGGATTCATCGTACCACTTTGGTTAACAGAAGGAGTAGCAGAATATTTTGGGAAAATCAACAAAAACTTTGACCCAGAAAAAATCAGATACAAAAAGCTTTATGAGCAGGAAGGTGTAGAAGTAATCTACCAAAGACCAGCTGGAGAAAAACCAGTTTCTCACGGTCACCACCATTAATTTGGCAATTTTCTTTTCGTGAGAGATTGCACTCAAAGCGAAACAATATATAATAAATCCATTCTTTCGAGAGTGGATTTTTCTTTGAAGATTAGAACAATTTTTCACGAATTCTAACTCTTGAATTTTGTCTCTTTCTTCTTGTTTCTTAAATCATTATCTTTGCAAACTAAAATTTACCTATGTCTAAGTCATTAATTCCGAAACTGGAAGCGATAAAACAACGATATAACGAGGTCGCCGATCTTATCATCCAACCGGATGTGATCTCGGATCAAAAAAAATACTCTACACTTAACAAAGAATACAGCGATTTGGGAAAAATCGTAAAAGTATTCGATGAATATAAAGGCGCTCTTGACACCATTGCTGAATCTGACGAAATCATTGCTGACGGTTCTGATAAAGAATTCGTGGAAATGGCGAAGGAGGAAAAATATCAAGCTATGGACAAACTTCCTGCTTTTGAGGAAGAATTGAAATACCTTCTAATTCCAAAAGACCCAGCTGATGATAAGAATATCATTCTGGAAATGCGTTCCGGAACTGGTGGTGATGAAGCGGCAATTTTTGTGGAAGATATGTACAGAATGTATACAATGTATTTCAAAACAAAAGGTTGGAAACACGAAGTTACAGATTCCAGTGAAGCCTCTAAAGGTTATAAAGAACTCATAATGAAAGTTCAGGGCGAAAGCGTGTATGGAATTATGAAATTCGAATCCGGAGTTCACCGTGTACAGCGTGTTCCTGAAACCGAATCTCAAGGTCGAGTTCACACCTCTGCAATTACAATCGCTGTTTTACCGGAAGCGGAAGAAGTAGATGTGGAAATCAATCCTGCTGATATCGAGATGCAGACTTCTCGTTCTGGAGGTGCTGGTGGACAAAACGTGAACAAAGTTGAAACGAAAGTTCAGTTAACACACAAACCTTCTGGGCTGGTTGTTGTTTGTCAGCAAGCTCGTTCTCAGTTGGCTAACAGAGAATTAGCTATGGAAATGTTGAGAGCAAAATTGTATGATATCAAACTTCAGGAAGTAGTTGGCGATATTGCAGCACAAAGAAAAACGATGGTTTCCACAGGTGACCGTTCTGCAAAAATCAAAACTTATAATTATCCTCAGGGAAGAGTTACAGATCATAGAATCAATAAGTCAATGTATAATCTGGATGCTTATATGAACGGTGATATTCAGGAAATGATGGACGCTGTGATAATGGCAGAAAATGCTGAAAAGCTAAAAGGAGAAGAAGAGGGAATTGCTTAATTCTCGTCACTATATAAAAATTAAAGACTGCAATTTTGCAGTCTTTTTTTATTTTGTTTTATCGATTCCTCTTAGTCCATTAAACTTGACTCCGTATTTCCAGTTGCAATAAGCGAAGAATTGATATAATCTGTATTCGAAATCGAATCCATAATTTTCTTTTTGGTCGTATTCTATAGCGACTTCATAAAAGTTGGGATTAATTCCTGAATAGAATCTACTGTTCCATTCGGTAACGAGAATTTGATTTCGAGATTTCAAGCTACTTTCTGTGAACATCGATTTTGGTTGAGCTCTTGTTGCTACAAAATTCTCATATTCTGGATCAAAAACGGTGACTTCCCATTCGTCTGCAGAATCGGTCTTTTTCTGGGTTGATAAAGAATGATTTTGATTTTCAGGTAATGGTTTTGAAGTTGTGGAGCAAGACCAAACAAATCCTGAAATAATTAATATGGCGATAAGGTTTTTCATTTTAAATGATTTCTTTAAAGTTATGACTAATTTTATTACCAGTGAATTGCTTGCAGCCCGAGCTGAGTGGAGCTCATTTTTATTTGGACAAAGCTTTGGCAAAAAATTGCGGGAACGGAGCGCGGATAAAGCTGCCCAAATAATTTGATTCTTAAAATAAAAAACCGTTCCAAAGATTTGAAACGGTTTGTATAGCAATTAAGATTTAATTAAGGATTTGGATCTTTCTGCAAAATCACGAATGCCGGGAAGTGATCGGAATAACCTCCGGTAAATTTGTCTCCTGACCAAGATCTGAACGGATAACCTTTGTAACTTCCTTCTTTGGTAATCAAATAATCGGGAGCAAAAATCTCTGCTTTGAAAACTGTGTAATCTTTTTTCAACTCGTTGTTAGGTGAATGAAGATTGGAAGAAACGATAATTTGGTCGAATAAGTTAGGCGCATCTTGGTAAGCCAAAGACGCAACCCCTTTCTTATATAAAGGATACATCAAATTGAGATAAGGTGAAGTCTCGGAGAGGTCTTTAGGGTTTCCTACTGCTTTGAAACCATTTTTCAAACTTGAACTTACAGGATCATCGTTGAAATCTCCCATAGCAAATAGTTTTGTTGATGGATCTAAAGCTCTTATGCTGTCCATCTGTTGTCTTAAAACCATTGCAGCCGCATTACGTTTAGGCAGAGATGCCGCTTCACCACCTCTCCTTGATGGCCAGTGATTTAGGAAAAATGCAACTTTCTCATTGTCTAAGAAACCTGTTAATACTAAAATATCTCTTGTATATTCTCTTTTTCCAGCATCACCAAAAATTTTCACTTCCTTTTTCCAAGATTTAGATGGTGTGAATCTTCTTTTCTGATAGATGAAAGCGATGTCAATACCTCTATAATCATAAGAGTTATAATGTACAACGCCGTAATCATACTTTGCAATAGCTGGTTCTTTTACAAGATCTTCCACCACCTGACGGTTTTCTACTTCCAAAAGACCCACAACAACCGGGGCAGTTCCTGTATAGGATTTCCCCATTTCAGAAATTACTTTTGCTTCGTTTGCTAATTTTTGCTTGTATACACTATAGGTGTAGTTTTTACCACTTTTTGGTGTGAACTCCTCTGAACCGCCTTGGATTCGTACCACTTTTTTACCTACAAGTGATTCATCATTCCAAGGACCTTTGTAGTCTTTTTCTGTAACTTCCAGATATTTTATAGAATCCAAAGGTACGCTTCTGTGAAATGCAGGATTGCTTCTGTCTTTTGTTCCGTCTATATAATCTGCAGAACGAACGGTGTCCCAAAGGTTTTCAACGTTTAAGAATCCAACCGTTGCTGCACGAACTTGTCTTTTTTGTTGTGCAAATAATAAGGAAATACTAAATATAGCTATTACGCTAAATAAATTTTTCATAATAAAAAATGTAAGGCTACAAAAGTAATTTTTTTTGGATAGTTGCAAAATAAAAATTTAAAGTTTTTAAAAATTCATAATTATGTTTTAATTAATTGATAATTTGTTAAAATAAAAAAAATGTTAAAAAGTTTTAATTATCAAAAATTTATATACATTTGCCTTCCGTGCATAACGGACTGTATATTAGAAAAAAAGAGCAAACAAAACCTAATTGATTTATGATTAAAAAATTATCATTAATCTCCTTGTTTACAATGCTTCCGGCATCATTTTACTTTGCACAGACTACGGTTTTTGCATACCTAAAAGATGCTGATGGGAAACCCGTAGAAAAAGCAAGAGTAGATCTAAAAGGAGAAGGTAATGATGTTACGGCAGACAAAATTGGTTATTTCCAATTTGTAGATTTGAAGACCGGACATTATCAAATTGTGGTGTCAAAGCCAAATTTCGAGACAAAAACTTTGGAATTTGACATTACTACAGAAAAGAGGAAAGACTTAGGGGTAATTACCCTTTATTCTACATTGACAGGAGCAGATCAAGGTCTTGCAATCCTTGATACTGGAGACGATGAAAATAGCGGTCAGTCTTCTACTGTTGGATTATTGCAATCTTCTCAAGATGTTTTCAATAGAATCGCAAGTTTCGACTTGGGAGCTTATTGGTTCAGACCAAGGGGTGTTGATGGAAGAACTTCCGAAAACATGTTGAATGGTGTTTCAATGGTAAAATCTGATAATGGTAATGTTGATTTCTCAAATTGGGGAGGTCTTAATGAGATTGTTAGATATCCTGAAATCGCTGCTAATCATTCTCCTTCTGAATATGCATTTGGTGGAGCAACTGGTGTTATCTACAAAAATACCAGAGCCAGCGAGTATCGAAAAGGCTTTCAAGCTGTTTATTCTATTACAAACAGAAATTATAGACAAAGAGTTTCTTTGAGATATTCTTCTGGAATGTCAAAAAGTGGATGGGCCTTCACGTTAATGGGAGCTAAAAGATGGGCTGAAGAAGGTATCCAAGAAGGAACTTTCTATGATGCTTATGGTACTTATCTAGGTGTTGAGAAAAAATTTAGCGATAGTCACACAATGACTTTTAATGCATTTGCTTCTCCGTATAGAAGATCTACAGCAAGCCCAAGTACTCAAGAAGTTTATGATTACAGAGGCGTACATTATAACTCCTATTGGGGTTGGCAAGATGGAGAGAAGAGAAGTGAAAGAGTAAGAAAAGGTTTCCAACCAGTTTTCCAATTACAGGATTTCTGGAAAATCAATAAGAAATCAAACTTATGGACATCATTGTCTTATCAGTTTGGAAAAGATAAAGGATCTAGATTAGATTGGCAAAGTGTACCAAACCCTTCTCCTACATATTATAGAAATCTACCAAGTTATTTTGGATCATTGAACGAAGATGCTTTTGTTTGGGATCCTAGTTCGGGAAATTATTTAGCAGCAGGTGATGCTTATCAGGCATCTCGTACTGCTTGGCAAAATGGCGATCCGAATGTAACTCAGATCAATTGGAACAGATTGTATGCTGCCAACATAGGGCAGTCTCCTGTAACACAATATGGTGTAACTGGTAAAAGAGCATTGTATTATTTGGTAAACGATGTAAGTGATGATAAAATCTGGAATGCTGCAATGCATTATACTTACAATTTTACGGATAAAACAAAATTTATGTTGAACGTTTCTTATCAGAACTACAGATCAGAGCTTTATAGAGAAGTTAATGATTTGTTAGGAGCTGATTTTGTATTCAATAAAGATCCGTTTGCGGCAACTAATAATCCTGGAACTTCTGCTTTATATAATGAAGGAGAAACAGATGTTGCTAAAAAAGTTGGAGATAGATTGCTTTATAACTATATCTTCAGAAGACAAGAGGTAAAGGTAAATCCGGGACTAAAATTTTCGGAAGGTAAATTTGATGTTTTTGTTTCAGCACTTGCTGGCTATTCAACGTCTAGCAGAGAAGGATTATTCAAACACTATCTTTATGCTGACTCTTTTGGGAAAAGTAAAGATTATGACTTCTGGAACTTTGGTTTGAAGGGGCAGGTTATATATAAAATAGATGGAAGAAACTTCTTGGTATATAACGGATCATTCTTCTCGCAGGCACCATATCTTGAAGATTTATTCATCAACCCAAGACTTAACTCTTCTGTTGCACCGAACATTAAAAATACGGTTATCAATGCTAATGATTTGAGTTATGTGATTAATTCTCCATTGTTCAAAATAAGAGCATCAGTGTTTTTAATTGATACTCAGAATGAAACAAGTGTGCAGAGATTCTTTGCAGATGGTATCCAAATTGATAATTCCGCGAGTGGTGGAGCTACAGATACTAACACAGGAGGACAGTACATTCAGAGTGCTTTTGTAACTCAGGTAATGTCTAATGTAGAAAAAAGAAATATGGGTGCAGAACTTGGAGTTGACTTCAAGGTATTACCTACATTATCACTACAAGGTGTAGCTAGTTATGGTGAATATACTTACCGTAACAATCCAGATGTTTATTTTGCTTCTGATGCAATTGGAGTTTTCGGAAATGGACAATCTTTTGTGCAGTTTGGTAAATCTGATCTTAAAAACTACAAACAAGGTGGAACGCCGCAAATGGCTTTCTCTGCTGGTTTTAGATATAACTCTCCAAAATACTGGTGGGTTGGTGCTAACTGGAATTATTTAGATAATAACTATTTGGATCCATCTGCACTATTGAGATCTCAAAGTTTTGTGCAAAATAGTAACTCAGGGACGCCGTATGAAAATGCTACCCCAGAAGAACTTAGAAGATTACTAGCACCAAACAAATTACCTGCTGCTTATTTTATCAATGCTAACGCAGGTAAATCTTGGATGTTTGGTAAATATTATTTGTTAATCTCTGCATCTGTTAATAATATCTTTGATAATACAAAGTATATTACTGGAGGATTTGAACAAACAAGAAATGTTAAATTTGATGGTTTCCAGGAAGATTTCAACAGAAGCCAGCAATTATTCGCTCCTAAATATTGGTATACACAAGGGCGTTCTTATTTCGTTAATTTACAAGTTAGATTTTAAAATTATAATAATGAAAACATATACAACAATCAAAACATTGGTCTTTTCTGCAATAGTTGCGATGACCTTTACTTCGTGTGTTAAAGATGATGACTGGAATGCGCCAGAGATTCTTTGCAATAATAGATTTGATGAGCCGACTACTACAATGGCTAATTTTGCTGCTTTAGCACCAACATCAGGTACCTATAAGGTTCCTACAGATGGAGCTCCTGTAATTTTTGATGCTTATATAGTGTCTTCTGATGAAAGTGGTAATTTTTACAAAACAATTTCTTTCCAAGATAAGGCGGAAAACCCAACTGTAGGTTTGTCGTTGGAAGTTGATAAAGCTTCTAATTATGCGGATTTTCCTGTAGGAGCGCATATCCGTATCAAAGCTAATGGTCTTGTTTTAGGATGGGATAGAGGAACAAGAAAAATAGGATCCATTGATCCAACCTATGCTATTGGAAGAATCCCAAGCATTCTCTTGACAAGATACCTTGCAGGTGTTTGTAACGGAAATAATAGAATGGATATTGCTACTTTGGTGCCAACAAAACTGGCTAATTTAAATGCAGCAAAACAAGAAAAATATCTCAATACATTGGTTCAGGTTGCTGATGTACAATTCAAGTTGGAAGACCCAACAAAACCTCTAACTTATATAAATTATACTGCAGGTGTTGGTCAGGATACAGATAGAGATATTGAAGGTAAAAATGGTAATACAACAGTCCTTAGAAATTCTGGTTTCTCGACATTTGGTGCTACATTAGTTCCAACTAAAAGTGGAGACTTAACTTTTGTAGTAAGCAGATATAATTCTAACTACCAAATGTTAATTAGAAATACTAATGATGTAAATTTTGTTAAGGATAGATTTGCGTCAGGAGATCCAAATGCACCAGAAGAGCCATCTTCATCTGCTGTTAATCTTTTTGCTGGTTCAGACTTTGAAAACTGGGCTACCTTCTTAAATAGTGTTAATAGTTTTGGGATAAAGCAACCATTGGCACAAGGTGTAGGTCTTGGATTGAACGGAAGCAATTCTTTACAAATTAAAGGAACAGCAGCTGGTAATGATTATTTGTTTACAGCACTTGCTCCGGCAGGATTGCCAGCTAGTCCAAAAAGAATTACTTTTTATATTAAAGGAACATCTACTGGAAAATCACTTTCATTTAATGTATACAGAACTTCTGGATCACCAGCATACTATACATATAATTTGTTGAACTTTACGAAAAGCACCATCATTAATGTTTCTGACGCTAATGACTACAGAGGTGCAATTGATACAAAAGGAGAATGGATGTTAGTAGAGATTAATTTAGCTGGTGCACCATTGATTAATCTGGCTGCGGGAAAAGACATCTTTGCGATCAAAACTGGTTCTGCCGGAGTATATGATATTAATATTGATAATATCAAAATAGAATAATAAAATATTTATTTATAAAAAAAAAAGACTGCAAGTAATTGCGGTCTTTTTTTATTTTTAAAATATCCCAGAATTCTGCGTCTTCATCTTCCTCCAAAGCTTCCGTCCAAAAAATAAGACAAGAATAATCAGAACGATTGCAATTATAAAAGCAATAACGGGAAGAAATATAGAAAGTAAAGACATTAATCCTGCTCCTGCAGTTTCAGTAGTTGCAACTACATTATTGCCTATCCCTGCAGTCGTAGCTGTAGATGCTGCTCGTGTTCCGGCAAATCCTGAAGCAATAGTAGCAGCAGTTCCGCCTCCAGCAATTAGAGCTAAAGCCCATTGAGGAAATGTTCCTAATTCCATAAACTGGCTGGCAAAAAGAACTGACCCCGCAATAGTTGCCAACGGAATAGAAAGCGTATCCAGAAAATTATCAACAACAGGAATATAATAAGCCAGAATCTCAATAATTGTTGCAACTCCGGTTGTGATGAGGGTTGGTAATCCAGAAAGCCATTCGAAATTGTCACTCATAGGAATCCATCCAAGATAAGATGAAAGACTAACCGCAAAGAGAGGTAGAAAGACTCTAAAGCCAGAAGCCGCAGCTAATCCAATTCCTATGAAAGCACTCAGAAGGTAAGGTAAAATATGTTCCATTTGTAATTTCTTTGAGAATAAAATTACAAATTAAATAGAGATGTTTATCCAGTTCTTTTTTTGCAAAGAGCTAAAAACTGGTTTTCAACTACAGAAAAGCTTTCGGGCAATTCCTTAGAAGCCCAAAAAAGCATTGCAATAGATTGGTCTCCAAAAGCATTGATGTAAATAGATTTGTTGAGGCGGTAAGATTCTCTTAACAAACGTTTTATGCGATTTCTGTCCACGGCTCTTTTGAAAAATTTCTTTGAAACAGAAACGCCAATTTTATGATTGTCTATCAAAAGTTTATCCGAAGATTTCAAATGGATAATTCTAATATTATCTACAGAAAGCCACTTCCCTTTAGCAAAAAGCAAATCTATCTCGTACTTTTTTTTCAGTTTTTCGTGAGAAGGGTAGCTTTTTTTGTCCAAAATCTATTGTCTTCCGGTTAAATGATTGATAACTTCAGCAGCGGCATATAATCCGAAAAGTGCAGGAATAAAACTGATTGTTCCGTAGAAAGATCTCTTAAAGTTACTTCCATCTGTCATCTTCAGGCTGTTTTCATCTTGCACTTCTGTCGAGAAAACACAGCGGAAACCTTTGTTGATTTTCTCTTTTTTCAAACGTTTTCTCACTTGTCTTGCCAATAGACAATCTCTTGTTTTATGCAGGTCACGAACCATTACTTTGCTTGGATCGGTTTTTCCTCCAGCTCCCATAGATGAAACTAATTTGACCTTGTTTCTGCGGCAAGTGATCATTAATGCCAATTTCGGGGTCAAAGAATCGATGCAGTCCAAAACGTAATCGAATTTTTCTGATTTGATTAATTCTTCCATTCTTTCCGGCTCCAAAAACTCATTGATTTTTGTAAGCTCCAGATTGGGATTGATGTCCATTAAGCGGTTTCCAACCAACTCTACTTTATGTTGACCAACAGTTGAATGAAGTGCAGGAAGTTGTCTGTTAATATTGGTTATGTCAACAACATCGCCATCAGCAATAATCATTTTTCCGATTCCTGCTCTTGCCAAAAATTCTGCTGCAAAAGAACCTACACCGCCTAATCCAACCACTAAAACTTTAGCATTTTGCAGTTTTTCAATTCCCTCATCTTTTATCAGTAATTCGGTGCGTTCTAACCAAAATTTATCCATAATTAACAACATTTTCAAGATTCTCCCATATTTGGGTTTTCAGGTTTTCCAAAGAAATGGATTTGATTTCTGAAACTTTTTCATACAATTCTGCAATGTCAAAATCTGCATCATCGGTCTCCAAAAACATCTTTTGGACGGGAAAATCTTTAATCAATTTTTGCAAAGATAAGTTATCTAACCCTGCTTTTCCAAAACTGAGATAAAACCCTGCCTCCAGAAGTTCTTTTCCAATATTTTCTTTCTTATTGAAACCGTGAATTACCAAAGGAACTTTAGCTTTTTTATAATGTAAAATTTGCGAAAATCTACGGACACAATGGATGATAATTGGTTTCTTGATCTCTTCTGCCCAAGAAATATGATTTTGAAATATTTCGTTTTGAAGATTTTCATCGATGTTAATTAATCCATCCAAACCACATTCGCCGATGGCAAGACAGTTTTTTGATAAAGAAATTTCTTTGATTTTGTCGAAATCTGATTTCCAGTTTTCTGAAATATCTTTTGGATGTAAACCAGCCGAGAAATTACCTTGTGGAATCACCTCACTAAGATTCAGGTTATAAATCCCGGTTTTATTTTGTTTATGATGATGAAAATCCAAAAAATCCATAGTCAAAGATATGAAATTAAATATTTTTACTGAACGATGAATTGCACGCAGCCCGGCCTGAATGGAGCTCGTTTTGCAAATTTGGACTGGGAAAAGTGCTGGCAATTTGCAAAACAGCGGGAATGGAGGACGGATAAAGCTGCCCAAATTATTATGCGAATCATAAAAAGTTAAAATTTGTTAAATTCTGTAATCGATATCTATTGTTTTTGATGAAAATTAGTTTAATTTTACATTAAATCTTTCATAAAGAATGAGGAAAAAATTTACTGATAAACAAACAAAAATTCTGGATGTTGCAGAGGAACTGATTGCTAAAAAAGGTTTTGAAGGCACGTCTGTACGGGATATTTGTACCAAAGCGGGAATCAATGTTGCAATGATTTCTTACTATTTTGGTTCCAAAGAAAAGATGATGTCTTATCTTTATCAGTATCGTGTGCAAAGGACAAAGGAAAGTTTTTCTGAGTTTGCGCAGACTATAAAAGAAGGAAAACCGGAGATGCAGATGAAGGAAATCGTGAATTATGTGATTTCTTTGTTATTCAAATACAGTTATTTTCACGGTTTTGTAACTCAGGAGATGCGTTCTCTGGACAATGTGAAAGATGATCTTTTGGAGTTTTACCAGACTTGTGTTGGCAGATTGGACGAGATTATCAAAAGAGGAATAGTTTCCGGTGTTTTTCACAATGCACCAAAATCTGAGGATATCCTGACGATGATTATTGGTTCAACTTTGTTTGTAATTAGAAACAAGAACTTTTACGAAATCTATGTTCCTGCAAACAACGATACACAATATATGAAAGAAGCTGAACAGAAACTGAAAAACAGTACGTTGTTAAGCGTTTTTGCTTTGTTGGATTACGACGCGGATTAGTTTTTTGTTGCAAATTTTAAAGCTTCGTTGATGTAAAATTCTACTTCTTTTGGTCTATTTTTAGAATCTTTTTCTGGCGCCTGTTCGTTGCCTAATCTTACGATAATCATATCATATTCCGGAATCATAATGACGTATTGACCGTGTATTCCGTGCATATAATAATGATGAATTTTGGAATCGTTATTAATCCAGATTCCCATTCCGTAAACACCATTGGTATCTTCTGCAGGTGTTGTCATTTTATCAACAAAATTTTCATTAACCCAAGGAATGTCTTCGAACTTTCCCCTGTTTAAAAGTAACGATCCAATTTTAGCAAAATCTCTGGCGGTAGAATGGACGCAGCAAAACGATTTTTCTATACCAAGACCATCAACCGACCATTCTGCATTGTGTTCCATCCCGAGAGGTTTCCAAAGCTTGGCTGAAGCATACATCGATAATGGCATCTGAATGGCTCTGCCTACCGCAAAACCTAATAGTTGTGGTGCGGCAGATTGATATTCAAACTTTTCACCCGGGTTATGTTTAAACTTAGTTTTGAAAACAACATCCGAAATGGAAAAGCCATAATAAGTAGCTGCATTTTTGGAAAAAGGATTCTTATAATCGTTTTCCCAATCGAGTCCGGCTTGCATTGAGGCGAGATTTTCTAAAGTCAAATTTTTTCCAAACTTATCATTTGAAAATTCTTTATAAAAATCTGAAAAAGGCTGATTAATTCTTTCTATCCTACCATCATCTATAGCTTTTCCCATTAATAAAACAGTAATTGCATTGGCCATAGAAAAAGAATTACTGAGTGTATTTTTGTTATAGCCATCCCAATAATGTTCTTGCAAAAGTTTTCCGTGCTGAATTACTAAAAAGGAAACAGACTTTGTATCCGCTAAATGTTTTTCCAAAGCTGGAGATAAAGGTTGTTTGTTATAACTGATATCAATAGGCCAAGGTTTTGGATTTCCTCTGGAAATTGTTTTTGAAGGGAAATCTTTTCCATCATCAATGGTTGGTCCGTTTTTACCTCGCAGATATGTTAATTGTATCCCCCGGAAAAGATAATTGTATCCCGTAATGTAAATGAGGACAATAACAGAAGCAATGATTACCAGAACAACATTGATAATTTTTTTCATAGAAAGCTTTTGCTACAAAAATATAGAATATGTAATCATCGTCATCTGAAAACATTATTTTTGTTAAAAATATTATTGATGAATAGATTTTTATTGGTTTTGATGTTGAGTATATTTTCTTTTTCTAATGCTCAAAACAACTACAAACCGATTGATACAGCAGATTATCTACAGCGGAAAAGTTTTTTGACAACTTATATCAAAGATTCTGAAACTTATAATAAGAAACAAAAGGACAAATACGAAGGAAAAACCGGAAGAGAGATTTCTGCTGCTCTATCAAGATTTCAAAAGGATTTTCAGGATGAAGTGAAAAATAAGAATTTTGTGTTCAATACAGGGTTTAACCATTATGTGAATCAAATGGTTGAACAGATTCTTAAAAGCAATTCTTTAGATTTTCCAAACTTGAAAGTTCTGGTAGAAAAAGATAACAGCCCAAATGCCTATTGTATGGGAGACGGAACTTTGGTTGTGAATATGGGCCTTTTCAATTGGGTGGATAATGAGGGACAATTGGCATCGGTGATTTGCCACGAGTTGGGACATCTTTTTTTGGACCATTCCATCAAGATTCAATTAGAAAATATTCAGTTGGGAAAAGATGGAAAAGCTGAAGCTAAAACTTTGACATTAGTTCAAAATAACAAGGGTGAGAAAGCGCATCAGTTTTACAAAAGACAATTGTACAAATTCAGTGCACAGAAAAGGAAACAGGAAAATGAAGCAGATTCTCTTGGTTATATCTATTATCAGAAATCGAATTTTTCCAAGCCAGATTTCAGGAAAGCTTTGTTGAATTTGAAAAAATACGATACGATTTCTCCAAAAATAGTCAAGGCTGAAACTTATAAACAGTTTTTTGACCTTCCGAATCATCCTTTCAAGGAACAATGGATGAAAAAGGAAGATTTTTCCGGCTACGATTATTCTCATTACAAAGAGAAGATAGATAAAGATTCTGTGGCTTCGCATCCTGAGATAGAGGCGAGGATACAATATCTAGACAAGCATTTCCCTTTGCAGGATTTGGTTTCAAAAGAAGAACCGAAACCTGATTTTATTGACCTGCAGAAAATAGCGAAAATGGAAGTCCTTCCTAATTTTTATCAATCAGAAGATTATGGCGTTGGAATTTATTCTGCTTTGCAATTTCTTCAAAAAGAAGATCCGGATATAGATTACTACAAATATTGGTTGGGAAAGAATTTTGAAAAAATATATGAAGCTCGGAAGAATTATAAACTCAATCGTTATCTGGACAGAGTTGATCCAAAAAATCAGAGCGAAAGTTACCAGCAGTTTCTCAATTTTATGTGGAATTTAAGTCTGGATGATATCAAATACATTACCGAATTTTATAATAAAAAAAGTCTCTGAAAACTCAGAGACTTTTGTCTTAATAATTGAGACGTTCCAAACGGATCTTATTGTATTTTTCCTTTTGATTATATTCTCTCAACAAGATATAGCCTTCTTTTCCAACATATGGATAAACCATATAATCGTCTTTGGCAGAGATTGGTACAACTTCCTGTTTGAAGTTTCCGTCTATTAATGTATTGATGTACAGATTCCAGTTTTTCTCCTTTGTTTCGCTATCTTTTACATAATCTCGGTAGAAGAAGACCACATCTTTTCCATCGTTCAGATATTGAGAAAAAAGATAATCTGAGTTAGACCATTTTGATTTTTCCTTTTCAAAAATCTTTACGCCTTTTGTTTTAAAATCTTTATCCGTAAAAACGTAAACCAAATCTGTGGTTTTTGGTGCGCTGTATTGTCCTTCTGGTTTATACTTTTCCAAGATTAAGCCAACGCTTCCGTCTTTCAGAAAATAGGCATCACGAGGATGTAAGTAATAACCAGATTCTACCAGTCCACTTTCTTTGATCTTAGGAATATAACTTACAAGGTCAAGGTGGTCAAGGTCTTTTACGTTGACCTCAAATGTATTTTTATCCACCAAAAGTCTGGTGTAGCCGATTTTTCGGAGGTCATTGGTAATGTGGTTGCCGAGCATTACAATCTTATCATCGAAAATTTTGTCGTTATCAATATTCCCGAAAGTGTAGGAGTACAAACTCGTGATATAATCCAGAGTTTCATTGTTCAAGACTTCTATTTTTTCAAAACTTTTTTGTTCTCCGGTTTTGATGTCAAGTACCAAAAGAGAATATTGCTTGTTTTTGTCTATCGTTTTTTTGACTAGGAAAAAGAGATGCTTTTCATCCTTATCGATTAAAGAAATCTCCTCATTTATTTTTTTGTCACCAGAAGTATTGTACTTGTATCGCCATAATTCCTTTTTATTTTCATCAAATTTGATGAGACTGTTGTTATTCACATATTTCCCATAATCATTATATTCTACAGCAATATATCCACCTTCTTTGATTTCTACGACATAAGAGATGTAATTGTAACCTTTTTCCTTTTTCTCTTCACGGTTTTCTTTTCTGGCACTTTTCCACGCTTTTTGTTCGGTGATTTCCTTGAATGTTCCATTGTCATAATCATAATAGATTTTCTTTTTCACCGAATTGTCTTTCAGGTCAATGACCATTGAAGATGGCGTGAAAACCGTTTTGTTGGTAACGAATTCTCGGTCTATTCTGGAAGGGCGGAGGATAATTTCTCCTCGAAAATCCATATAGCCGTAATAATCGCCTGCTGTGATATCACCTTCAAACTCTTTGTTCGCGATTGGATTCAGATTTTTATCAAGGATTACATATTCGAATTTTTTGGTTTTATCACTGCTTTTTCCATAAGAATAGATGGAAATGTAACCGAAAAGATTGTCCTTTTGGTCAAAGATAGCGTTGAATCCCAAATGTTCTCCTTTTGCTAATGCATAAAGATCTTGAGTCTGCGAATAGAAGAATGATGATAAGAATATTACCATCAGTACAGAGAGTTTTTTCATAGAATTGTTTTCTAAACACAAAACTAAAAAAATAAACATTTTAGTATAGATTTATTGATATGATTTTCAAGAGTATTCCATCAAATTTTGATTAATTTTGTTTGGAATGATTTTCGATTTTCCAGATTTATGAATGATGAATTGAAAAAACAACAACTCAAGCGCTACAAAAATCTTGCGACAGGATTATTTATTCTGATGGCGGTTACTTTCATAACAATGACGATTTTGCAAAAAGAAAATCATTCGCATTGGATTGGATACATCCGTGCGTTCTCGGAAGCGGCGATGGTTGGTGCTTTGGCGGATTGGTTTGCGGTGACGGCTTTGTTCAATTATCCTTTAGGACTTAAAATTCCGCATACCAATTTGATTGAGAATTCTAAAGAAAAAATCGGAGATAATCTAGGAAATTTTGTGGTTGATAATTTTCTATCACCTCAGAATATTCGTCCTTATATTCAGAAACTAAAAGTTTCGGTTTATGTAGGGGATTGGCTGTCTAAGGATAATAATCAGAATGTTTTGATTAATGAGTTGTCATCGATTCTTAAAGATATTCTGAATAAGTTAGATGATGAATCTGTTGTGAAATTTATTTCAAATAAAGCTGAGGAAATGACGGATTCACTCAAATTAAACTCAGTTGTTGGAAACGGAATCGAATATCTTCTCAATAAAAATGACCATCAGAAAATCATTACCAATCTAAGTTCTCAAATCAAAAATTATATTCTGGATAATCAGCAAATGGTTTCCGAAAGAGTAGGAAAGGAGAGTTTCTTTTTGATTCCAAAATCGGTAGATAATAAAATTGCAGAAAAAATCACCAAAGGTTTAAGCGATTATTTTCTGGAAGTTGAAGAAAATCTTAATCATCCATTACGAGCTGAAATCACGAATAAAATTCTGGATTTTTCACAAGAACTAAAAGAAGAACCAAAATGGGAAACAGAATTTGATTCTATAAAATCTGATTTTCTGCAAAGTAATAAAATCAAACAATATTCCTCTGATATTTGGCAATCTCTGAAATCTTCTTTGATAAAAGAACTATCAGATGAAGATTCTAAACTAAAATCTTATGTCAAAAAAAACATTGATGAATTTGTTTCTAACCTTCAAAATGATGAGCAATTCCAAAGTCGAATTGATAATTGGGTTAGATTGACTGCCTATAAATATATTCTGAAAAACACACAGAATTTTGGTGAACTCATTAGTACAACGGTTGGCAATTGGGAAGGTAAAGAACTCAGCCGAAAATTGGAACTGGAAGTCGGGAAAGATTTGCAATTCATCCGAATCAATGGAACCATCGTTGGTGGATTGGTTGGTTTGCTGATTTATACGATTGCTAATTTTATTTAAATGTAATTATAATTGATGCTCTCAAAAGTTTGGTAGATTTAGCAAATCATTAAAACTAAAAATTTGCTGTATCTGCAAAATAAGCGAGATAGTTTTATTCATAAAAAAGCCTCCAAATTTTGGAGGCTTTCTATTTTTATTTCTTATCAAGAATTTTCTCGATGATTTTATGCGTAATCATATAAGTTGGTTTTACACCTGTGAGTCCAAGTCCGCCGGAAGATAATGTACTTCCTGTTTCTAATGGATTATCAGAAGCGTAATAAGCATACATCACAAACAAATCCGGAGAAATGTGATGACGAATTTTGCTCGCTACTTGAATCGCTTTTTGGTAATGCGCACCTTCCATTTCCAGTCCGATGGCTTTCCAAGAAGTTGTCATAAAATAGGATAAGATATCTTTGTTTTGAAGCGATGTTCCAAGAACAGTAATCATTGGTCCTTCAAAAGCTTTAACCTCATCATCTACAAAATCTTCCAATTTCAAAGCGTTTTCGAAAGTATAATTATCGGCAGTTCCTTCAAAAATGTGAGACGTTGGAATCATAATATCGCCTTTTCCACCGGTCAAGATTCCTGCTTTCCCCATTATAGAGACGGATTTAACTTTCATCATATAAACTTCGCCGTTCACTTCGTAAGGCCTTAACAATTCGTCCATTACTTCATAAGCTTGTTCACCGAAAGCATAATCGAAAACCAAAATCACATCGTCGCCTTTGTATTTTTGATTAGCGAAAACCGAATTCTTTAGTTCAGTTTTAGAAAGGTCGATGATTTGGACATCGATATTACTTCCGCTATTGTCATCAATATAAATCATTCCTTCTTTCAATGCGTGGTCAAGGATTTTTTCCTGAAGGTCTTTCTTATTACTGATGTCAGCAAATAATTTATAATCTACTTCTTTTGTGGCTTTTTTGTTAAGAGCCTCATTGGCGAAAAGCATATTTTTCACAGAGTGCATATTGGCACTGATGATGTGAAGCGGACGCATATGAAGATTGTTTTCTACAAGGATATTCTTGATTTTGTTCGCCCATCTTTCCCCGAAAAGGTGATGACCTACACGTTCCTGCAGAATCGCTGAAAAATGGATTTCTCTTTCCCTTGTTTCTCTCCAATCATCAAGGCTGATCTGCCCTAACCAATAAATGATTTTGAACAAACGGTCCGGATTTTTGTCGTCTCCGAAGTTGTTATAAGCATTCAGAGTTTCATCAAAAGTTCTTCCTAAGAAAGAAGAAAGATGAATCAATGCCACTTCTTTTTCTTTTCTGCTGTATTTTTTCTCGCCTTTTGCAACCTCTTCAATGATTTTCCAGATGCGTTTTGGGCGACCTTCGTTATCCAAATCGAAACCGATATTTTTAATTTTATCAGCTTCCAAATAAAGGAATGTTAAGTGAGTCAGGATATCATAAATCTCAGAACGTCCCAAAAGAACCTCGATGTTCATTTGGTGTTCATCTATTCTGTAGCAGTTTCTACGTCTTTTCTTAGGAACGATTGGCTCGAAACTTCCTTTGTCAAAACCTTCGTCAGAAGTCAAATGGATAAAAGAACACTCCTCGATGCCTTCCGGGAGACGGTCAAGAACATAAAGCAAACCGTCCAGTTCTATCTTGTTAGGGATGCTCATGCTTCCGTAGATTTCGGGATTGATGACCATTAATAATTTTCTTAATGATTCGCCCGACACTCCAGATGGTTTGAAAAATCCTCTATAGAATAAGTGTCTCATAGAGACATATAATCTTTCGATAGCTTCTGTGGTTTCTCTTGCTCTTGAATTTGCCATATATTAAAATTTTTGTAAAAGTCTGCAAAGATATGAAATTTTATTTAAATCAAAATATTTTGGTTAATTAGTTGAATTTCAAATGATTGTTGCTTTTATGTGCTTCTTGGTTGATTAATTTATAATAGTTTTTAAAGTTAAACTTTCTCATCAATATTCTAAAAATAAATTTCATTCATAATTTGATAACAAATATTAAATAAAAGTTTTTGTTTACGTTAATTGATTTGTCTTGAAATTTAGGGGTTGTTTTAAGTTTTAAATTTGTTTTATTTAAAATGACTATAAATTTTCAGGGGTAAATTAATTTGAATTTATATTTTTTGTAAATTTGCCTTGTTAAAAATAACACACTTTTATGTCAACATTAAGATTTAAAGCCTTAGCCGAGCTTCCTTTCAGAAATTACAGACAGGATAATGCGGTTTCTATACCTTCCAAACTTTCAGAATTGTTTTGTCAAAACGTATTCTCTGAAGAAACAATGAGAGAATATCTGACGAAAGAAGCATTCCAATCTATTTTAGATGCTATTAAAAAAGGAACAAAAATCCAGAGACACATTGCAGACCAAGTGGCTGTTGCGATGAAAGATTGGGCAATGTCCAAAGGCGCAACACACTACACACACTGGTTCCAACCATTAACAGGCGCAACTGCTGAGAAACACGATTCTTTCTTCACACCAATCGAAGGCGGTAGAGCAATCGAGAGATTTAGCGGAGCGTTATTGATTCAGCAAGAGCCAGATGCTTCTTCTTTCCCAAATGGTGGAATCAGAAATACGTTTGAAGCTAGAGGTTATACTGCTTGGGATCCAACTTCTCCGGCTTTCATTATGGGAACTACACTTTGTATTCCTTCGATTTTCATTTCTTACACAGGCGAAACTTTAGATTATAAAGCACCATTATTAAGAGCTTTGAATGCGGTTGATGAAGCAGCAACGGATGTCTGCAAGTCTTACTTCGATAAAAATGTAACAAAAGTTTCTCCAACTTTGGGCTGGGAACAAGAATATTTCTTGGTAGATACAGCTTTGTATCAATCAAGACCAGATTTGGTTTTAACAGGAAAAACTTTACTAGGACATTCTCCTGCAAAAGGACAACAGTTGGATGACCATTATTTTGGTTCGATTCCTACAAGAGTGATGAATTATATGAAGGAGTTGGAAATCGAATGTATGAAGTTAGGAATTCCTGTAACAACGCGTCACAATGAGGTTGCGCCTAACCAATTCGAATTGGCACCAATGTTCGAAGAAGCAAATGTTGCAGTTGACCACAATTCATTATTAATGGATATTATGGCAAGGATTGCACACAAGCATCACTTCCATATTTTATTTCACGAAAAACCATTTGCTGGTGTTAACGGAAGTGGAAAACATAACAATTGGTCTTTGGGAACAGATACAGGCGAAAACCTTTTGAGTCCGGGTAAAAATCCAAAGAAAAACCTTCAGTTCCTGACTTTTTTTGTTAATACTTTGAAAGCGGTTCACGATTATGCGGATTTGTTGAGAGCAAGTATTGCATCTGCGAGCAACGACCACAGATTGGGAGCTAATGAAGCGCCACCTGCAATCATTTCAGCATTCATAGGAAGTCAATTGTTCGGCGTTTTGGAAGAATTGGAAAAAGTAACAGACGGAAAATTATCTCCTGAAGAAAAAACGGAGTTGAAACTGAATGTTGTTGGAAAAATTCCTGAAATTCTTTTAGATAATACCGATAGAAACAGAACTTCGCCTTTTGCCTTTACCGGAAACAAATTCGAAATCAGAGCGGTGGGCTCTTCTGCAAACTGTGCGGAAGTAATGACTGTAATGAACGTAATTGCGGCTAAACAATTAAAAACTTTCAAAACTGAGGTTGATGCTTTGATTGAAACTGGTCTTAAAAAAGACGAAGCAATTTTCAATGTTTTGAGAGAATACATCAAGCAATCCAAAAGCATTATGTTCGAAGGTGACGGTTATTCTGACGATTGGGCCAAAGAAGCTAAGAAAAGAGGTCTTAACAATTTGAAGACAACTCCGGAAGCTCTTAAAATGGAATTAGACCAAAAATTCGTTGAGCTTTACGAGGAATTAGGAATCTATTCCCACAGAGAATTCGAAGCTAGAAACGAAATCAAGTTAGAAAAATACTCAACAGTAATTGATATCGAAGCTAGAGTTTTGGCTGATATTGCAAGAAACCACATCATTCCTGCAGCGCTTAATTATCAAAACAGATTGATCGAGAACGTTAAAGGATTGAAAGAAATCTTCGGAGACAAAGAATTCAAGACTTTGGCAAAAGAACAATTGGCATTGATTTCTGATATTTCCGGAAATGTTTCTCAAATCAAAGTTGGTGTTGACAATTTATTAGCTGCTAAAGAAAAAGCTAAAAATACGTCAGGAAGTCAAAAGCAAGCAGAAGAATATTGCACCAAAGTTATCCCTTTGTTTGATAACATTAGAGAGGCTTCTGACGCTCTGGAAATGATGGTTGACGATGAGCTTTGGCCAATGACAAAATATAGAGAATTACTCTTCACTAGATAAATATCTACAAAAAAGTTAAAGAATCTTAACTAAAAATAAAACCGCAATGCCCAAATAAAGGCTTTGCGGTTCATTTTTTTTTAACATTCTTAAAAAGACTGTTAAAATATGTTAAACTAAAAGTCTCTCAGTTTGAATTGGAAGACCCTTTAAACGGTAATGGCTATTTTTGCTATGCAATCACAAAATACCAACCTAAAGTTTAACACAAATAATTAAATATATATGAAGAAAAGAGTTCTAGTTTATATCTTATTTGTGACCACGTTTTTTACACTTCAGTCTTGTGTTTCTAACTATGTGGTTTCTAACAATCAAACATACAAAACTGATGCCAAATTTGCATCGTTGGATGTAAACGTAAAACCCGTAACCAACAAATCAAACAACAAAGGACAACAAGTTTTAGCATCTATTGCTAATACAAACGATGTTATCAAAAGGTCAGCGATAGAAAATGCAATCAGACACAGCAATACGATTGACAATATCTTATCCGAAGCTGAAAGTTATCTCGGAACACCATACAGATTCGGAGGAACTTCCAGAAGCGGAATAGACTGTTCAGCATTCGTATTGTCAGTTTTTGGCGCAGCAGCTGGGATGGACCTTCCAAGAGTAGCAGCTCAACAATCTCAAGAAGGCGATTCTGTAGAAAAAACAGAACTTCAGAAAGGAGATTTGGTATTTTTCTCACACAGAGGCAGCAGAATCTCTCACGTAGGAATCGTGGAAGATGTAACGCCAGAAGGCGAAGTGAAGTTTATTCACGCCGCAACATCCAAAGGTGTAATGGTTTCTTCACTAGACGATAATTATTGGGGACCAAAATTCAGATTCGCTAAGCGAGTTGTAAAAGAAAATGCATTAACTGTATTAAATAATTAGAGAGACTGAAAATATTCAGAAAAAACCTCAGAATTGCTTCTGAGGTTTTTTATTTGTCATTGCGAACGAAGCGAAGTAATCTAAAAAATTTACTTAGGAGCTATTTCCCGCTTTCCGCTCATACTCCTCACGCCAAAACTTTTCCCAAGGCTTGTTGCGGGGTAACCACTGCAATCGGGGCTAGGGCATTTGTCGTCTTAACAAAATTTGTCAATCAATGTCAGAGTGAAGCTGCTAAGCCTTAATCAATAATCAATTCCTCAATCTTAGATTGCACTTCTTTGCTTTTTAATCTTAGAATGATAAAATACAATTCCGGAAACTGTAGAGCAATCTCATTCCACGTTTGATTCAGTTCATAAATGTTATTAATTCCTTGAAGTAAGCTTGCTAAAAAATGTTTTTTTCTCTGTATCAACCCGCGGAACCCATAAGCACCTAAAACCTGCAGAAAACGCATCATTTTCATCCAATCAAAAGATTCTTTCAGAGCTTCTTTGTCAGAAGCCTTTTCCCAGAATGATACATAATAATCAAGCATTTCTTCTTTAAAATTATTAGGGAAATTAGCTTTAGCCTGATAAAGAAAAGATATCACATCATAAGCTGCAGGACCTTCCATTGCCGATTGATAATCGATAAAGAAAACCTCATCATTCTCATCCACCAAAATATTCCTGGACTGGAAATCCCGAATCATCAAGGTCTTTGGCTCCAACTTCTGAATCAACTCAGAAATAGTTTTGAATTCCTTCAGCAAAGTCGATTTGTGATATTCAATTTCAAGAACATCAATCAAAAAATTCTTGAAGTAATAAAGATCGTGCGTAATTGGTAAATCATCATAACTTTCATACTCAAAACTTTTTTTGAAATCTACTTTTCCCAAAGTTTTGGACTGCAGTTTAAACAAATTCTCCAGACTTTTTTTGACTAATTTTTTTACTCGGTCAGAAGTTCCTTCCTCAGCAATAACTTCCGAAAGCGTTTTGTTTCCCAGAAACTCCTGAACATACAAATCTCTATCAGAATTGATTTTAAAAACCTTCGGCGTATTAAGTTGTAGACTTTGAAATAACTCGGAAAAATAGAAAAACGCTTCATTCTCCCGAATATTCTCGTTATAAGTAATCACATATTTCTTATCCTCAAAACTCCCGATATAATTGATTCTGGAAGAGCCACTTTGTGGAATTGCAATAAAAGAATCCGGGTTTTTACCCAAAAATTCTTTGAAAAAATCCTGATGTTCCTGCATAGAACAAAGTTAATTAATAATAGATTTTGATTCGCTAAAAATTGTAATTTTACGCTTTAAAATCACAAACTTAGAATTTTATAAAAATAAAGTGTGATTTCAATTGACCTTAAAAAATAAACACCCACAAATGAAAGATTTTTTACCCGTTCTGAAAATTCTGTTAAGATTCGTTGTTATCTATATCGTTCTGGTATTGCTCTATCAATTCTATCTTAACACATATGAAAACGAAGTGGTAGATCCTTTTACAAGATGGGTAGCGAAACAAGTCGCTTTTCTGCAAAATGTATTAGGCTTCCCAACTGTTTTGGTAGATAGTTTGAAATTGCATAGTGTCTTGTTTCAAACATCCGGGAAGTTCACAACCAGAATGGTAGAAGGTTGTAATGTTTTCTCGGTCGCAATCTTATTTACGGCTTTTGTTTTTGCTTTTTATAAAGGTGCTAAAACATTTCTATTTGCCCTCGGAGGAATTATTTTACTTCATATCCTTAATATTTCCAGAATTGTTTTATTGAATATCATTTTCTTAAAATACCCTCAGTACGAAAAAATTGGCCACGATTACCTTTTTCCTGCGATTATCTATGGCGGTGTAATTATTCTTTGGTTAGTCTGGATTCAGGTTTTTGCTTTAAAAAAAACAGATAAATCTTAATTATCATTAAAGAATTTTAATTTTTTTGACTTTAATTGTTGATTATTAGCGATTAACAATATTTATTTTTGTAATTTTGTCGTCTAACACACGAGAAACAATGAAAAATAAATTTATTATCCAAGCTGGGATTTTCCACAGCGCTTTACAGAATCGAACTGATTCTAATATCCAACACTTCGTTTTATAGCATTCATTTACTCTCGTAAGTAAATAATGAATTTAGACTTATTCAATCTTTGGATTGAGAATTTCATAATGCTATTAATCTATCAAAGAATTTAAATTTTTGTAAAAATGATTGTTCACATTTCACTTTTGCAATCCATAAAATTGCCTAAAATACTAAAGTGGGTTTTAGTTTTGTCAGGCGTTTTAGGATTAATCGGGATACGCGGATTAGAAGATAAACTTTTCTATGATCCTTTTTTGCGTTTCTTCAAAACAGCTAATCCAAATGAAATTTTTCCAGATTTTGTTTGGGGGAAATTAATTATAAGTTATCTTTTTAGATTTGGTTTAAACGCCTTTTTCTCGTTGGTAATTATCCATTTTCTTTTCCAAAATAAAGAATGGACAAAGCAGGCTTTTATCTTGATTCTTTTGGTTTTCGCAATCGTATTCCCAATTTATCTCTTCTGCATTTATGATGAGTTTGACTTTGGTTATCTTTTCTCATTTTATGTGAGAAGATTTGTGATTCAACCACTGACACTTGTTTTGCTTGTTCCGATTTTTTATTATCGTAAAAAGATGATTCAGAGTTGATTATCTAAAGTATGTTTATCCGGCTGTGAAATATTCTCGCCATTCCAATCAATCTTTTTTGTAAAAGCATGTTGGCGAACTGGACAGTTTTCAATTTGGCAAATAGCACAGGAAGTCGGTTTGCAATCGTCCATATGAAAATTGAATTCTACTTTTCTGTCGGTGTTTTTGGCGATTAATTTAATGACTTCCTCCATCTCATCGTGAGCAGTTCTTAGTTCAAAATACCAAGGTAAAGTGATGTGTGCATCTATATGAAGTCGGCTTCCAAATTGCTGGATTTTCATATTATGAACATCTATCCATTCTGGTTTTCTGTTCTCATTGAGGAAGCTTGCCAATCTTTCCAACATTTCTGGATCGGCTTCATCCATTATTCCACTCAGAGATTTTCTAATGATTTTGTAGCCGATTACAATTATATAGAATCCAAAGAACAAAGCAACTACAGAGTCTATCCAAACAATTTTTGTGAAATAAACTAATACTAAACTGACTACAACACCCAAAGTTGTAATTGTATCAGACTGAAGATGCTTCCCGGAAGAAATCAAAACAATCGAATTCTCTCTTTTCCCTTTTTGAATCGAGATATAGCCAATAATGTAATTAATAATAGCCGTTGCAGCGATAATCCAAATTCCCAAATCCAATTTACTAAGAACCTTTCCGGATATCAAACTGTTGGTTCCTTCATAAATAATCATTAAACCGGCAATGCTGATCAGAGAGCCTTCTATAGCCGATGTGACAAACTCCACTTTTCCGTGTCCGTAAGGATGATTCTCATCTCTCGGTTTCGAAGCTAAGTATAAAGAATAAAGTCCCAAAAAAGCACTGATGACATTCACGATGCTTTCCATAGCGTCGGAGAATACGGCGTCAGAATTTGTTAGTTTCCAGGCAACTATTTTCCCTACGAATAGAATAATGCCAACAACAGCGATCCATTTTTGAAAAGCGAGACTAGAATTGTTTTTTTTATTTGTTTTCATTGCTAAAAAAAGAATCTTCGAAATTTCGAAGATTCTTTAGATTTTGTTAGTTTAAACTAAGTTATTTGCTACTAGGTACTCTGCAATCTGAACTGCGTTGGTAGCAGCGCCCTTTCGGAGATTGTCTGCTACAATCCAGAGGTTGAGCGTTTTTGGTTGCGAAAGATCTCTTCTGATTCTTCCGACAAAAACGTCATCTTTTCCTTCAGAGTATAAAGGCATTGGATATTCGTTATTTTTAACGTTATCCTGAAGAACGACTCCTGGTGTTTCAGAAAGAATTTTTCTTACTTCTTCCAAATCAAATTCGTTTTCAAACTCGATGTTTACGCTTTCAGAATGTCCTCCTTGTACAGGAACTCTTACTGCAGTTGCCGTCAAATTGAAAGTATCATCGCCCATAATTTTCTTAGGCTCTTTCATCAATTTGATTTCTTCCTTAGTATAATCATCATCCGCAAAAACATCGCAATGTGGCAATGCATTTTTGAAAATTTGATAAGGATAAACTTTCTCAGGGTTTTCGCCTTTGATTTCAGAATTTAGTTGATCAACAGCTGCTTTTCCGGTTCCGGTAACAGATTGGTAAGTTGAAACAATGACCCTTTTGATATCATATTTCTGATTCAACGGGTGAAGAACCATTACCAACTGGATTGTAGAACAATTGGGATTAGCAATGATTTTGTCTTCTTTTGTCAAAACGTTCGCATTGATCTCAGGAACAACCAATTTCTTAGTCGGATCCATTCTCCAAGCCGATGAGTTATCGATCACTACTGTTCCAACCTCAGCGAATTTTGGAGCAAACTCCAAAGATGTTCCACCGCCTGCTGAAAAAATAGCGATCTCGGGTTTGACTGCAATAGCGTCGTTCATGCTAACGATAGTGAATTCCTTGTCCTTGAATTTGACCTTATTTCCAACAGATCTCTCTGATGCTACGGGAATCAGTTCAGTAATTGGAAGATTTCTCTCCTCCAAAACTTTCAGCATAACTTGTCCAACCATTCCGGTTGCGCCTACTACAGCTACTTTCATTGTTTTTTGATTAATTAAATTGTTAAATATTTATCCGAAAACTCTTGCCCAAGGGAATGCAAAAACGAATAATGCAATTGCAACCAACCCTAATGACATAATAGGAATAGTCAGTTTTTCGGTTGTTTTGAATTTTTTATTGATGATTGTCATTAATACTGCTGCGATTAACATAGAGAAAGGATGTTCTACGTATTGAAATCTTGAGTAAGGGTCTTTCATCAATGTCCCTGCATCTATAGCAGCTTTGAATCCTGGTGAAAAAATGAACAATAAACATACACCGACTAAAAATTGAACGTGAAAAAAGATCATTGTAAACAAAGTCACTTTTTTTAATGCTTTAGAAATTCTGCCGCTATAGCCAAACATTGTGATTAATAAGAATACTAAAAATGCAGCTACAAGTGCTAGCTCTAAGTATGCGAAACCTTTGTGAGCGCTAAGAAAAATTTTAAAAAAGTCCATATTCAGATTTTTGATTGACAAAGATAGAAAAATCCCGACAGATAGCCGGGATTTGGGTATAATTAAATATTAATCTAATATTTAGAATTTATAAGAGATAGAAGCTGCCCATGTTCTTCCGAAACCGAAGTAAACTTGATTACTTGTATCAATTCCTTTGTAGAAGTTCAAAGGGTTATTGATGTAAGCATCATATTGTTGTTGTGCAGTTTGTGTTGAGGTTGGTGTAAAATCAGAAATATCTTTAACGTGGGTAGATGTTTTACCATCAGAAATATAAGTTGTGTCAAGTAAGTTATAAACATTACCTGTCAAAACAATTTTGTGGCCATTATTAAGATTAATTCCATAAGATAAACCTACATCAAACAAGTTATAACTAGGATATTCTAATGCTCCTTTTTTACCATTATTACTAATTGAACCATCAGCTTTAGTAATAGCAATATCACTGAAATTGATTACTCCATAATAATTATCATAATAGTTCCAGTTTCCGAAAACACTTAGGTTTTTCAATGGTTTTACTGTGAATCCTAAAGCTACAGTAGTTTGTGCAGCGTCAGAAACTTTAACTTTATCTAATGCAAATATTACATCAGTTTTACCATTCAAAGAAATAGGTGTTCCATTTTCATCATAAAGGTTTCCGGTTGCATTCCCTTTATATTTCCAGTCTCCAACAGAAATCATGGTGTTGAATGATAGATAATCTGTAGCTTTTATCGTACCCTCGAATTCAACCCCCATATGGATTTCATGAATACCTGTTAAGTTTGCAAATGGTCTATTGTAAAGGTTTGCTCCAGTTGCTGGCAAACTAGGATTAATAGGAACAACAAGTCCTGTAAATCTGTTGTATCTATCTTTCCAAGAAGTGTAGTATAAGTTTACATTTGCATTGAAAATACCACTTCTGAAACCGTAACCTAATTCTGCTGATGCAATTTTCTCATTTGTTAATAATGGATTTACAATCTGCTGATTACCGGTTGCTCTACCATCATTAGTATTAATTAACGGGTCGTTTCCAGAAGCGGGGGCAAGAGGAGAGTTGTAAACAGAATTAAATAAAGGCTGTTTTTCATAATATCCTACGTTTGCAAATACATTGTGTTGCTCATTGATATTATAGTTGATACCAGCTTTTGTATTAAATCCGAAAAGAAATTTAGTATCTGTTTTTTGATTCACAGCCTGACCTTGTTGGATGGTTCCATTTTTTAACCAATTGTCAATTCTTTTATAACCTTGCTCAGAAGCAGATCCTTGGATAAATGCAGATAAATTTTCATTAGAATATTCTAACTGGCCAAAAACCCCGCCCCAAAGAACTTCTCCATCATAATTTCTGTAAGCAATTTGGCTTTTGTCTTTTACTGCAGCGGCAAAAGGATTGGCAGAAGGAGATGTACTTTGAGCTATTGTTACATCGTGTCCATTAGGAAGCTCATTCATGTTGTCTTTCTCAACATACTTTGAATTCCCCCAGAAATCTGTAATTACACCTGGGTGATAACCATAATAATATCTTAAATCAATTCCAGCAGAAAAATTCCAGTTATCATTGATTTTATGTTGGAAATTAGATAATAATCCGTACCAGTCGTGAGAATTGATACTTGCTCTTCTTACAAGACCGTTTGTTCTGGTTGCAGTACCTGGAGTTGGATTTGCAGGAGCAGCAGTTCCAGCAGAATTTGTAAATGCAGGAATTACAGCACCTTGATTCCAAGCCACGATGTCATCAAATCTAATGTTACCATTAGCATCTTTTAATTTTGCGCTATTAATGTTGTTTCCATTGATGCTTCCAATTACACCGCTTCCGCCACCTCTACCCCAAGAGGCATAAGCTACAGTTGATAGTTTTGAGCTTTCGGACAACTTCCAATCCCAGTTGATAGATGCAACGGGTTTGCTGTAGAAGTTTATAGACTGAGACATTACTTCACCATTCAGATAACCCCAGTTAGGGTTGTATCTTCTGTTGGGTTCATCTACGCCATTTCCATATTTAATAAAATCAGATATCCTACTTTGGAAGTTTTGCATATGCCATTGTGGTGCACCAGTTAAAGTAAATTGGAAATCATGATTTCCTTTTTGATAACCTAATGCAAAGTAGTAATTATAAGCTTCAAATTCAGAAGCGTCGATATAAGTATTTCCTGCAGTTCTTGACATTAAGAATGAAGTAGACCAGCCATTTGCAGATTTTCCAGTATTATAAGAAAATAAAGTTTTAAGATAACCATCGTTACCAACACCTACTGTTACATTGCCTTCTCTTTTTTTATCAGAAGCTCTTGTTATGATATTGACTGTTCCTCCAACGGAAGCAATTGCTAATTTTGAAGAACCAAGACCTCTCTGTATCTGCATCGCAGAAGTTACGTCCGAAAGACCTAACCAGTTACTCCAATATACGGCACCATCTTCCATTCCGTTTATAGGAACACCATTAACCATAACTGCCGTATTATTAGTGTCAAAGCCACGGATTTTCATAGTTGCATCTCCAAAACCACCACCACCTTTTACAGCATAGATAGAGGGTGTTGATTTCAAAATTTCAGGAAATTCTTGGTTACCAAGTCTTTCTACGATTTGAGCCTCTTTGATAGTAGAAACAGCTACAGGTGTCTTTCTATCTTTTGCAAGATCTGCAACACCTGCGATCACGACTTGTTCTATGTCGTTTGTTTTTGACAGTGTATCTTGAGTAGATTGAGCATAGTAAAAACTTGCCGTACTCATTGTCAGCATAAAGACTAATGCTGGTTTTTTCGATAACATTTTCATTTTTTTAAGATTTATGTCGCAAAAGTCTTAAAAAAATTAATATGTTCTGTTAATATAGTGTTAAATTTTTAATGCCTTGAGACTCAGGTCTATATTGCTTGAAGAATGAGTAATTGCACCCGCTGAGATAAAATCAACACCAGTTTTCGCCACCGAATTTAACACCTCGCGTGTAATTCCACCAGAAGCTTCGGTTTCTGATTTTTTATTGACAATCTTTACAGCTTTGGTCATTGTTTCGACATCCATATTGTCAAACATAATTCTGTCTGCCCCTGATTTCACAGCTTCCTCAACTTCTTCTAGATTACGGGTTTCCACTTCAATTTTAAGTTTTAACTTATTTTTCTTGACATAATCTTTCGCCATCTTCACAGCATTGGTAATACTTCCATTATAGTCGATATGATTGTCTTTCAGCATTATCATATCATAAAGTCCATATCTGTGATTGGTTCCGCCACCTATTGCCACTGCCCATTTTTCACAAACTCGGAAATTAGGTGTCGTTTTTCTGGTGTCAAGAAGTTTAGTTTTTGTTCCCACTAATCTAGAATCCCAATCGTGGGTCATTGTTGCAATGCCGCTCATACGTTGCATACAGTTAAGAACCAACCTTTCTGTTGAAAGAATCGACCTTGCTTTTCCAGAAACGATAAATGCAACATCACCTTTCTTGGCGGATTCTCCATCTTTAATAAAAATCTCCACTTTCAGATTTTTATCAAAGTTCTTGAAAATAATTTCTGCTAATTCTACTCCTGCCAGAATGCAATTCTCTTTTACAATAAGTTGAGCTTTCTGTTCCAAATCCTTCGGAATCGTAGAGAGTGTAGAATGATCACCATTTTGAATGTCTTCTTCCAAAGCAGTTCTTATGAATTCTTTTAAAACTTTGTCGCTGGCGTATGCTGGTCTTTTCATTTTGCGTTAATTGGTATTTTTATATTTGTTGAGAATCAATGAAAGTAATTCGTAATCTTTCCCTTGTCCAAAATTGGAAGTATTTGCTTTGCTTGCAATAATTTTATTTCGATTGCAACCGAAACAGATTTTTGCAACGCCAATTACCTTTTCATTTTTCTTGAATACTAATATATCTCTAAAGATTGGAATACAGGCAAAATAAATTTCCTCACGTTGGTGCTGTTCGGAAAATAGGGCAGCAAGTTTCTGAAAATCTTCAGACTTAATTTCTGTCTTGTTGAAGTCTGCTTTTGTAAGGTTGTTTATAAAGTATTCATTACTGATATTTTCTGAAGTTTCGTCGATGATTAAATTATATCTTATTGAATCTAATGATGTTGGTCGATAATTCAGAAGATTCATTGCCGTGTTCTCATCGATGTCATTTTTATAATAATCAACGGCATCAAAAGTAAAAAAGGGTTTGCCGGGATGTGAGTTGAGATTGTTGTTGATGAAGTTTTCTGTTTCCAGCGAATTTTTATCGGTTTCTTGTTTCGAAGAATTACAAGAAATGACGATAAGAAATCCAATCAGAAAAATATATTTAATCACTGTCATTACTCATTGATCAAAAGCGGTTTCGTGGCCAAATCCTTATTGTAAAATGCACCTTTATTTTCTTTCATTTCGAGAGAATGCTTGATAATAAGGTAAGAAACATTCACAAGATTCCTCAATTCCGAAAGCTGTGGCGAAAGTATGGAATAATTATAAAGCTCTGTCACGGCTTCATAGATTTCACGCTGCTTTTTCTTTGCCAATTCTAATCTTGCGTTGCTTCTTACAATCGCGACCAGATCGCTCATCATTTCCTGGAGTTGTTTTCTGAGATAAGTTACGAGAACCATTTCGTCCATCATTTTCATTCCTTCTTCGTTCCATTCCGGAACTGCTTTCAAATCATCGAAATTGAAATCATTTTCTTTCAGCAATTCAACTGTTTTCATCGCCGCATTGTGACCAAAGACCAAACCTTCTAATAAAGAATTCGAAGCTAAACGATTCGCGCCGTGAAGTCCGGAGTTGGTACATTCTCCAACGGCGAAAAGATTTTTGATAGAAGATTGTCCGTATTTATCGGTATCAATTCCGCCCATCAAGTAATGACAAGCCGGAACCACAGGAATCAATTCTTTGAAAGGGTCAATTCCTTCATCCAGACATTTTTGATAGATATTTGGAAAGTGATTGATGAATTTTTCTCTGTCCATTTCGCGACAGTCTAAACCAACATAGTCGTCTCCGCTGATTTTCAGTTCATTATCGATTCCTCTTGCAACGATGTCACGGGAAGCTAATTCTTCGCGCTCATCATATTTCTGCATAAATGGTTTTCCGTTTTTGGTACGGAGTTTTGCGCCGTCACCACGAACAGCTTCTGAGATCAAAAATAGCATTCCATCTCTTTTAGAGTACATCGCCGTTGGGTGAAACTGATAATATTGCATATTGGAAACTTTCCCTTGCGCTCTGTGAACAAAGGCTATCCCGTCTCCTGTCGCAATGATTGGATTGGTTGTGTTTTTGTAAACGTGTCCGGCTCCTCCTGTTGCAACTAAAGTAATTTTCGAAGTGATTTTTTTGATTTTTTTATTCTGCTCATCAAGAATATAAGCACCGTAAGCATTGATATTTCCTTTGTCCAATTCTTTCCCTGGAACGTGGTGTTGTGTTATCAAATCAATAACATAATGATGAGGGAGCATTTCGATATTTGGAGAGTTTCTAATAGTTTCAAGAAGCGCTCTTTCAATTTCAAAACCTGTAATGTCTTTATGATGGACAATCCTGTTTTCGGTATGTCCGCCTTCACGACCTAGAGAATATTTTCCTTTTTCCTGATCAAATTTTGCGCCCCATTCAACAATTTCATTGAATCGATAAGGTGCTTCTTCTACCACGATTTTGACAATCTCCGGGTCATTGATGTAATCTCCGGCACGCAAAGTATCGTCTATGTGTTTTTGAAAATTATCTTTGGAAAAATCTGTTACGACTGCCAATCCGCCTTGTGCATATTTGGTATTGCTTTCGTCCTCGTTGGATTTTGTAACGATGGTAATTTTAGTTTCAGGTAATTGTTCGGCAATTTTAATGGCATAAGATAAGCCCGAGATTCCGGAACCAATTACAAGAACGTCTGTTTTTATCATAAATAAGAATTAATGATTCTCAATGTCTGAGAAAATTCAAAAGAATAAAGTTAAAAGAATTTGATGAACTTATCCGCAGGTTTTCTTACTTTTTTGAAATTCTGAAAAATATCATCTTCCGCTCTGTAGCCAAGCGCCAGAACAACAGCAATTTTTTCGTGTTCTTTATCGATTTTCAGAACGTCTTCTAAAATATCAGCTTTGAAGCCTTCCATTGGACAAGTGTCGATTTCTTCTTCGGCAGAAGCCATTATCAATGAACCAAGAACAATATAGCTCTGTTTTTCGGACCAACTTTCCAGTTCTTTCTGGGTATAATTTTCTAAGAAAAGATTGATGTTATTTCTAAAAGCAGACAATTGTTCCAAAGTCACACCACGCTCATTAATAATATGACTGAAATAATTATCGACATATTCCTTATTAATATGAGTTTTTGTGACCAAAGCAATCAAATGCGAGCAAGTCGATATTTGTGAAGGATTATAAAAGGCCGGAATCAATTTCTGAATCGTTTTATCATTTCCTACAACCAAAAGATGATAAGGTTGTAAGCCTAATGAGCTGACAGACAATCGTCCTGCTTCCAGGATATTGTTCAGTTTTTCAGAAGAAATCTTTTTTCCATCAAATTTTTTAACAGAATATCGCCAGTTAAGTGCTTCTAAATAGTTCATATAACAAATATAGACAATTTGAAATTTTAGTTAGAACCGTTTTAAATAATGAAACATTTCTAACCGAATTTTTTAAATCATTCATTGCAAAGGCTTTATAATAAAGGTTTTCGCAATAATTCATTTTAATCGATTTTAAATCAAATCATTAGCCAAGAAAGCTTTGAAACCAAAAAGTTATAAACATTAAGTATAAAAGTGGGCGAAAGTGGTAAAATGTGGTAGATTTTTATATAAATTTGCTCCAAATGAAAAACTTCATTGGAACATACGAGTGTAAAATAGATGACAAAGGGCGCATCAAACTGCCTGCTTCGCTTACGAAGCAGATGGAACATTTTGCAGATGAGCCATTTGTGATAAAGCGTTCGGTGTTTCAGAAGTGTCTTGAGGTCTATCCGATGAAACCTTGGGAAAAACTGATGGCAAAAATAAACGGTCTGAATCGATTTGTGAAAAAAAATGCAGATTTCATCAGGATGTTTACAGCAGGAGTTAAAACCGTGGAGATGGATAACGTGGGTCGTCTGCAGATCAGCAAAGATTTGACGCAGTATGCTAATCTCAGCAAAGAAATTGTGATTACAAGTGCCGGCGAGTTGTTCGAGATCTGGAACAAAGATTCTTACGAGCAAGTCATTTCTGTCAGCGAATCTGATTTTGCAAATCTTGCAGAGGATGTAATGGGAAATCTTGATTCCGAGGAATCATATTAATAATTAAGAAAGAATAATTAATAGGTTCTGAAACCGATTATTAAATCATTTATCAATCATCATTCATCAATTATAAAGACAATGTATCATAATCCAGTTTTATTAAAAGAAAGCGTAGACGCTCTGGTAACCAATCCGGACGGTGTTTACGTGGATTGTACTTTTGGTGGTGGTGGTCACTCAAGAGAAATTTTAAGCAGGCTTTCCGAAAAAGGAAGGTTGTTTTCTTTTGACCAAGATTTGGATGCGTTGAAAAATGCAATTGATGACCCGAGATTTACTTTGGTCAATCAAAATTTCAGGTTTTTGGAAAACTCGATGTTGGCTTATGGGATTTCTCACGTTGATGGGATTTTGGCTGATTTGGGTGTTTCTTCTCATCAGTTTGATGAAGCAGAACGTGGATTTTCTACGAGAAGCAATGCGCCTCTTGATATGAGAATGAATGTAATGCAGGGTCTGGATGCAAAAAAGATCATCAACGATTACGAAGAAGAAGACCTTGCTAATATCTTTTACCAATATGGGGAATTGAGAGAATCTCGAAAATTGGCAAGGGAAATCGTTCATCATAGAAAAACGAAGAAAATCAATACAACGGAAGATCTGAAAAATCTCTTCAGCTATATTCCGGCTTTTAAGCAGAATAAATTTTTTGCTCAGGTTTTCCAGGCCATCAGAATTGAGGTTAATCAAGAATTGGAGGTTTTGAAAGAAATGCTGGTTCAGTCTTACAAAATTTTGAAAGTTGAAGGAAGATTAGTTGTGATTTCTTATCATTCCTTAGAAGATAGGTTGGTAAAACGTTTCCTGAAAAACGGAATGTTCGAAGGCGAGCCTCAACGTGATATTTACGGAAATTATGCGAAAGCTTTTGAATTATTGAAAACTAAAGCAATTATTCCGGATGATAAAGAAATTGAAGAAAACTCACGTGCAAGAAGCGCGAAAATGAGAATAGGAACTAAGTTATAATTAATAAGAATTGGCAAAATTAACTCAAAACAGACAGAAGAAACTCACTTTTATGGATATCATAAAAGGAAACTTTCTTAACCGTGATGAGGTAAAAGCGCATTACAAATATTTCCTATTCATTTTTGGGTTGTTGATGGTGATGATTTATAGTAACCACTTGGTTAACAAAAAGATTGAGCACGTTAACAAACTTAAAGAAGAAACGGAAGAATACAAGTCGCGAAATGCTTACGCACAAAGCAGACTGATAAAAATTAGAATGGAATCCGAGCTGGGAAAAGAAATGGTTCAGGATTCTTTGGTGAGTTTGGAAAGCCACCCGATGAAATTATTGATAAAAGTTGACAGCACAGATGATAAAGCAACCAAATAACAATTACGAAAAAAAGCGTTCCAATGCGTTGAAGTGGGGCTACCTTTTTGTATTGGGAGCTTTCATTTTGTTTGTCATTTTTTTAACGAGAATTCTCATTCTTCAGAATACCAATGTTGAAGAATTCGAAAATAATTACATCAGCAAAAACTACCGCGAAGCAACTTTAAAGGCTGCTCGTGGAAACCTTTTCGCTTCCGATGGCTCTATCTTGGCGACAACGGTGATGCGTTATGATATCTATCTGGATTTCAAATCGATGAGAGATACAATCTATTCCAATAATATTGGTGCTTTGACAGATTCTCTCAGTAAAATGTTCGATAAACCAAGAAGTTACTTCCGAGCAAAACTGGATGCACAGAACAAAAAAAATAATCAATATTATCTTTTGGCAAAAGGTCTTGATTTCGATGAATACGATAGGATTCGAGAATTCCCTATTTTCAAAAAAGGTAAAAACAAAGGCGGTTTCATCGTAGAAAGAAATTTCCGAAGAGAATTGGCAACAACTCAAATCGGAGCTGGAACAATCGGAGCTGATAACGGCGAATCAAAATCTGGTTTGGAAGGCGCTTTCAGCAAATTCTTAACAGGGATTGATGGGAAACGTTTGGAACAGAAAATTACTTCTACACAATGGAAGCCAATCGATTATTGGAAAGTTCAGGAGCCTGTTGATGGACAGGATGTTTATACAACTTTGGATTTGAGAATTCAGGATATTGCACATTCAGCTCTGGAAAATCAATTAATCAAATTCGATGCAAACCACGGAAGCGTTGTTGTTATGGAAGTTGAAACGGGAAAAATCCGTGCAATGGTCAACCTTAGAAGAACCGAACCGGGAATCTATGTGGATGCTTACAATTATACTGTGAAAGATGCTCAGGAACCAGGTTCTACATTCAAAACCGTTTCTCTTTTGGCGGCGATGGATGATGGTTTTATTGATGAAAATACGAAAGTCAACATCGGAAACGGAATCTGGACTTACGCAGGACAAAGAATTACAGACGGTCACGGTGGAGGAACTTATGATGTTAGCGATGTTTTAGCGAAATCAAGTAACGTTGGAGCTGCAAAATTAATTACAGCACATTACGCTGATAAACCTCAGGTTTTCATAGACCACTTGAAACGTTGGAAAATGTTCGATAAAATGCAGATTGAACTTCCAGGAATTGCAAAACCTTCGATTCAAACACCTCAAAGCAAACGTTGGAACAAAGCGACTTTGGCTTCATTAGGTTATGGATATTCATCAAGTTTTCCATTGTTGCAATTGGTGGCTTTCTATAACGGAGTTGCGAACAAAGGTAAAATGGTAAAACCGCTTTTCATTGATAAAATAATGAAAGATGGAAAAGTTCTTTACGAAGCGAAACCTGAAATTATGGTCAAAAAAATGGCTTCAGATAAGGCCATTACAATGATGACCAATGCTTTGACAAAAGCGGTTGAAAAAGGAACGGCAAAGAGTATCTATACTCCGAATCTTAAAATTGCGGGTAAAACCGGAACTGCAAGATTCGAATATTGGAAAGCTGGACCAATGAAGTATCAGGCGTCATTTGCAGGATTTTATCCGGCTGATAATCCGAAATATACGTGTATTGTAGTTGTGAATCAGCCAGATGTATCAAAAGGGTTTTACGGAGGAACGGTTTCAGCACCTGTTTTTAAAGAAATTGCAGGAAAAACATTCCTGAAAACACCTCTGAATGTTGAGAAAGACCTTTTGGTTGAGCATAAAGTTAACCTTAATAAAATGACTGCACCAAATGTAAAGGTGAATGTCACAAGAGATTCGATGCCGAATTTGATTGGGATGATTGGAAAAAATGTGATCCCACAACTTGAAAATTTAGGTTACAGAGTAGATTACAAAGGTGTTGGAAAAATCACAGGACAATTTCCAGCGGAAGGTGCAAACATTGGAAAGAACCAAAAGATTTATCTTAATCTTCAGAATTAATGAAGAGCGACGAAGTCGCGATATGTTGGTAGAAATAAAAACGAATTATAATAACAATGAGGTGCTAAGCACCGAAATATTGGTTAAATGAATTTAGAAAAATTATTACAAAGAATCCAAATCTTGGAAACTATCGGAACTCTTGCACTCAGCGAAGTCGAAGTGTCGGAATTGGTTTTCGACAGCAGAAAAGTTGTTGAAAATTCTTTGTATGTGGCATTGAAAGGAACAGTTTCAGATGGACATTCTTACATCAAGCAAAGCATTGAAAAAGGTGCAAAAGTGATTGTATGTGAAGAATTACCTTCAGAAATTAATGATGAAGTAACTTATTTGAAGGTTGAAGATTCTTCCAAAACTTTAGGACATTTAGCGTCTAATTTTTACGGAAATCCTTCTCAAAAATTAAATCTAATCGGCGTTACCGGAACCAACGGAAAAACGACGGTGACTACTTTATTGTTCGACATATTCAAAACTTTGGGTTATCAATCCGCTTTAATTTCTACTGTTGAATATAGAATCGGAGACGAGATTATCCCTTCAACTCACACAACGCCGGATGTCATTAGATTAAATCAAATGTTGGCAAAAGCGGTAGAAATCGGTTGTGAATATGCTTTTATGGAAGTCAGTTCTCACGGAATTTCTCAAGACAGAATTGAAGGTTTACATTTCAAAATTGCCGGTTTTACGAATATCACGCACGACCATTTGGATTATCACAAGACGTTTCAGAACTACATCTACGCAAAGAAAAGATTCTTTGACGAGTTGGAAGATTCTGCAATTGCCATCACAAATGCTGATGACAAAAATGGTTCGGTAATGCTTCAAAATACAAAAGCAAAAAAGAAAACTTTCGCTTTGAAAACAATGGCAGATTTCCACGGAAAAGTGCTGGAAGTGGACTTCAACGGAATGTTATTGAATTTCAATAACAAAGAATTCTGGACAACATTGACTGGGAAGTTTAATGCTTATAATCTGCTTTTGGCTTACGGAATTGCGTTGGAATTAGGGATGAGAGAAGATGAAGTTTTACAGGCGATTTCTATTCTTCACAGAGTGAACGGAAGATTTGAAACAATAAAATCCGACAGCGGAATTTTCTTCGTAGTTGACTATTCACACACACCGGATGCATTGGAAAATGTGTTGGACAGCATCAACGAAATCAGAACCAAAAACGAAAGATTGATTTGTGTTTTCGGTTGTGGAGGCGACAGAGATAAAACCAAACGTCCGGAAATGGGCGACATTGCTACCAAAAAATCGACTTTGGCCATCATCACTTCGGACAATCCAAGAACTGAAGAACCAACGCAGATTATCAAAGAAATAGAAGCCGGAGTTCAACCACAGAATTTCAGCAAGTACACTTCGATTCCTGACAGAAGAGAAGCGATAAAAATGGCAATCAAATTTGCCGAACCAAAAGATATTGTTTTGGTAGCTGGAAAAGGCCACGAAACATATCAGGAAATCAATGGAGTGAAACATCATTTTGATGACAAAGAAACGATTAGGGAATTATTACAATTAATGGGAAAATAACAAAATATGCTTTATTACCTATACGAATATCTTTCCAGCCACGGAATCCACGTTCCAGGAATGAACTTGTTCAAGTACATTTCGTTCCGTGCGGCGATGGCAGTTTTGTTTTCGCTGATTATTGCGATGGCTTACGGAAAAAGAATCATCAATTTCCTAAGAAGAAGACAAATGGGAGAATTGGTGAGAGACCTTGGTTTGGAAGGGCAAAAACAGAAGGAAGGAACGCCGACAATGGGAGGTTTGATTATCATTTTGGCAACCATTATTCCGGTTTTGTTATTTACCAGAATTACCAATGTTTATATCATCCTTTTAATTATTTCGGTTTTGTGGATGGGCGCGATTGGGTTTTTGGACGATTATCTCAAAAAAGTTAAGAAAAATAAGGACGGATTAAGTGGAAAATTCAAAGTAATCGGGCAAGTTGGTTTAGGCTTAATTGTCGGAGTTACAATGTATTTCCACCCTGATGTTGAGGTTAAGAGAAAGTATGCTGACGCAACGGTTATCAACAGAAATAATGTAGAACAGAACTTTATGCCGGACGAGAAAATTCCGGTTTCTACAGTTCCTTTTACAAAGAATAATGAGTTTGATTACAGTGGAATTTTGTTCTGGATGGATGATGCAAAAGCACACGAATGGGCTTGGATTGTTTTCATCCCGATTGTAATTTTCATTGTAACAGCAGTTTCCAACGGTGCAAATATCACGGATGGAATTGACGGATTAGCTGCAGGAACAAGTACAGTGATTCTATTGACTTTAGCATTTTTTGCTTACGTTTCCGGAAATATGATTTTCGCAGACTATCTGAATATTATGTTTCTTCCGCATATGGGCGAGACCACGATTTTTGCGCTTGCATTGGTTGGAGCGGTAATAGGATTTTTCTGGTACAACACCTATCCTGCACAGATTTTTATGGGCGATACAGGAAGCTTGATGTTAGGTGGTGTAATAGCCGTTTTAGCAATCATTCTAAGGAAAGAATTATTAATTCCCGTTTTGTGCGGCGTGTTCCTTATCGAAAATCTTTCAGTGATCCTGCAGGTAATGGTTTTCAAATACAGAAAGAAAAAATATGGGCTGGAATATGCTCAAAACAATAGATTATTCAAGATGTCGCCATTGCATCATCATTATCAGAAAGAAGGTTTTCACGAAAGTAAAATTGTGAACCGAATGATAATTGTGGGTGTAATGCTGGCGATTATTTGTCTAATTACTTTAAAAACTAGATAAAAACTAATAACCACAAATGAGAGTAGTAATACTTGGAGGAGGCGAAAGCGGCGTTGGTGCTGCATATCTGGCAAAAGCCAAAGGCTTTGATGTCTTTCTTTCGGATATGGGAACTATCCGGGAGAATTACAAAAAAGAATTGGACGAGCTTGGGATTGACTATGAAGACGGAACACATTCAGAAGAAAAAATTCTGAATGCCGATTGGGTCATCAAAAGTCCTGGAATTCCAAAGAAAGCGGAAATGGTTCAGAAGATTCAGGAAAAAGGAATCCGATTGTCTTCTGAGATTGAATTTGCTTCGGAATTTACCAATGCAAAAATTATTGCAATTACAGGAAGTAATGGAAAAACGACGACAACGTCTTTGATTTATTATATTCTGAAGGAAGACGGATTCAATGTCGGATTGGGCGGGAACATCGGAAAAAGCTTTGCAAAGCAGGTTGCCGAAGAGAATTTTGATTATTATGTCTTGGAAGTGAGTAGTTTCCAGTTGGATGATATACAGAATTTCAGGCCATATATTTCATTGTTGTTGAATTTGTCTAAGGACCATCTTGACCAGTACAACTACAATTACGAAGAATATGCTTTGGCTAAGTTCAGAATTGCTGAAAATCAGGATGCTAACAATTTTTTCATTTATAATAAAGATGACGAAATGAGCAAATCAATTCTTGAAAAATTGGATTTGAAAGTGACCAAAGTTCCATTTTCATTGGATGAAAGATTGGAAAAAGGAGCTTTCTCGATTGATGAAAATTTTGTAGTCAATATCAATGACGGATTCACAATGAATATTGATGAATTATCACTGGTTGGAAAACATAATGTGGCAAATAGTTTAGCAGCGAGTATTGCCGGAAAGTTATTGGAAATCAGCAATGAAAGTATCAGACATTCCTTGATGACATTTCAGGCAGTTGAGCACAGATTAGAACCTGTTGCAGAAATCCGCGGAGTGAAGTTCATCAACGACAGTAAAGCAACAAATGTTAATGCGACTTATTTCGCTTTGGAAAGTATGAAGCAGCCGGTTGTTTGGATTGTTGGCGGAAAAGACAAAGGAAATGACTATACAGAAATTGAAGAATTAGTCAGAAAAAAAGTTAAAGCGATTGTTTGCTTAGGTGTTGATAATCATAAGATTATTGATTTCTTCAAAGATAAGAAAACTGAGATTTATGACACTTCCAGTATGCAGAAAGCGGTAGAAGTTTCTAAATCAATTGCAGAAAAAGGAGACGTGGTTTTATTGTCGCCTTGTTGCGCGAGTTTTGATTTGTTCAACGGTTATGAAGACCGTGGAAATCAATTCAAAAAAGAAGTTTTAGACGAATTGACAATTAAGAATTAGAATTGTACAAAGTAAATAAGTAGGAAGTACATTGTACATAATACTTTTTACATCATACAAATAAAATAAATGGAAAACCAAACTACAGAAAACAAATTCGAGTTGCTGAAAGGAGACAAGGTTCTTTGGTCGGTTATCATTTTGATATCCTTCCTTTCCGTGTTTCCGGTTTATTCCGCAAGTTCGAATCTGGAATATATTGTGAATAACGGGACCACGACAGGTCACGTTTTCAAGCATATCGTTTTTGTATTCATTGGTTTGGGAATTATGCGTTTCGTAGGAACAGTTAAGTACGAATATATTGGAAAACTGAGTTCCATTCTGCTTTTGTTCACGATTGGACTGTTGTTGATAACGATGTTCACAGGACAAAAGATTGAAGGTGCAAGTGCTTCGCGTTGGTTGAAAATCCCGGGAACACCGATTTCCTTTCAGCCATCTTCGTTTGCTTATTTGATGCTGATTATTTATCTGTGCAGATATTTGACTAAGAAAATCAAAAGGGAAAGAGTTCCGATTGAGAACATTGTTTACATATTCGGACCAATTCTAATTGTGTTCGGATTGGTTGCAAAAGACAACGGTTCCACAGCATTGATGATTATGATGGTTTCAATTATCATTCTGATTATAGGGCAATTGGCTTGGCAATATGTAGCGGGATTCATCTCGGTTGCTGTAGTTTTCGTTGTGATGTTTTTAGTCATTGCATTAAATACGAATCTAATTGGAGGAAACCGTGTTCACACTTGGATGAGCCGTATCGAAACGTTTACGAGTTCCAAAAAGACTGCAGATGTTGAAGACGAGAGTATCAAAGCAAAAAACTATCAGGTAATGCAAGCGAAAGCGGCTATTGTTCACGGTGGATTTAATGGAATCGGACCAGGGAAAAGTGCGTTAAAACAGACTTTGCCACAATCGGTTTCGGATTTTATTTTTGCCATTATTGTGGAAGAATACGGCTGGATAGGCGCTTTTGTGCTGATAAGCCTTTATATGATAATGATAATCAGAATTGTAATGATAGCCAGTAAAATGCCCGCATTTTTTGGCTCGTTGCTCGTATTAGCAATCGGATTAATGATATTCATTCAATTATCTGTGAATATTGCGGTTGCGGTAAATCTGATTCCGGTTACAGGCCAGCCTTTACCGTTAATAAGCTATGGTGGAACATCAATGCTGGTAACGTACATTCAGTTAGGAATTATTTTAAATGTCAGTTCCAGAATTCAGGTTTTTGATGAAGAAGGTTTAGGCAAAAGACAAAGCATTGAAGAAATAAATGATATCGCTTAAATGAACAAAAAACTGAAAATATTAATGAGTGGCGGAGGAACAGGTGGACACATCTTTCCGGCGGTTGCGATTGCTCAGGAAATCCAAAAGAGATTTCCTGATGCCGAGTTTTTGTTCATTGGTGCCAACGGGAAAATGGAAATGGAAAAGGTTCCTCAGGCCGGATTTAAAATCGAAGGATTGAACATCGCTGGATTTGACAGAGGTAATCTTCTCAAGAATATTGGATTGCCATTTAAAATCATTTCCAGCCTGATGAAAGCTAAGAAAATCATCAAAGATTTCAAACCAGATTTTGCGGTTGGAACCGGGGGTTTTGCAAGCGGACCAGCATTGTACATCGCAGCGAAAATGGGAATTCCGACTTTCATACAAGAACAGAATTCTTTGCCAGGAAAGACCAATGTTTTCAATGCGAAAAAAGCAAAAGCCGTTTTCACAGCCTATCCAGATATGGAGAAATTTTTCTCGGGAACAAAAACTTATTTCTCGGGAAATCCGATTCGTCAGAATATCATCACGGATTTGATTGATAAGGATTTGGCAAAAGAAAAATTAGGCTTAGATAAAAATAAATTGACGATTCTTTCGGTTGGCGGTTCTCTTGGTTCCAGAACCTTGAACAACGGCTGGAAAGATAATTTTGATAAACTGAGAGAGAAAGATTATCAGTTAATCTGGCAAACGGGAAAGACGGATTTTGCTGAAATAACTTCCAGCATCCAACCTCCAGCTTCTATCCAAATTAAGGAATTCATCTCCGATATGGCTTTGGCTTATTCGGCGGCAGATGTGATTGTTTCCAGAGCTGGTGCGATTGCGATTTCTGAATTGGCAGTTGCGAAAAAACCGGTTTTATTGGTTCCATTTCCGTTTGCGGCAGAAGACCATCAAACCAAAAATGCTATGACTTTGGTTGATAAAAATGCGGCGAGAATGGTCAAAGATTCTGAGATGAAAGATAAGTTTTGGAACACACTTTCAGAGATTTGTGAGAGTGAGAATGTAAGAAAAGAAATGTCAAATAATCTGGAGTTTTTTGCAAAACCAAAAGCAACAGAGATGATTGTAGATGAAATATTAAAATACATTTAAGATGAAAAAAATAATTTTTGTCCTGTTTATTCTTTGCTCTTGTGTGGCTGGCTTGTCCGCACAAACATTGGTAATGCCAAAAGATTTGAAAATTTCAAAAATTGCGGACCATCTTAGCAAAAAAGGATATAAAATAATTGAAAAAGACGAAACGTATCTAAAACTTGTTGATAACCAAAACTCATCAATGTTTATAGATATTTCGGATGATAGAAAATCACTGCTTTTAAATATCAATATATTGTTGAATAAAGGAACGAGTAAAGCCAGTATTGATAAGTTGGTAGAAAAAATCAATGATCTTGCAATGATTAAGGCAACCTATAATCAGGAAAAAGATGCCATATTTTTTCAATACAGTTTTTGGATTTCGAATGGCTTTACATATGAGACTTTGGAAGATGCGGTAGTAGAATTTTTCCTTTATCAAGGAGATTCTTACGCTTTGGATGAGGATAAAATAATATATTTTCAAGAATAATTAAATAATGAGCATCTTAAATAAATATCAAAACTTCTATTTCATCGGTATCGGTGGGATTGGGATGAGTGCACTGGCGAGATACTTTCACGCCAACGGCAAAAATGTTTTGGGTTATGATAAAACGCCTACAAAATTGACAGCTCAGCTTGGTTTTGAAGGAATTGATATTTCTTTTGAAGATGTGATTGATGAGAAAATTGTAGCGTTCGACAAAGAATCGACTTTGGTTATTTATACGCCAGCAATTAAGAAACTGGGAATCTTAGATTATTTTGCAAGTGAAAGTTTTGAAATCCTAAAACGAGCAAAAGTTCTTGGATTAATTACTGAAAATACAGATTGCATTGCAGTTGCAGGAACGCACGGCAAGACGACAACTTCAACTTTGATTGCACATTTGTGTAAGGAAGCAAATCTTCCATCGTCTGCATTTTTAGGTGGAATTTCTGAGAATTTCAAATCTAATTTTGATTACAACGGCAACCAGTTTTCTGTAGTTGAAGCGGATGAATATGATAGAAGTTTTCTAAACCTTTCTCCGGATTGGGCGGTTGTAACATCGATTGATGCAGACCATTTGGATATTTATGGAGATAGAGTTCAGATTGAAGATGGTTTCCGACAGTTTGCGTCTTTGGTTCCGAATGACAATCAGTTGTTTGTGAGAAAAGGAATTGCTATCGGAAGAGAGCACAAGACTTACGCAGTGAATGAGGAAGCAGATTATTATTCCGATAACTTGAGAATGGACCACGATAAAATCTATTTCGATTTTCACACGCCAACGCAGGAAATTGAAGATTTTGTTTGGGAAATTCCTGGAATTCACAATGTTGAGAATGCAACCGTTGCTTTAGCAATTCTGAGCAATTTAGGTGTTAATTTCGATACTTTGAAAAAAGCAATTGCTAATTTCAAAGGCATCAAGAGAAGATATACCAAACATATTTTCGATAACGGAAAAATCTATATCGACGATTATGCGCATCATCCAACAGAGCTAAATGCAGTGATTGGTTCGATTAAAACTTTTTATCCAACCAAGAAATTGTTGGTGGTTTTTCAACCTCATCTTTTCAGCAGAACGAGAGATTTTGCAGAAGATTTTGCAAGAAGTCTGGAGAAAGCTGATGATTTATTGCTGTTGGATATTTATCCGGCAAGGGAACTTCAGGAAAATTTTGAAGGAATTACCTCATCGTGGTTATCGGATAAAATTGAAATTGTAAACAAGAAAGTCTGCACATTACAGGAGACTTTTGAATTGATAAAAGAAAAAGATTTTGATATTTTATTGACAGTAGGCGCGGGAAATATTGATACACTTTATGACCCGATTATGGAGTGGCTTCCCAATGTTGAAAAAGTAGAATTATGAAACTGAAAATTTTCTTCTTGCTATTCGTTTTGGTTTTCGGATTGGGATTTTCACAGTCGAAAGCGGATTTGATAAAAGTCGAAAATATAAATAAGTATTCTGACATCATTGATAAAGATTCACAGATAACTAAATATCAGTTTCAGGTAAAAGGTAAGAACAAAACGATTCATTACCATTATGAGAAGAAGGGAAATGAGATTGTGAAAATCTCCCGAGAATGGAAAGAAAATAGTAATAATTGGTGGGAATTGTACAACGATTATTTTCTATTGAAAAATGGGGAAAGGGTTTTTGCAAGCCAAAGTATAACTTATACGAATATGTCCGATGCAGAAGACATAATTGGATGGAGTGTTAGTTTTTGGATTGATAAAAATAAAGTGATTCATATGACTTCCCTCGGACACGGGAAAACCGAAATGGACGATTGGGACTATGAATCAGAATTAAAAGAGAATTTCAATTATATGCTGAAGACGGTTAAAAATTATGATAAAAACCGGAAAGCAGATAAGAATAAATAAAAGAAATATTTGATGCTGATTGCATTGAAAATGTGATATAGAGAATGAAAAACAAGTGGAGAATATTGAAGATATTGGTAACAGTGGTCCTTTTTGGATTTCTGCTCAGTTTCTCGTTGAAGCGTTTCAACAACGCCAAGATGGAGAATGTGTCTATCAATATGAACCAAAGCAAAACGCCGGTTTATTTCATTGATGAGAAGGACATCAAGGATTTGGTGAAACAATACAACCCGACAAGAAAAATCGGGGATGTGAAGATTCCGGAATTGGAGAAAAAAATTAATGAAAATCCATTCGTTGACAGTGCGAATGTTTATATGAATCTGAACGGAAACCTTAATGTTGATATTAAGCAAAGAGTTCCGGTTTTCAGATTAAATAAAAATGGAAAAGATTTTTATGTGGACGAAAAAGGCGTAGAATTCCCGATTTCGAGAAATTTTTCTTATCCGTGTATGTTGGTAATGGGTGATGTTGAAGCTTCTGAATATCAGGAACTCGGAAAGTTGGTTGAGAAAATTGACAAAGATGATTTTAGTAAAAAATATTTCATCGGAATCAAGAAAGAAAAAGACAATTATAATCTTCTGACGAGCGATGGGAATTACAAAGTTGAGATTGGAGATTTAGAAAATATTGATTTTAAGGTTAAAGGATTTAAAACTTTTGTAGAGAAATATCTGGTTTATCAGAGCCCTGAGAAATACAAAAAGATTTCGGTTAAATACAATAATCAGATTGTAACCACACTGAATCCTTATTTCAAGGAAAACGACAGTATTCTGAGAAATGCACCAAAAATTGAAATCACAAAACCGGAAGAAAAACCGACGCAATCATTAGCATCAGTTCCGGCAAAAACAGAAACTAAAAAATCGGAACCCAAGCCGGAACCGAAAAAAGAAATAAAAAAAGCTGAAGCTAAAAAATCAGAGGTCAAGAAAGAAACTTCGAAACCTAAAAAAGTAGAGAAGAAATCTGAACCGAAAAAATCTTCGGAAAAGAAAAAGGAAACCACTTCCAAATCGTCTTCTGATAAAAAGAAAAAAGCAAAAGTAGTAGTAGAATAAAAAATCAAATCGAGCATATAATGGAAAATCAAGAGTATTCAGTAGGTCTGGACATTGGGACAACCAAGATTGTCGCCATTGTCGGAAGACGTAACGCTCACGGAAAAATCGAAATCCTGGGCGTTGGGAAGGCTAAAAGTCTTGGTGTTCACAAAGGAATCGTGAACAACATTTCCCAAACCATCAATTCCATCAAAACTGCAGTGGCAGAAGCGCAATCCAGCGCTGGAGTTCCTATACACAAGGTAACTGTCGGGATTGCAGGAAAACATATCCGTTCTCTCCAGCATTCGGATTATATAATGAGAGAGCATCCGGATAGATACATCACAGAAGATGATATCGAGAAACTAAAAGACCAGGTAAAGAAATTGGTAATGTTGCCTGGAGAAGAAATCATCCACGTTTTGCCTCAGGAATACAAAGTAGATTCTGAAGGTGAAATCCAGGAACCGGTTGGGATGCACGGCAAAAGGTTAGAAGCTAATTTCCACGTTGTAGTGGGACAAATGGGTTCTATCAGAAACATTGCAAGATGCGTTCGTGAAGCAGGTCTGGAGATGGAAGCTTTGACCTTGGAACCTTTGGCGTCGTCTGAAGCAGTTCTGACTAAAGAAGAAAAAGAAGCTGGTGTTGCGATTGTAGATATCGGTGGAGGAACTACGGATATCGCGATTTTTAAAGATAACATCATTCGTCATACTTGTGTGATTCCTTACGGTGGTGGAATTATCACCGATGATATAAAGGAAGGATGTTCAATCATCGAGAAACACGCAGAACAATTGAAAGTGAAGTTCGGTTCGTCTGTTCCGGAATTGGAAAAAGACAGTACTTATGTGACAATCCCGGGATTGCACGGCCGTCCGGATAAGGAGATTTCGTTGAAAGTTTTGGCTCAGATTATCAATGCAAGAGTTGAAGAAATTCTTGAAATGGTAAATACGGAGTTGAAAGCTTACGGCGCTTTCGAGCAAAAGAAAAAACTGATTGCAGGAATCGTTTTGACTGGAGGTGGTTCCAACTTGAGAAACCTTCGTCAATTGGCGAATTATACAACCGGTTTCGACAGCAGAATTGGCTTCGCTAACGAATATGTGGCGAACGATAAAAACCAATATCTGAAAGGACCAGAATTTGCAACGTCAATCGGTTTGTTAATGGAAAGTCTTAAAATCAGAGATAAAAGAGTCCTTCCAACCGAAGAGGAAATTATCGAAGAAGCTGTAGCCAAAGCAGAACCAGTTGCACAACCAACTGCAGAAGCTGAGAAACCTCAACCAGTTCAGCGCATTGAAGAAGCTGCAAAACCAAAAGAAGAGAACAGAAGAAGCAAACCTACTTTCGGACAATCTCTTATGGATAAAGTAAAAAAATTCTTTGAAGAAGTAGAAGAGTAACTATTAATTGTAAAATCGCGGAATCGTGGAATCGTAAAACTAGCAAATAGACAATTTTGCAAATCAACGATTTAACGATTTAACAAAATTGAAAAAATAACATACTATGGACAATATAACTAATACACAAGGATTTTCATTTGACCTTCCAAAAGGGAATTCCTCCATCATCAAAGTGATTGGTGTTGGGGGCGGTGGAAACAACGCTTTGAAGCATATGTACGAAAAAGGGATTTACGGTGTAGATTTCGTGATTTGTAATACAGATGCCCAGACTTTGGATAACAATCCGGTTTCTAATAAAGTTCAGCTAGGAATTTCTATGACGGAAGGTTTGGGAGCAGGAGCTGACCCAGAAGTTGGCGAAAAAGCGGCCATCGAAAGTATCGACGAAATCAAAGCGGCAATGGGACAAAACACCAAAATGGTTTTCATAACTGCCGGAATGGGCGGTGGAACCGGAACTGGTGCTGCGCCTGTGATTGCAAAAGTAGCTAAGGAAATGGGAATTCTGACAGTTGGAATCGTAACCGTGCCTTTTAGTTTTGAAGGAAAAAGAAGATTGGACCAAGCGAACTTAGGACTTGATAAATTAAGAAATAACGTTGATTCTTTGATTGTTATTAATAATGATAAATTGAGACAACAATTCGGAAACCTTGGTTTCAAGCAGGGATTCTCAAAAGCCGATGAAGTTTTGACCAATGCGGCCAAAGGAATGGCAGAGGTTATTACTGGCTATTTCGATGTTAATATTGACTTCCGTGATGCGAAATCTGTTTTGGCAAATTCCGGAACAGCGTTGATGTCAACTGGTGTTGCAACCGGCGAGAAAAAAGCGGAAGAAGCTGTGAAAAAAGCATTGGATTCCCCATTGTTGAATGATAACAAAATCACCGGTGCAAAGAATGTGCTTTTGCTAATCAGAAGTGGTGTTTCCGAGGTTACGATGGACGAAATCGGAGTAATTATGGACTACATTCAGAAAGAAGCTGGAAATACGGCTGATATCATTTTTGGAGTTGGAACAGATGAAGAATTGGGCGACGCAGTAAGCGTTTTGGTGATTGCTACAGGTTTTTCTAATGATGACAAAAAACATTCTGGAGCTACTGAAACCATTAAATATTCTTTGGAAGACAGACCAAATCCATCATCCAGACACAGAGAATCTCCGTTCAAAAGCAGAGCTCAGGAAGAAGCAAAATCACAGACAGAATCTGGGAAAAATTTTTTTCGCTTAGAAGATGAGGACGATTTCGGAACTTCAAATTTTCCAACTAACTCAGTTGCAGAAAGTCTTGTAGAAGAAGTTGAAACTGAAACTCAAATCATCGAAAATGAGGAAATCCAAGATTTCTCAAATGATTATAACAACGCAAAACAGGAATACAACCTTTTCACTTTCGAAGAAGAAAGCTACGAAGAGATAGATTTAGAGGCGCAGTCTTTTACTTTTGAAGTTGAGGATAAGCCAAAAGCGTCTTTCAAAGAAGAGGAAATCGAAAAACCGGTTGAAGTAACTTTTACAATCAATGAACCGGCTGTTGAAGAAGAATTTCCTGTAATTGAAAAAGAAATTGTTGCTGAAGTAAAGGAAGAAATCGTTAACGAAATCATCGAGGAAAAAGTTGAAGAACCAACCAAATTTTCTTTCGCTGTAGAAACTAAGGAAGAAATTGTAGAAGAAAAAAAACCTGAACCAGTTCAGGAAACTGAAGGCGGATTCACTTTCTTCAACAAAACGCCTGATACTTCAAAAGCTATGGAAAGAAGAAACAAGTTGAAAGAATTCAATTCTCGTTACCAGCAATTGGACAATGAAAATGTTTTCGAAACAGTTCCGGCTTTCAAGAGAAAGAACATCAATATCGATGGTTCAAATGCATCTGACCAAAATATCAACACTTATTTGTCTGACAACAATGGAAGTATGCAACTGAGAGAAAACCGTTTCCTTAATAAAGATGTAGATTAATTTGCGATTGGCTTATTGCATCTAGCTTTTAGCTTTCCAATTGGAATGCATTTTAAAAGCCAACTGCCAAAAGCTATTCGCCAAAAGCAAAAATTATGAGTTTAGAAAGTACGATAAGCGAAGCAATAAAAACTGCAATGAGAGAGAAAGACAGAGTCGCTCTGGATTCTCTTCGTGCTGTAAAAGCGCAGATTATTTTGTTGCAAACTGAAGCGAGAGGCGCAGAAGTTTCCGCAGAACAGGAAATTGCAATTTTGCAAAGAATGATTAAGCAAAGAAAGGATTCTTATGACCAATTTACGGCTCAGGGAAGAACCGACCTTGCTGAAGTGGAAGAAGCGCAATCCAAAGTGATTGAAAAGTTTCTTCCAAAACAATTGTCTGCCGAAGAATTGGAATCAGAAATCAAGAAAATTATTTCTGAAACCGGAGCGCAGTCTATTAAAGATTTAGGAAAAGTAATGGGCGTTGCTTCCAAAGCATTGTCCGGAAAATCTGACGGAAAGAGCATTTCCGCAATGGTTAAAAAGTTACTTTCCTAATTATAAATGCTAAACGATAATTGATAATTATTTATAATTAATATTTTATCATTTATTTTCTACGGATATACTTAATATGCATATCGATTTGATTAAACCCAGAATCTTCGGATTTTGGGTTTTTTGTTTTGATGTAAATAATGAAAATCAGTCAAAATGTCTCAATAGATTTTCGGAATGATTTTAATAGAATGATAAATAAGACAATCAAAGTTTTATTTGATTAAATTTGCAATTCAGAAATTAACCTAAAATATATTTTAATATGTATCCAGCAGATTTAGTATTGCCAATGAAGGCAGAACTTACAGATAAAGGGTTTGCAGACCTTACAACACCGGCACAAGTTGACGAAGCGCTTAAACAAAGCGGGACAACATTATTAGTAATCAATTCCGTTTGCGGATGTGCTGCGGGAGCGGCAAGACCAGGCGTTTTGTACTCTTTAACAGGCGAGAAGAAGCCTGACCATTTGGTAACAGCCTTTGCAGGATTTGATACTGATGCCGTTGCAGAAGCTAGAAGATTGCTAGCGCCTTTCCCTCCAAGTTCGCCAGCTGTGGCACTTTTCAAGGATGGAGAGTTGGTGCATATGTTAGAAAGACACCATATCGAAGGTAATCCTGCGGGCGCCATTGCTGCGAATCTTCAGGCAGCTTTTGATGAGTATTGCTAAGAAAAATATAAAAGACCAAAATAGAAATGTTTTGGTCTTTTTTTATGAAATCATTCTTGGGGTTGTTTTGAGAATCCAATGATAGCAAGCAATAGCATATCATTTCTAATAAATAATAAAAATAGATTGATGAAAAGTTCGGAAATAGGCTTTCAGACTTTTCATTATTTTTTAAATTTGCAAAAAAGTAAAAATGTCAGATCAAGCAAGTTATTTGTTTTCTACCAGAACCAGCCACGAGTTGGCAGAAAAAATCGCTCAGGCTTATGGGCAGCCTTTAGGGCAAATTAATATTCAGCATTTCAGCGACGGAGAATTTGAGCCGGTCTTGGAACAATCTGTTAGAGGCGCACGTGTTTTCCTCATTGCTTCTACCTTTCCACCAGCGGATAATTTGTTGGAATTGTTATTAATGATTGACGCAGCGAAAAGAGCGTCTGCCAAAAACATTACTGTCGTAATTCCTTACTACGGTTTGGCAAGACAAGACAGAAAAGACAAGCCAAGAGCGCCTATAGGAGCCAAATTGGTAGCCAATCTTTTGACTGCTGCGGGAGCAACCAGAATTATGACAATGGATTTGCACGCAGACCAGATCCAAGGATTCTTTGAGATTCCGGTTGACCATTTGTACGCATCTACGATTTTTGTAAAGTATATTCAATCCCTTGCGCTTGATAATTTGACGATTGCTTCGCCAGATATGGGTGGTGCAAAAAGAGCGAAAAATTATGCTGGACATCTTGGCGCAGACGTTGTAATCTGTTATAAAGAAAGAAAAAAGGCCAATGTTGTAGAAGAAATGTTCCTGATTGGTGATGTTAAAGATAAGAACGTAATTCTTATTGATGATATGATTGATACGGCCGGAACACTTTGTAAAGCGGCTGATATTCTAATGGAAAAAGGAGCAAAATCTGTGAGAGCAATGGCAACGCACGGCGTTCTTTCTGGCAAAGCTTTTGAAAATATCGAGAATTCTCAACTTTTGGAAGTGATTGTCACAGATTCTATTCCACAACAAACAGAGAAATCTTCAAAAATAAGAGTGCTTTCTTGCGCAGAATTATTTGCTGATGTGATGAATATGGTACACGAGCACAAATCTATAAGTGAGAAGTTTATTATTTAAAAAAAATTAATATCTTTGCACCCTTAAAATAATTTTATACAAAATGAAATCTATTACAATTCAAGGTACAAAAAGAGAAAGCGTGGGCAAAAAGTCTACTAAAGCTTTACGTGATGCTGAATTAGTTCCTTGTGTTGTTTACGGAGGTGGTGAGCCATTGAATTTCTCTGCGGAAGAGAAAGCTTTCAAAGGTTTGGTTTATACTCCTGAAGCACACACGGTATCTTTGGAAGTTGACGGAAAAACAATCCCTGCTGTTCTTCAGGACATTCAATTCCACCCACTTACAGACAGAATCATCCATGCTGATTTTTATCAGTTATCTGATGACAAACCAGTTATCATGGAAGTTCCTGTAAGAATTACTGGTCGTTCCAAAGGTGTTGTTGCTGGTGGTGTTCTTAGACAAACTTACAGAAAATTAAAAGTAAAAGCGATCCCGGCTAACTTGCCAGACGAGATTGTTGTGGATATTACAGCTCTTAAGATTGGAAACAAATTCTATGTAGAAAGTCTTAAAAATGACAAATATTCTTTCATGCATCCAGACAACGCAGTAGTAGTTGCTGTTAAGATGTCTAGAAATGCTAGCAAAAATGCTGCTGCAGGACAAGATGATGAGGATGAAGAAGAAGTAGCAGTAGAAGGTGCAGCTGATGCAACTCCAGAAGCTTCTGCAGAATAATAATTAAATTAATTATTATAAAATATAAAAGCCGTAGAAAATTTCTATGGCTTTTTTGTTTTCTTTAAACAAAGTATTTTCATTCTCAAAATTTATTATATTTGTGAAGAATGGCAACGAAAGCACTTTTTAATTCAGTAGTCAATTGGTTTATTCTTCAAAGGATGGATCAGATTGAACATTTTATAAAGTATCCCGTGGAAACACAGGAAGGTCTTTTGTTTTCTCAGCTTTTCCATGCAGAAGAAACAGAATATGGGCAGAAGTATGGCTTCAGTACCATTGCCAATTATAAAGATTTTCAGAAAAAAGTCCCGATTGTTTGTTATGAGGATTTTGAACCTTATATAGAAAGAGCAAGGCAAGGACACAAAGATGTTTTCTGGCCCGGCGTGATAAAGCAGTTTGCAAAATCTTCCGGAACAACCAATGCCAAAAGTAAATACATTCCAATTACTACAGAGAGTCTTGAGGACTGTCATTACAAGGCTGGGAAAGATATGGTGGCACTTTATGTGAACAATCATCCTGAAAGTGAACTGTTCCAACACAAAAATCTTAGATTGGGTGGAAGTGCGGAGATCTATCAGGACTTCAATACGAAATTTGGGGATTTGTCTGCTATTCTCATTGAAAATCTTCCTTTTTGGGTTGAGATTATCAATACACCGAGTAAAAAAACGTCTTTGATGTCCGAATGGGAAAGCAAGATGAAAGCAATCATTGGTGAAGTGAAAAATGAAGATGTCGGGAGTTTGACGGGCGTTCCAAGCTGGATGATGGTGCTTTTACAAAGAACATTGCAAGAAACAGGCAAAAATAACATCGGAGAACTTTGGCCTAATTTGGAAGTGTTCTTCCACGGCGGAATTAGTTTTAAACCATACAAGAATCAATACAAGGATATCATTGGGAAAGATATTCGGTATTATGAGATCTATAATGCTTCAGAAGGTTTTTTTGGAATACAAGATCAGGCTGGGAGCGATGAGATGTTGCTGATGTTAGACTACGGAATCTTCTACGAGTTCATTCCGATGGATGAGTATTACTCAGGGAGTAGAAACGCTATTCCAATTTCTGAAGTAGAGATAAATAAAAACTACGCTGTTGTCATCACAACCAACGGCGGGCTTTGGCGTTATTTGATTGGTGATACTGTGAAGTTTACATCCATCAAACCTTACAGAATCAAAGTTTCCGGCAGAACCAAACATTACATCAATGCTTTTGGAGAGGAATTGATGATTGATAATGTAGAAACGGCTCTTAAGATAGCTTGTGAGAACCTCAATGCGAGTATTTCTGACTATACTGGCGCTCCGGTTTTTATGACCAACAATAGCAAAGGTTGCCACGAATGGATTTTCGAATTTACCAAACAGCCAAGCTGTATTGATGAATTTACCAACGTATTTGATCAAACATTAAAAACCTTGAATTCCGATTACGAGGCGAAACGTTACAATGATATTACGTTGAGAAAACCTATCATTCACTCTGCAAAACCTAATCTGTTTTATGAATGGATGGCAAGTCGCGGAAAATTAGGTGGACAAAATAAAGTTCCAAGATTAAGCAACGATAGAGAATATATAGATCCTTTATTAGAGCTTAATCAGCAATAAATTATCCAATCAATTCTTTAGCTTGAGAAATTGCTGCTTCGGTAATCTTAGAACCGGAAATCAACTGTGCAATTTCATTCAGTTTTTCGTCTTCTGAAAGTTTTACAATCGTAGTTTTGGTTACCGCATTTTCATCAAATTTCACCACTTTGTAATTCTCATTTCCTTTGGCTGCAACTTGCGCAAGATGCGTAATGACGATGAGTTGCAGATCCTGTGACATTTCCTTCATCAGTTTTCCCATTTCTTCGGCAATTCTTCCGGAAACACCAGTGTCAATTTCATCAAGGATTAACGTTGGAAGCGCATTATTCTCAGCCATTATCTTTTTGATGGCAAGCATTACTCTGGAACGTTCTCCGCCAGAAACAGCACCTTGAATAGGTTTCAAAGGAAAACCGGAATTGGCCTGAAACAAAATCTGGATATTATTTTTTCCGTGAAGATTGTAAGTCGCTGAATCAGACAAATCAATCTTTAAAATGGCTTTTTCCAAACCTAATTGAGCGAAGATTTCTTTGGCTTTATTTTCTAAATTGCCGGAAAACTTAGTTCGGTTTTCAGAGAGTTTTTTACTCAGAGAAGCCAGTTGAATTTCGATGAGTTTAAGTTGATTTTCTTTTTCTTCGATTTGAATTTCAATTGTTTCTAGTGAACTTTGACTGGAAGATAATTCTTCTTTTATCTTAAGTAAATTTTCAACACTATCAACCTGATGTTTCAGAAATAATGCATTGATTTTATTAACGGATGTCAACAATTGTTGAAGCAAAGCTGGATCTATCTCGAGATTTTCAGCTTTGGATTCTATTTCGGAATTAATATCCTTTAGTTCAAGATAAGACGCTTCCAAACGTTTGCTGATTTCTTCATATTCAGAAGATAATTCAGAGAGTTTCTGCATCTTATTTTTAACATCAAACAAGCTTGTCAAAATTCCAAAATCTTCCTGATTCAGTTTTGAAAGGCTTTGAGAAAGTTGCTCACTGATTTGTTCTGCATTTTCCTGAGTATTCAGCTGATTTTGCAATTCCTCAAAATCAATATTTTCAAGTTGGGCTTCTTCTAATTCCGCAAGCAAAAAGTTTTTATAATCAGATTCCTTATTATTCTCAGCCAGTGCAGATTTCAGTTGCTCAATTTCTCGTTTTGTATTTTGATAACCGAAATATTGACTTTGATAATCAGTTAATAACGTTTTATTTTTTGCCAATCCGTCCAGAATTCTGAATTGAAATTGTTCTGTAAAAAGATTAGAAGTTTCGAATTGAGAATGGATGTCTATCAGTTTTGATGACAATTCTTTCAGAATATCAAGTGTTACAGGAACGTCATTTATAAAAGCGCGTGATTTTCCGTTTGGCAGAATCTCTCTTCGGATGATGGATTGCTCTTCATAATCCAGATCATTTTCTTCAAAAAAATCTTTGAAGTTTTCAGTGATTCGGAACTCGGTTTCTACAATACTTTTGGCATCAGATTTAGCAAAAGACTTCACGTCGGCTCTTTCGCCCATTATCAATCGGAGTGCGCCAAGAATAATAGATTTTCCGGCACCAGTTTCTCCGGTGATGACTTGTAATCCGTTTTTTAAATCGATTTCTAATTTATCGATTAGAGCAAAATTTTGAATAAAAATTCTAGAAAGCATTTTTTAATTATTAATTGTCGATTATTAATTAATAATTATTTCCATTTATCCCATTTGGTATCAATGTCTTTCGGAGAGAATGTACTCATCAACGTTTTCAGTTCGCTGATATTCACAGAAGTATTAGGTCCACTGTTGAAAATGTTGAAAATCTCTGTGCTTTTGGTTTCCAGAAAAACACTGAACGGATAATTCATCTGGAAATTATTTTCATAAAACTTCAGTTGCATCAAAGATTCTGCAATGATTTTTTTAGCTGGATTCTGATCCTGTTTTGCCAAATTATCCAAACCTGATCTGTGATAGCTATAATAAACTGTTCTTAATGTAGATGTATTTTCGTTTTGAAGTCCGGAAATTAAAGAGCCTCTGTTTCTTTGGCTTTCTATCTGATTCCATCCGTCATAGTTTTGATTCTGCGAGTTTTGTGCAATTTTGAAGGCTTTGTCAAACGCTGCTTGTCCGCCTTTCAATTGGTAGCTGTCACCATCATAACCAAGGATTACATAAATGTAAAAACTAATAACGTCGATGAGGTTTTTTCCTGAAAATTGTCTCTCGTTAAATACTAGATTCTCATTTTCATTATACTCGAAAGTAAAATTAGTATCATTAATGTTCATCAAAGGGGTTTCATATTGAGAATTGAAAACAGGTCTGGTTGCCTGAACCACAATAGAACCTTTGAAGCTGTTGTTGGAAGGACGTTCGGAAATAACCACTGCAAAATTACATTTGATTTTTTCGAAGTTCTGAAGTTTTTTCCCCGTCCAGCTTGTATTATTGATGAAGTCACGCAATGATTTTTCCAGTGTTCTGAAAACCTGCGTGTTACTTCCTGCGATTTGTTGGTTGTTGATTTGTACTGTTGCTAAAAGCTCTTGTGAGTAAGCCGTTTGGGCAAAAAATAAAGCACAAATTATATAAAGTAGTTTTTTCATTCTCATAAATAGGTTTGTAAAAATAAGCAATCTTTGTCAAAGAAAATAATCTGAAACAAGGATAAAATAATAACGAAAAACTCGGGACTTTCTTACAATTTCTGTTCAATAAAATTCAGGATGTCTTTTGCTACATCTTCTTTTGATTTTAAGGAAAAAGATTGTTCCTCGGTTGGTGTAAAAAATTTGACTTTGTTGGTAGCATTCGCAAAGCCTGCACCTTCATCCCGAAGAGAGTTAAGAACAATCAAGTCCAGATTTTTTTTGACTAATTTTCCTTTGGCATTTTCTTCTTCATTCTGAGTTTCCAAAGCAAAGCCAACCAAAAATTGATTCTTTTTTTGTTCGCCCATTGTTCTGAGAATGTCTTTGTTTTTAACCAGTTCTATCGTTAATTCGTTGTCGTTTTTCTTGATTTTTTCTGTGGCTTTAACTTTCGGAGTATAATCAGCGACTGCAGCACTCATTATGGCTACATCTGTATTTTCGTAATATTTGAAAACTTCATCAAACATTTCCTGTGCCGAAGTTACTCTGTGAAGTGTAATATTCTTATCATCCACTTTCTGAGAAGATGGTCCGGAAATTAGAATGACTTCTGCGCCTCTTTTCGCCGCTTCTTTTGCCAAATCAAATCCCATTTTCCCTGAAGAATGATTTCCGATAAATCTTACCGGATCAATGTTTTCGTAAGTTGGACCAGCAGTGATCAAGAATCTTTTTCCAGTTAATTTTTTCTCGGAATCAGAAAATTGACTTTCAACAAATTTGAAAATGGTTTCAGGTTCTGCTAATCGCCCTTGTCCAACAAGTCCACTTGCCAATTCCCCAAATTCTGCAGGAATAATTTGATGACCAAAGCTTTCGGCAGTTTGTAGATTTTTCGTCACCGTAGGATGTACATACATATCCAAATCCATTGCCGGCGCTATGACTACAGGACATTTTGCAGACATATAAACTGCCATCAGAAAATTGTCACAAAGTCCATTGGTTATTTTTGCTAAAGTATTAGCCGTGCAAGGTGCAATCAAAATCAGATCTGCCCAAAGTGCCAACTCAACGTGGTTGTTCCAGGTTTTGTTGTCATCATAAAAATCGGTGTAAACTTTATTTTTTGAAAGCGTAGAAAAAGTCAATGGTGAAACGAAATCTTCTGCAGATTTAGTCATAATAACTTTGACTTTTGCGCCAGCTTTTACAAAATCCCGAACGAGATAATTCATTTTGTAAGCAGCAATTCCGCCGGTAATCCCAAGAATCAGTTTTTTGCCTTGCAAGCTCATTTTGCTTTGATTTTTATTAACGAAAGTATTAATAATTTTATTAACAAAAAAACCGTCTCGCATAATTATACGAGACGGTTTTGATATCTTTAATCTGAAAGATTATTTCTTTTCTTCAGTTTTTCTGAAGTAGATTTCGTCATCCAGCCATTCTCTCAACGCGATAGACGTTGGTTTTGGAAGTTTTTCGTAATGTTTAGAGATTTCGATTTGTTCTCTGTTTTCAAAAACTTCTTCCAAAGTAGAGTTGTGAACAGCAAACTCATCCAATTTTCCATGAAGTTCAGAACGGATCTCAGCATTGATTTGCTCTGCTCTTTTACCCATGATTACGATAGCCTCATAGATGCTACCTACTTTTTCTTCGATTTTATCTTTGTCGTAAGTAATTGTACTTACTTCAGCTTTTGTATCTTTAATACTCATTTGGACTGGAAATATTTTTGAGAATGCAAATATAGTAATTATCTTTTAAACTTAAAAGTAGCTTGAGGCTCAGGCGAATTGATCTTTGCACTGTCTCTTCTTGTCTGCTCTGCAGCCTTCTGCATTTCTAGCTGGTTTTTCTCCTGTGCCAGATCTTTTTTCTCGTTTTCTTTAGCCTCAGCATTTTTTACTCTAGCTTCATATTCTGCTTTTCTTTTTTCTACTTCTTCTTGGAGTTTAGCGAATTTTACTTTTTCATTTTCCAATTTTGTGTAAAGATCATCTGCAGTTTTAGAATATTCTGAGTTAGGAAACTCTGTGCTTACTCTTTTTGCATAAGCAGCAGCAGCATCCAATCTTTCTTTTTTCAAATCATAGATGGAGTTGATAGCCAATTCATATTTAGATTTTAAAGAAATATCATAAATTTTTGATTTCAATTTTGTCGCCGGGAAATCTTCCAAAACATTTTCGAACGCTACAGAAGCTGCTTTGTATTCTCCCATTTTGAAATACTGTTTAGCATTTTCAAACGCTTTGAATTCCAATTTATAGCTTAGCTCATCAATTAGTTGATTGATGTTTTTGGAACGTTCAGAATCCGGATAGTCATTAATGAAACCTTGTAATTCTGTAATGGCAGATTCGGTATTACTTTGATCTAAGTTATACTGTAAAGATCCTTCATAATAACAAAGTGCAGATAAGTAAGCCGCTTCTTCTTTTCTAGGATCCTGAGGGAAACTTATAGCAAAATTTTTGAATTGATTAGCCGCTAATCTGTAGTTTTTGTCATAATAATTGGCATATGCAGAGTTGAAAACCACGTTTGGAGCATCATCCGTTCCTGCCACAAGGTTTGGTAATCTGTCATATAAAGCTAAAGCATCTGCCCACTTTTTTTTCGCAAATTTTTCGTTTGCAACTTTTAAGATAAAATCTTTGTCGGCACTCTTCATCGCCTGATCCATTTCAGTTTTGCAAGACAGCAAAAACATAGATAATACTACTAAACTGATATATTTCTTCATAATTCCGCACAGAATAAATCTGCTTACTTGATTCTAATTAATTTGCAAAAATAAAACTTTTTTTCCCAAAACTTTTTTTTTATGAAAGATTAACGTTTTTCGTTCAAAATTATTTAATAATCCCTCCCATATTCAGAAACTTTGGTGTCAATTGTGATTCTAATTTTTAGACTATTAATAAATAATGTATTTTTGCAAATTACAAGGATTTTAAATGAAAAATATCAGGAATTTCTGCATCATTGCACATATCGACCACGGTAAGAGTACATTGGCAGATCGTCTTTTAGAATATACAAATACTGTTAGTCAAAGGGAATTGCAGTCGCAAACCTTGGACGATATGGATCTTGAGAAAGAACGTGGAATCACAATCAAGTCTCACGCAATCCAAATGGATTACGAATATAAAGGAGAAAAATTTGTTCTTAATCTAATTGATACACCAGGACACGTGGACTTTTCTTACGAAGTTTCCCGTTCTATCGCAGCTTGCGAAGGAGCACTTTTGATTGTTGATGCGGCACAAAGTATCCAGGCACAGACAATTAGTAATTTATATTTGGCTTTGGAAAATGATTTAACGATTATTCCAATTCTGAATAAAATTGATCTTCCTTCTGCAAATCCTGAAGAAGTAACCGACGAAATTATGAATCTTATCGGTTGCGAATATGAGGATGTTTTGAGAGTATCTGGAAAAACAGGCGAAGGTGTTCATCATTTACTGGAACAAATTGTTGAAAGAATTCCTGCGCCGGTTGGAGATCCAGATGCGCCGCTTCAAGCTTTGATTTTTGATTCTGTTTACAACCCGTTTAGAGGAATTGAAGCTTATTTTAAAGTTGTTAACGGAAGCATTACTAAAAATGAGAAAATTAAATTTTTCGCAACAGGAAAAGAATATGGCGCTGATGAAGTAGGAACTTTAAAATTAAAACAAGTTCCAAAAAAGTCAGTTGAATGTGGAGATGTAGGTTATTTGGTTTCCGGTATCAAAGATGCTCGTGAAGTAAAAGTTGGAGATACAATCACTTCTTTTAACAAACCTGCTGCTGGACCAATTGAAGGTTTTGAGGAAGTAAAGCCAATGGTTTTCGCGGGTATTTATCCGATTGATTCTGAGGATTTTGAAGAATTAAGATTCTCATTAGAAAAATTAAGACTGAATGATGCTTCTTTGGTTTTCGAACCGGAAAGCTCTGCAGCGCTTGGTTTTGGTTTCCGTTGCGGATTCTTGGGAATGTTGCATATGGAAATTGTTCAGGAACGTTTGGACAGAGAATTCAATATGAATGTAATCACAACAGTTCCTAACGTTTCTTATCACGGATTTACCAAAAAAGATCCGGAAGATATAATATTAATCAACAACCCTTCCGAAATGATGGATCCAACCACAATGGATCGTGTGGAAGAACCTTTTATTAAGGCTTCTATTATTACAAAATCTGATTTCGTAGGTTCTGTAATGACACTTTGTATCGAAAAACGTGGAGAGATTGTTAACCAAAGTTATTTGACTTCTGAAAGAGTTGAATTAATCTTTAATATGCCATTAGCTGAAGTTGTTTTCGATTTTTATGACAGACTGAAATCTATTTCCAAAGGTTATGCGTCCTTCGATTATCATCCAATTGGATTTAGGGCTTCGAAGTTGGTAAAAATGGATATCCTAATCAACGGAGATATGGTAGATGCTTTATCTTCATTGATTCACGATTCCAACGCTTATCACATTGGTAAAAAAATGTGTGAAAAACTTCGTGAATTGATTCCGAGACAGCAGTTTGATATCGCGGTTCAGGCAGCTCTCGGAACAAAAGTTATTGCGAGAGAAACTATCAAAGCGTTAAGAAAAGACGTTACCGCAAAATGTTATGGAGGTGATATTTCCAGAAAACGTAAACTTCTTGAAAAGCAAAAAGAAGGTAAGAAAAAGATGAAGCAGATTGGTAGAGTTGAGGTTCCACAGTCTGCATTTATGGCGGTTTTGAAGCTAAATGACTAATTATCCGAATTCATTTTAAAATATAATCCACAGAATTTTCTGTGGATTTTTTTATTTGATTTTCCTTCCAAAAAAAGTGATTTCACCATTTAGATGACGAATGATTTTTGTAATATTATTGTCAATACTTTTTTCTGTTTTTAAGTTGTTAATATAACGAATCAATTCTTTTTTGTGGGAAGGATTCAGATTTTCAAAGTTTTTTGAGGTAATGGGATTGTCATAAATGGCTTTCTCCAATTTCGGGTGAATAAGATCCAGTCTTTCGGATTCGTCAAATACTATTTCAACCTCAATAATTTCCCCAATTCTTTTGGGTGAGTTTTCAAGCATTTTCAAATTGATATACAATCTCCATTCTCCGGAATACTTCACAAGAGTTTGAGTAAAGCCAACACCATTTACTTTCCCTTTAACGGAAATTGGACTTTTGTTTTTTCCAGAAACTTCAAATATTTTGGCCAAAATATTTTCCGGAACATATACAAACGGATTGATTCCAATAAGATCAAGTTTTGCAGAAAATTTTTTATTATCCATTTAGACTTCTAATTTAATGAAATTTATAATCCACAGAATTTTCTGTGGATTTTTTATTCATAATATTTATTGTACTGATTTTTAAGAATTTTTTCATCGATTGAAATTTGAAACTCTTTAGAATAAGCTTTATAAAATTTCATTTTTGCTTTTCGTTTTGTTCCCGATTTGAAATACGGATAAGAATAAATTAGAATCTCATTTGGCTTGAGTTCAATGTAAGAATAAATACCTCCAACTATTCCACAAATCATATAGTTGCTGTTCCTTGCAAAATAGAACTTATCCAAATTGTCATCATAAATATATAAAGCTGTACTTTTTGATTCGGTCGGAATTCTTAAAATTTTATCAGAAATGTTTTTAATGAAAACAGGGAAAGCATAATATTTCTTAATGATTTTTGTGTTAAAATCTTTTTTGTAAAGAGGAATCGTGTCATTTTCTTTTACAACAATTTGAAGATTTTTATTTGATAATGAATCTGAATCATTGTTTTTTGAGTATGAGAAAGGAAATTCTTCATTTCTGAAAAAGGTATTTTTTTCTTTTAGCAAAGAGTCTTCCAGTTTTTTTATCCGGCTTGAATATTCTTTTTCCGATTCAAATTTATCACGCGGTGGCGGAGGTGGAGAGAGAAGATTCTCATAATATTTAACATCAATATTGGACTTGATTTTTCCATTATAAATCAAATTTTCTCCGCCTTCATTACTGTCTTCATTGAATTCTTGAGTTTTCATTTTGGTATCTTTCGGAAAAGTCAACACAATGTCATCCGCAAAAGTTTTTTCTTTTGCACAACTCATTATTATAAACGAAATCAATAGAAAATAAAAAATCTTTGTCATAATAGCTTCCCTCAAATTTAATAAAATTAATCATCCGATTTTCTACATTTGTACTATGAAAAATCTCTCAATCCTATTCATCTTCATTTCGACTTTTGCTTATTCTCAAATCCTGACACCTTACGAAAAAGGCAACGGCAATCAAACCACGACTTTTGATGAGATGCGAAAATTCTATCAGGATTTAGCAAAACAATATCCATCAATCAGTTACGAGACAAAAGGCGAAGATGACAACGGAGCTCCAATCGACGTCGTAATTTTCAATCCGACAAAACAAAGTTTCGAAGAAGCCAGAAAAGGGAAATCGGTTTTGTTTATAAATAACGGAATTCATCCAGGCGAACCAGACGGAATTGATGCAACGATGATGTTAATGCGAGATTTAGCAATCGGAAAAATCAAAGCACCAAAAAATGTAATTTTAACAGCCATCGCAAGTTACAACATCAGCGGAATAATAAACCGAGGCAGTTTTTCCAGAGCCAATCAAAATGGTCCGGAAGAATATGGTTTCCGCGGAAATGCTCGAAATTATGATTTGAACAGAGATTTCATCAAAACAGATTCTAAAAATTCCAGAAGTTTCCAGCAGATTTTTCAATGGCTGAAGCCTGATGTTTTCATAGACAATCACGTGAGCAACGGCGCAGATTATCAATATACTTTCACTTATATTTCGACTAACAAAGAACGGTTAGGAACTGTTTTAGGAAATTATTTCAATGACGAAATGCAGAGAACGCTTCTGAAAAATATGGAGAAAAAAGGTGTCATTTCTGTTCCTTATGTCAATATTCACGGCGATGTTCCGGACGGTGGTTTTCCTGCTTTTGTGGATTCACCGAGATATGCGACGGGTTACACGACTTTGTTCAATTCCATCGGGACGGTTGTGGAAACGCATATGCTGAAACCTTACAAAGACCGTGTGAAAGTGACTTATGATTATATGGTAGATAACATTAATTATATTGATGAAAATTACAAAACCATTCAGCAAAAACGAGCTGAAAACCTGAAACAATACAAAGTCGGAAACCGATATGCTTTGGCTTGGAAGGTCGATTCTACAAAATATGAAAATATCGATTTCAAAGGTTTTGAAGCCAAATACAAACCGAGCGACATTTCCGGAAAAACCAGACTTTGGTACGACAGGAATTCTAAGTTTTCAAAGCCTGTCAAGTTCTACAATACTTATGTTCCGGCAAAAGAAATCACGATTCCCAAATATTACGTCATTCCACAATCCGAATGGAAAATCATCGATTTGCTGAAACTCAACCAAATAAAAATGATTCCGATAAAACAGGATTCTACAATTATGGTTGAGCAATACCGAATCAAAGATTTCAAAACTGTTCCGAATCCTTACGAAGGCCATTATCTGCATTACGACACATTTCTGACCAAGGAATCGGATAAAACCAAATTTAGGAAAGGCGATTTTATAGTTCCATTAAATCAGGACGGCGTGAAGTTTTTATTAGAAACTTTGGAGCCGGAAGCGGTTGATTCTTATTTCAACTGGAATTTCTTTGATGCGATTCTCGGTCAGAAAGAATATTATTCGCCTTATGTTTTCGAAGATACAGCGAGTAAACTTCTGAAAGATAACAAAGCTCTGAAAGTTGCTTTTGAAATGGAAAAATCGATTAATCCAAAATTTGTAGAAGATGGACAAGCACAATTGGATTGGGTTTATAAACATTCGGAATATTACGAGAAAACGCATCGTCTTTATCCGATTTTTAGGATTAATTAAATTTGAAAAATAGGATAAGTCTCTCGCAGATTAAGCTGATTTGGCAGATTAAATTGTTAAAAATCTGCTCAATCTGCCAAATCAGCGAGAGTTAAATTCATAAACGAAATCTAATTCTTAGGAACGTCAATCACTTTTTGCAATGCTTTTTTAGGATTTCCATTTCTGTCCCAAAGCAAGGGATAATTGGTTCTTCCTGGAATTGGATAATCGTTTTTCCAAGACATTTCGTCCTTCATTCCCCACGTTGTAACACGGTCCAACTTCTCTCTTTTTTTGTAGAATATTTGGAACAATTCAGCATACCGATTGGCTAATTGCTCATCCACGTCTTTTGGCAATCCGTTGATGTAAGGGTCAAGATAAGTTTTGAATTCCTCATTCTGAAACTGTTTGTGCAAGAAAGCCTGACCAATGATTTGTCCTTCCTTCGTCACAGGCAAAACATCCACATCGATTTCCGTAATCATCACTTTGATGCCGCAAGCTGAATAAGCATCAATCGCATCTTCAATATATTGATTTTTAGGATAGTCCAATCCCCAATGACCTTGGATGCCGATGTCGTCAATTCGGATTCCGGACGCTTGAAGCATTTTTACCATTCGTACGATACCTTTCACTTTTTCTGGTCGCCACGCATTGAAGTCGTTGTAATATAATTCTGTATTGGGAGAATATTTTGCTGCATATTGGAAAGACAATCTCATCAGTTCATCGCCATCACCAATGCCTTTTACCCATCCTTCGTTACGGTAGCTGCCATCGTCATCAATCACTTCATTCACAACGTCCCAAGCTTGCAATTTCCCTGCGTATCGGCTTGCAACCAGTTTGATATGGTCGTGCAGACGCTCTTTGGTTTGCTCTTTGGTTTTTTGAGTTCCATCTTCGTTTTTAAAGAACCAGTCAGGCGTTTGATTTTTCCAGACCAAAGTATGACCAACGATAAACATCTTATTTTTCAAACCAAACTCCACAAAAGCATCCGCCTGCGAAAAATCGAATTTGTTAGGAAGCGGATTCACAACTTCGGCTTTCATACAGTTTTCCGGCGTTATCGTGTTGAAATGTTCCAAAACAATAGCCTGCTGTTTTTTGTCTTTTCCGCTCACGATGTCGTGGTTCACAGCAGTTCCGATTTTGAACGCTTTGGAATAAGCATCTTTGAATTTCACATTCTGAGAAAAACTAACGGAAGAAATTAAAACACTAAATATGATAAGGCACTGTCTCATAAACTCAAAGATTGATTTATCTAAATATAGAAAAATTAAATAAACGGGAAATTGATATTTATTTCAATGTTTTGAATGGCTGATGATGCTTACACAAACAATCTTCAGAGGTTTTTGAAAAATTTATAGAATATTTTCAAATTCCAAAAATCATCATTATAGACGAATTAATTTTCGAGTTGAAGTCTACTAAAGTTGAGCTTGAATTGATTTTAATTGCTGAAATTTATGGTAAGTCTTTATAATAAAGAATTTTATTGGGCAGCTTAATCCGCCTTCCGCTCCCAATCTTTTTTGCACAAGATTTCAGTCTTAATAGAACTAAAGAACAAGCAAAAAAGGATTTCCGCTCAAGTCGGGCTGCGGATTCTATGCTTTAAATTCTACTTTTTCATTTCTTCTAGAAACCAATTAGAGAATTTGTTTAAAAAAATATTTAGGTTTTTTACAGGGACTTCTCCTTCGAAAGTAATAACCCCATTTGTTGTATAATCTTTAAATTTTATACTCTTAATTTCTTTCTTTTGATTTTCAAAAACTTCAAACTTGTAATGTGCAACAGAATTTCGTAAATGTCTAACTATCTCTTTTACACTTTTATTATTTCCTGCAATTATATTTATATATTCAGTTTTTATTCCCCATTCTTTTTCAGAAATGATTTCGTTAGGTAAATTATCAAACCAATATTGTTGAGGGAGAATTAATAAGCCTGTAAAACAGTTTATCAGAAGTGTAATCTCATATTTTTCATTAGCACTAATTTTTAGCTTTTGATATTGTTCTAATATTATCTTCGTCCTTTGTACGAAATCATATTCTTGTTGTGTATAGTAACTCATTTGATTCAAATTAAATAATAAAAGCCATCAGTTAATGAATATTTAGCAAATCCTCCACTAACAAGCCTATCCCAGATTTTTTCAATTGCTTCTGGAGAGTTAAATTCACATAATTCTGTTTTGTGTATATTACTACTGGAAATAATTCTTTTCTTTAATAACTCTTTTAATTTTAATAAAATATTTATAGAGATTCCCTTTCCTAGATAATAATTCTTTGAATCAGGATAAAGGTCTACCACTTTTAAATCACTATTATCCATTTCTTTTAATATTAGACTGAAATAATCTTCATTACCTCTCTCAATTTCATATATTTTGAAAACATAAACATTAGATTCGTAATCTTCATTAAAATCATAATTATATTCTGCTATCAGATTATAAAAAACTCCATTTTTTTCACTTATAAAATTGAACTTCATTTAATTTTTTTGAAAAAAGTAAATATATTCATTTTTCTACAGATGAAATCTTAAACTCTATACAACTTGTCATTAACCAAAAACTTAGTATTTTTGGTAAAATTATTTTAACAAACCTTTTAGGTTTAATCATAAGTCTATGAAAAAACTGAAATTCTCTTTATTCTCAATTCTTTTTTCTCTCATCTTGTCGGCTCAGCAAACTCCATATTATCAGCAATATGCTAAATACAAAATGGATATTGATGTGGATGCTGCCAATTTCACTTACCAAGGGAAACAAACTTTGGATTATAGAAACAATTCGCCGGATGAATTGAAAGTCGCTTATTTTCATTTGTATTGGAACGCTTTCAAAGCAGGTTCTATGATGGACCAGCGTGTGCAGTCTCAAGGTGTGAATGCAGACGGAAGACTGGCAAAAAGAGTTGGAAATACGGTGATTTCAAGATTGTCAGAAATTCCTAAAAATGAAGAAGGCGCACAGAATATCCGTTGGATAAAGCAGAACGGAAAAGATTTGAAATTCGAGATTCAGGGAACTGTGATGAAAGTTTTCTTGTCAGAAGCAATTAAACCAAATTCTTCCACCACTTTCACAATGGAATGGGACGCCAATATCCCGATGCAAATCCGAAGAGCCGGAAGAAATAATCGCGAAGGTGTTGATATGACAATGACTCAATGGTATCCGAAAATCGCTGAATATGATTATGACGGTTGGGCAGCATTTGATTATGTCGGAAGAGAATTTCACGCACCATTTTCTGATTATGAAGTGAATATCAAAATCGATAAAGATTATGTCATCGGAGCTGGAGGAAATCTTGAAAATCCAACTGAAGTAAAAGGTTATGACAGCAGTGCAACTATTAAAGAAGACATTTCCAAGAAAGTAACTTGGAAATGGACAGCGAAAAATATTCTGGATTTTGCTTGGGCGGCTGACAGAGATTATTCGGTGGAGAGTTTTCCGATTTTGGATGGACCAAAAGTTTACTTGGTGTACCAAAAATCAGAAAAGACAAAATATTGGTCAGAGATGAAACCATATATCACAAAATATTACCAGTTGATGAATGCGACTTTCGGACGTTACAAATGGCCAAGTTACTCATTCATACAAGGAGGCGATGGCGGTATGGAATACGGAATGTGTACTATGATTTTGGGTGAAGCAAACTCTGTGGAAGGACTTTCAGGTTTGATGTTCCACGAAGGCGCGCACTCTTGGTTTCAGCAGATGTTGGCGACCAACGAAAGTGTAAGACCTTGGATGGATGAAGGTTTTACACAATATGCAGAAGATTTTGTGTCTTACAGATTATTCCCGCCAAAAGAATCGCAACCCAATCCATTTGTAGGCGCAATCAAAGCTTATGTTAATTTCACAAAATCGGGGAAAGAAGAGCCTGCAGTTTGGTTGGGCGACCATCACGACAACGGAACGGCTTATACTTATGCAAGTTACATCAAAGGAGAAACGTTCTTGGTAGAATTAGGATACATTGTTGGAGAAGAAAATCTGAACAAGATTATGCTCAAATATTATGACGAATGGGCAATGAAACATCCGACGGAAAGAGATTTCATTCATATTGCACAGTTGGTTTCCGGAATGGATTTGAAATGGTTTCAGCATTATTGGATTAATACCACAAAAACCATCGATTACGGCATCAAGAATGTGAAATATGACCCACAATCAACAACAATCACTTTGGTAAATAAAGGAGGAGTTCCAATGCCGATTGATTTCAGTATTCTGACAAAAGATAAAAAGGTCATCAATTATAACATTCCATTGAATCTGACCAGAGTTTGGAAAACGAAAGATATCTATGGTAATATTCAGACTTTGCCATTCTGGGCTTGGACGCAACAGGAATACAGCTTTACAATTCCTTATACCAAATCTCAATTGTCCGCAATGGGAATTGATTTCAGTCAAAGATTGGCCGATGTTAACCCGGATGATAATTATCTGGAAGTAAAGTAATAATGTAACAGTGTAATAATTTAACAATGTATCAATGACAAACGAATCTAAGATTTTTAAATATTGGTAAACTGTTACATTTATAAATTGGTAAATTAAAAAAATGAATTCTATTGTAATCAATATAGGAAATACCAATATCCGTTTCGGATTGTTTGATGATGACAATTGTGACATCTCTTGGGTCATCAATACAAAACCTTACAAAACAACGGATGAGCTGTATGTTCAGATTTTAATGCTTTATCAAACCTATAAAATTGATGTTGAGAAAATTGAAAAAATCATCATTGGTTCTGTGGTTCCCCAATTGACGAAAGTTGTTGCAAGCGCAATTAAGAAAATTCATAATAAAATCCCAGTGATAGTGGACAGGAATACACCATCCGGCGTTATCCCGAAATCTAAACAAATGGGAACGGATATCTACGCTAATCTTGTAGCGGCTCATAATCTTTATCCTGCACAGAAGAAAATTATTCTCGATTTCGGAACGGCACTTACGGCAAGCTGCCTTGATGAAAATGGAGAAACTCTAGGTGTTATCATTGCGCCAGGAATTGTAACTTCGCTTAATAGTCTGATAAAAGGAACGGCACAATTACCGGAAATCGAATTGGTAAAACCAAAATCTGTTCTGGGATTGGATACGATAAGTTGTATGCAAAGCGGGATGGTTTACGGTTTCCTTGGAATGGTAGAAGGCTTTATTGACCGGATTAACGATGAGGTTAAAGATAATTGCTTTGTGATTGCAACCGGCGGAGTGAGCCACGTTTATAAACCTTTGACGGATAAAATCAATATTGGCGACAGATTACATACTTTGAAAGGTTTGTATTTTCTGGGGAAAGATTTGTAGATTGGAGTATTTGTATTAAAGGTAATAATGATGAAGAATTTTCCAAGAATAGAAACCGAAAGATTGATTCTTTCTGAATTGAAAGAAGGCGATTTACCATTAGTTATAGAGTATCTTCAGGATAGAGAATTTTCAGAATATATGTCTAGTATTCCTCATCCGTACGGAAAAGAAGAAGCTAATTTTTGGTTGAAAATGACGCAAGAAGCTTTTGAGTCAAAAAAAGGATTTACGTTTGCAATTCGTGATAAAGAAGAAGAAATTATTGGAGCAATTGGTCTTCACGATCAAGGTTCGGATAAAGCAGAAATGGGATATTGGCTGGCAAAAATATTTTGGGGGAAAGGTTATGTTACGGAAGCCGCAAAAGCTATTGTTGATTTTGGTTTTAATGAATTAGAACTTAATAAGATTTTCGCTGTTCATTTTCCAAACAACCCAGCTTCTGGAAAAATAATGAGAAAAATCGGAATGAAATTGGAAGCTGTTTTAAAACAACATCTGAAAAAAGATTCGGAATATTATGATATTCCAATGTATTCTATTTTTAGGAATAAGGTTTAATTAACGTTTAGAATTAAAAAAATATTTTACGATTGCAGAGCATTCATTCTCCAAAATTCCCGTTACAATTTCAGTTTTTGGATGAAGTGACAAACCTTTATTGATAAAACCTCTTTGTTCATCTCTTGCGCCAATCACCACTTTTGAAATTTGAGACCAGGCTAAAGCTCCGGAACACATCACACAGGGTTCCAAAGTTACATATAAAGTACAATTCTGAAGATATTTGCCACCCAGAAAATTAGCTGCAGAAGTTATGGCTTGCATTTCTGCGTGAGCCGTAACATCAGTAAGCGTTTCTGTGAGATTATGAGATTTGGCAATCACTCTGTCATTCGAAACAATAACACATCCAATTGGAACTTCGTCTTTTTCCAAAGCTAATTGAGCTTCCTGGAAAGCCATTTTCATAAAATATTCGTCGGCAAACATTTTTTTAGATAGGGAATTTTTCAGATTTGGTCATATCAGCGATGCTTGTATCCAAAATTGGTAGCATACTGTCGCGGACATTAATCAATAATTTACGGATTCCACAAGTTCCCTCATCTGTGCAGTCTGCACATTTTTCATAAAAATTCAATGATGCACAAGGTAACATTGCTACTGGTCCGTCAACGATTCTGATGACATCAAGAACTTTTATATCAGCAGGGTCTTTCATAAAAGTGTAACCACCTTCAGCTCCTCTTTCGCTTTTGAGGATTTTGTTTTGCTTCAGTTCACGCAGGATTTGTTCCAAAAATTTGAGCGGAATACGTTCGTTCTCCGATATTTTTTTAGCGGAAAATAATGAAGCATTGTTTGTCCTGTTGAGGAAAAGCAAAGTTTTGATAGCGTATTTGACTCTTTTTGAAAGCATTTTGTAAAAATAATCAAAATTTTATATTTTGAAAATATATTTATCATCAATAAAAAACCGCCTCACTAATGAGACGGTTTGTATAAATTTTATAATCCTGATTAAGGAAATGTAACTCCAGAATAAGAATTTGGACTAATCATGGGTAGATTAGATTTGTATTTAGTATTGATTGCTTTTAAAAATTCATTAGCAATAATTCCGTACCCTCTTCCAGTTGGGTGTACACCATCTAGAGAGAATGCGCCACCTGTTACAAATGTAGCATTGTACTTTACACCATCCCATTGGATTCCAGATGCAGAATTTAATTCAATCATTTTAGCTCTTGCGTCTATGAAAGCAAGTCCGTAAGAATCAGCAAATCCTTTTATAGCAGTATTGTAAGCTGTTGTTGCGGTAGATATGTTTGTTACTTCCGTAGCAGTTAAAGAAAATTGATCTTGTAATGGGAAAGAAGCTCCGTAAATAAATTGAGATGTTGCTGTTGGAGCCGCATTAGTAAAAGCGTCTAACCCTAAAACTTTGGAAGCTGGTAATAAAATCAGTTCTCCCTCTTTTGCCTGTCTAGCTTTACCAAAAGCATTTCCTAGAATTGCTGCTTGAGTTGCAGGGATATTGTTGGCAGCAAATCCAGCAGTATAATATGGTGAAAGATCAGTTAAAGTATTGTCAATTATTATCACAGGATTTTGCCCTACTTTTGCTAAGTTAAATCTGGAGGGTGCAACGGTATTAAGTAATTTGTATAAACTGGCGTTCAAAGCTTGAACCTTAGTTGCATCTAATGCAATTGTATTATAAGGTATTCTAGTAAAGTAAGGAATGGATGTTACATCAGGAATGTTTCCAATTGCCCCTTTTGTACTTCCTACACTTTTAAGACCATCGAGCACCCCTTTTATAGCTTGTTGTAAAACAGCTGGATTTGTAATGTCATTTGCCTTATAAGTTGCAGGATTTGCAGTTGCAGGCTGAACGACTGCTGGAGTGTATGTTACTACATTACCTACGGTAGAAGAATTCATACCTCCATTTGTAGCATAAGAAAGTATATCATTTGCTCCAATCCACAGAGAGAAAAATGTCGGCTTTTGAGCCATTGCATCTGCTAAAACTGACGTTGTTGCTGATGAAGCAAATCTTACAAAATAAGGGTTTGCTGCACCAACTTGTAAGTTCGCTGCACTTCCGTAGCCAGGAGCAACCAAATGAAATGATTTTGCCCCAGGAACGCCCATGTTTTGATAAGGTCCACCTGATGAAATATTATCTAGCGCTGCTGCTGCATCGGATTGTTCTGGAGATAGCGCTCCATTTACAACTTTTAATGTGTATTTTCCTCCAAATCCAGGCAGACCAACAAATCCTCCTGTGTTATTTGGCATCATAGGTTGTTTAAACTCACCACCACCTGCAAGTTTCATTTGAGCTGCCAACATACTTGGGTAAGATTCATTTTGTCCATCAATGTATAGTGCGCCATCTCTGTATCCGGACGTGAGAGAATTACCTAAAGAAACATATTTTGAGAAATCAGCTTCACCAGAAGTAATAACAATATCTTCTGTACTATTTTCAAAATCTGACTGACAACTTACCGCAAATAAAAGCGTTGCTGCTAAGGTTGATATATATAATTTTTTCATAATAGATTCAATTTTTAAAATGCGTTGTAAGATAATCCTAGCCCAAAATAGAATACATCAGCTTTTGCTTGTCCTGCAAAGTTGTAATATTTATTATTAAAAGTTCTGCTTTTCGGCATTGCATAAGCTCCTGAAATGTCTACTCCAAGTTTGTTGAATTTTAGACCAATACCTCCAGTAATAACATAATTGTCAAAAGATGGTGTTTCTGGGATGAAATCCTTATCTGCATAAGGAGACTGATCATAGTACCAGCCTAATCTTCCTGCAATCATATCATTGAATGCATATTGTGTTCCTACACGTACACTTGATGTATTTTTAAAGTTCTTAGGTGTTACATTGATTGTTGGATCGTTGGGCTGATTACCAGCAGGTGCATTCTCGAAATCTAATGTTAGCTTGCTGTATCTTTCCCATCCGTGATAGTTATAATCTGCAGACAATGACCATTTTGGAGTAACCTTATAGGTTAAACCAACTGTATATTCATCAACCAAAGGTAGAGTCGCCTTAAAATTGTCAACGCCGCCAGTACTTACTAAATTTAAATTTGAGTAAAGAGATGAAGGAACCATAAATGTTGCTTTTCCTTTCTTAGCTTTCATGTCAACGGGAGAACGATAAGCGACACTTACATCCCATTTATTATCGGGTTGAAAATAGAATCCAAATCCAAATCCATGACCTTTTGCCTCGTCGTCTAATAAGTTTAATTGACCACCATAAGCCGTTAAAGCTTTTGTCCAATCTACTTTTCCTGTTGCATAGATATAACTCGCTCCAAAAGATGCCCAAGGTGCAAGCTTTACAGAAACCATTGGTTGCCAGAAGAAACTTTTCAATTCCAGTTTCTGAACCATTTCTTTTCCTTCCCAGCTGCTTGGCCATTCGATAGTACTTCCAAAAGGGGTTGATAAACTAAAACCTACAGAGACATTGTCAAGAACTTTGTATGCAATTGCTGCATAAATGGGTGTTCCCAATGGATTATCTGTTTCGGTTTGTTGCAGAGTACTAGTATTTTGATATGTAATCTGATTTGATACTCCAAAACCTCCTGCTACTACACTCAGTTTTGAAGGAATGAAAGAAATCCCTGCTGGGTTGAAGAACGCAACACTTGCATCCTCTGCGTGAGCACTGGTGTGAGCCATCGCCAGCTGTTTAACACCCTGTAGAGATACTCGGAAACCTCCTGCGTATGTCATTACTCCGGCTGCTAGTGCCATTGATATTAAAATTCGTTTCATATAATTATTATTAATGTTCCAAATTTATAATTATTTTAATAACAATTGAAAAAAAACATAAAAAATGTTAAACATTGCTATTCGTAGAATAATTGTTTAAGTTAATGTGTATTTTATATATTTGAAAATTAGATGATTAAATTGTTTTCAGTGTTTTTTATAAATTTAGTTTAACTTTAAACAATGCAGTGTAAATCATAATAAATCACTAAATTGTAATTTGATTATATATTAATGATAGGCTCGTTTTTTTGATTAATTGTTAATATTAATTGAGTATTAACTTAAAATTAACAAAAAAATATTTTTAAAAGATATTATCGTTAAGCTTAAATAAAAATTATATTAACTTTGCAATCAGACATAAAAAAATAAAATATGAGTTGTGGATGTAAAACATCCGGCGATTCTTCCCATTCTTGCGGCACCAAGTCCGCTAATGGGTGTAGTAGTGTAGATACCTGCGGGAATAGTTATAAATTAAGTGTTTTTGACTGGCTTTCTGATATTGATCCTTCAAAATCAAAAAGTTCTGAATATGTGGAAGTTCGTTTTAAAAACGATCGTAAATTCTATTATAAAAACGTCAACAACCTCCCTTTACATATTGGTAGCATCATTGCTGTAGAATCTAGTCCGGGTCACGATATAGGTGTAGTAAGTCTTGCTGGAGAATTGGTGAAAATCCAAATGAAAAAAAAGAATGTTCCAGAAGAGCACACCCTGAAAATTTATAGACTTGCCAATCAAAAAGATATTGAAACCTGGCAAGAACTTAGAAAAAAAGAAAATAATATCAAGATTGATGCACGTAAAATTGCTTATGGACTCAACCTTGAAATGAAAATAACAGATGTAGAATACCAAGGAGACGGATCTAAGGTCACTTTTTATTATACAGCGGATAACAGGATCGATTTCCGCCAGTTGATAAAAGAATATGCATCCAATTTTCGTACGAAGATTGATATGAAGCAGATTGGATTCCGTCAGGAGTCTGCAAAAGTCGGTGGAATTGGGTCTTGTGGAAGAGAATTGTGCTGTTCATCGTGGCTTACCGACTTCCGTTCTGTGAATACCAATGCGGCAAGATATCAGCAGTTGAGCATCAATCCTCAGAAATTGGCTGGACAATGTGGTAAACTGAAATGTTGTCTCAATTACGAATTGGATAGTTATCTGGATGTTCTTAGAGATTTTCCGTCATCTAGCACAGTTCTGAATACTGAGAAAGGAAGAGCTTTTTGTATCAAAATCGATGTTTTCAAAAAGAAAATGTGGTTTGCCTATGTAGAGAATTCTATGGCTTGGTATGATTTGGATATTTATGAAGTGAAGAAGTTGATTGCCATCAATAAAAATGGTGAAAAGGCACCTGCTTTGGAAGATCTGAAAGTTGTTGAAAATCCTTTGGTAACTTCGGATTTGATACAAGAAAATAGTGTGGATCGTTTTGAGAAAAAATTCAAAAAACCAAGAAGCGGTCAAAACAACAGAGACAGAAATCCGAAACAAGGTGATAACAGACCGGCGAAATCGCAGGATAATAAAAATCCTCGTCAGCCAGAAAACAGAAGTCGCTCTAACGAACAAAAGCCTGTAGAAAACAAATCTGTTGCTCCAAAGGGTCAGACGACTGATAATCAGCAAGCCTCAGACAATAAAAATCCGAAGCAGAATCATAACAAAAACCGCCAGAATGGGCAAAAGCCGGTAGAAAACAAATCGGTGGCTCCGAATGTCCAAGCAACCGATAATAATCAACCTCAGGAATATAAAACGCATAAAAAACCGTTCAAAAAACCGAAAAAGAAAACACCTCCTAAAAATGAAGGGAATGCTTAGATCACTTTTTGCTTTTGTTCTATTGATTTCACTCTTTGCTTGCGAGAACGGAGATGATAAAGTGTTGATTAATGATGTTGGTAACCAATGGAATAAAAAGAAAGTTCAACAGTTTGATTTTGATGTAAAAGATGCTCAGAATCAGAAAAATATCACATTTGTTGTTCGTAATAATAATGATTATCCTTACAGCAATCTTAGATTGATTGCGACTGTTGAACACAACAAAAAAGCAATTGCAACAGATACACTCAACTATGTTTTGGCAAAGCCAAACGGTGAGTGGCTGGGAACAGGATTTGGAGATACAAAGGAGACATTATTTCAATATAAGCTTAATTACAAATTCCCTCAAAACGGTAATTATTCTGTGAAAGTGGTGCAGGCAATGAGGAAAAATATCTTACCGGGAATAGAAGATTTAGGTATTAAAATTCAAAATTTAAAGCCATAATTTATTAATGGAAAATAAAAAAGCTGAAAATAAAACTTTCCCTCTGCCAGACAAGAGAAAAGCTAAATCGGGAATCCGAAAATGGATCAAATTCATTTGGATAGGATTTTTAGCAGCTGTGTTGGGTATATCGGGTTTATTCTTCGCCGTTTCTCAAGGTTTCGTAGGAGATATGCCGGATGTAAAGGAGTTGGAAAATCCTGATATTTATGTTGCTTCGGAAATTTATTCTTCCGATAATGTTTTGTTAGGAAAATTCGAGAAAGAAAAAACTAAGCCGGTAACTTATAAACAGTTGCCTCCATATTTGGTTTATGCACTGCAAGCTAAAGAAGATGAACGTTTTAAAGAACATTCTGGTATAGATTTGAAATCAATTCTTAGAGCGGTAAGATTTGGTGGAGAAAGAGGTGGAGGTTCTACCATTACACAACAGTTGGCGAAATTATTGTTTACAGGAAATGCTTCTCAGAATAAAATAGAAAGAGCATTTCAAAAGCTGAAAGAATGGTGTGTTGCGGTAAGTCTTGAAAAGCGTTATACGAAAGAAGAAATTGTTGCTCTATACTTTAACAAAATGGATTTCCTTTTCAATGCGAAAGGGATTGAGATGGCTTCCAGAGTTTATTTCAACAAATCTGTTAATCAATTGACTTTACCAGAAGCTGCAACTTTTGTAGCAATGTTAGAAGCGCCGAGAAGAAACAACCCATACAGAAATCCTGAAAGAGCAAAAACCAGAAGAGATGTTGTTCTGAAGCAAATGGTTGAGACTGGTTACATCGATCAATCTACTTATGAGCAGGCTGTAGCAACTCCGGTTGTAGTAGATTTCCACGAGATCAAAACAGTTGAAGAAGGATTTTCTTCTTATTACAAATTTTACTTAAGAAAAGAGATTCAGCAGTACTTAGAATCTTACGAAAAAGAAACTGGCAAAGAACTGAATCTTTATAAAAATGGATTGAAAATCTATGTGACTTTGGATTCCAGAATGCAAAAATATGCAGAGGAAGCTATCAAAGAACATTTGACCAATCTTCAGAAAAGTTTTGACGGCGAGATGAAACGTAATCCAAATCGTCCTTATTATAATCTTTCCAAAAGCCAAATCAATGGCTTGATGATGTCCGCAGTTAAAAGAACCGGACGCTACAAGCAATTGAAAGCTGAAGGTATGCCGGAAGATTCTATCATGATGGATTTCCATCAGCCTACAAAAATGACAAGGTTTACTTGGGAAGGCGAAGAGGAGGTAGAAATGTCGCCTTGGGATTCTATCCGTTATCACAAACAAATTGCACAGGCTGGATTGATGTCTATGGAACCTGCAACCGGTGATATCAAAGCTTGGGTTGGAGGGATTAACTGGCAACATTTCCAGTATGATCACGTGAAACAAGGGAAACGTCAGGTAGGATCTACTTTCAAACCTTTCGTATATGCCACTGCAATTATGCACCTTGGGATGACGCCTTGTTCTACAGTTTCCAACGCATCTTATTCCAAAGGAAGCTGGCACGTAAAAGGTGGAGGCGGAACGGTTACCATCAAAGAAGCGATTGCAAAATCCTTAAACCCTGTGGCAATCCGTTTAGCTGAAATGTCCGGAACGGAAAATGTCATCCAATTAGCAAGAGACTTGGGAGTAACAGATCCAATTGATAAAAGTTTACCAATGGCTCTCGGTACTTCGGATATTACGATTTACGAGATGTTAGGTGCTTACAGTACATTTGCGAATTTTGGAAATTATACAAAACCGGAAATGATTTGGAGGATCGAGGATGCCAACGGACGAGTAATCAAAGAAGTGAAGCCTGTTGTGAAGGAAGTAATGAACGAAATGTACGCTTACACAATGATCGACTTGATGAAAGGTGTGGCAGAATTCGGTACAGCTTCTGGAGAATTGAGAAGAAGAGGAATTCCTGCAAGTGTAGAAATTGCTGGTAAAACAGGTACAACGCAGAAAAACTCTGATGGTTGGTTTATGGGAATTGTTCCAAAACTGGCAACCGGAGTTTGGGTTGGCTGGGAAGACAGAGCAACACACTTCTGGAGTACAGGTGAAGGGCAAGGGGCTAAAATGGGACTTCCGATTTGGGCCATTTATATGAAGAAGGTTTTTGCAAATAAAGCTTTGAATATCCTGCCAGAAGATAAATTCATCAAACCGACCAATTGGACCGGAAGTTGTTCCGATCTCAATAATCTCAGAAATGGTTATGGTGATGATGGCGGATTGCAAACCATTGATGAACTGAAAAATCCTGTCAGAGAAGTTCCTGACAAGCCAGTGAAAAAAGAAGATCATTCTAATGAGGCTTTGAACTCAGGAGAAGATATTGATTTTAACAAATAAATAAATCCCGCAGCATTGCGGGATTTTTGATAAATGAATATAAAAAATATTACCCAAAAATTCACTAAAGTTTTTTCAGGAGATTTTTCTGGAAATCCCATGCAGAGACAAACACCAGATGTAATGTTCTGTACAGTAGAACCTGCTGATTTTGATCAAACTGAGTTAATTGATTTTAATGAAGAACTGTCTTTCGAAATTGGTTTGGGAAATTTAGAAAATGATAAAGATTTCTTAGCAGCGCAAAATCTTCCGGATAATGTTAGATCCTATGCAACAGCTTATGCAGGTCATCAGTTTGGAAATTGGGCAGGTCAATTGGGAGATGGAAGAGCAATCTATGCTGGCGAAATTCAAAACGGAAATCATCAAACCGAAATCCAATGGAAAGGAGCAGGAGCAACACCTTATTCCAGACACGCAGACGGAAGGGCAGTTTTGCGTTCCTCGATTCGGGAATATCTGATGAGTGAAGCGATGTTTCATCTTGGTGTTCCTACAACAAGGGCTTTGAGCCTTTCGAAAACTGGTGAAGATGTGATTCGTGATATACAATATTCCGGAAACCCGCAGAAAGAACAAGGTGCTGTTGTGGTAAGAACAGCTGAGTCGTTTCTCCGTTTCGGACATTTTGAATTGCTATCGGCGAGAAATCAAACTGACTTATTAAAAGAATTGGCTGATTATACAATTGAAAATTTTTATCCAGAAATCAATTCAGAAAATAATTCAAATAAATATATTGATTGGTTTCAGGCAATTTGCGACAGAACTTTGAATATGATAATCAATTGGTATCGCGTCGGGTTTGTTCACGGCGTGATGAATACCGATAATATGTCGATTCTAGGATTGACGATTGATTATGGACCTTACTCTATGATGGATGGTTATGATTTGGAATTCACGCCGAATACAACAGACTTGCCAGGAAAAAGATATGCTTTTGGAAAACAAGGGCAGATTTCTCATTGGAATTTGGCCGCTTTAGCGAACGCTATTTTTCCTTTGATTAATGATTCTGAAATTCTGGAAAAAATCCTGGACGATTACGGAAAACGCTTCTGGACAGAACATGATAAAATGTTAGCTGACAAATTTGGTTTCGATGAGGTTTTGCAGGAAGATGAACGGTTTTTTACCGGATGGCAACAACTGATGCAGGATTTGAATTTGGATTATACTTTATTTTTCCAAAGTCTTGAGAAACCAGCTTCAGAAATTAAAACTGATGATTTCTCAAATTCTTTTTACCGAAATCTAAATGAAAATGAACTGAAAAGACTTTCTAATTTTATCGAAAAATATCAGGAAAGAAAACTCAAAAATAAAATCTCAGAAAGAGAATCTTTAGCATTGATGTCCAAAACAAATCCGAAATTTATTTTAAGAAATTATCTGTTATTCGAAGCGATTCAAGATGCGGAAAATGGCGATTACAAAATGTTTTTCAAACTCAAAGAAGCTTTACGAAATCCTTATGAAAACCTCTTTCCGGAGTTCAATCAGAAACGTCCTTCAAAATATGATAATCAAACAGGTTGTAGTCAATTGTCTTGTAGTTCCTAATCTATATTTTGTATAAATGTTTGATAATTCATAAAAAACCCTTTCAGAGTTTCAAACTCTGAAAGGGTTTTCTTTATTTTTGCAGAAATATTGCAAACTTGAAAATCCTGAATAAAATTCTATCCATTCTGAAAATCATTTTTCCTTCAACTAAAGCAGAATTGTTGATTTTCCTATTTTTTGTCATTCTTTATGGCGCAAATGCGTGGTTCATTGCGGAGAATTTCCGAATCGTTTATGATGACAGAATTCCATGGGATGGGTATTTCAGTTTTGATAATAGAGCGATTGTGCAGACTGGAGGTGGTTTTGAAAGACATCCATTATCCAATTATTTTTTCGATTGCATCAGAGATTTTGCGTTATGGATTTCCGGAAATCGATATGATTCTGTTTTTAGGCTTGTTTTGTCATTATTTTCAACCGTTGTGATTTCTCTTGCCAATGTTCAAATCTTCAAATATCTCAATAATATTATTCAACTTCCATTGAAAATCAGCTTGTTGATTTTGGCTTTTTACGGATTGTTTGTGACGAATATTTTGTTGAGTTTCACGCCAGAAACTTATACTTACACTTTATTGTTTCTTTCAATTTTCAATTATTATTCAGCAAGAAAAATTCAGGAAGAAAAAGCAATTTCATTTGGAGCAACGATTTTCGGTTCTGTTTTCATCGGTGGATTGACGATTACCAATATTATTAAAGTTTATATTCCGTTCTTGTTTGAGAAAAAAATCTTCTGGAACTGGAAAAAAATCGGAATGGCGGTGGCGAAAATTGCGACTTCAGTTGTTGTTTTTGTATTCCTTTTTATGCTGAGACTGAATTTTAACTTCCAGAATTTCCTCAACAAAACCGAAGAACAATATGACAAATTCTCTCAGCCAAAAGTGACACCACTTTGGGATATGATTTACTCTTGGTTTTTTGGCGGGAATATTTTGTTTTCGAATTACGAAATCCGAGACTATCATAACAAAGACAAAACGTTTTATTACAAAGCTTTGTTTATGGATGTTTATACATCAGCGGTTCCATATATTTTCATAGCGCTTGTTTTAGTAATGATGACTTGGAGTGTTTTCAAAAACTATAAAAACAAATTGGTTTGGATTCTTGTAATTACATTTTTATTTGATGTTTTGGTTCATTGCATTTTGAAATTCGGACTTCATACGTCTTATATTTATGGTGGGCATTTCGTGTTTGTATATCCACTTTTGCTCGGTTGGCTGTTCTTTAGTTTTAGGGAAAAAGCAATGATAACGAGTTTAATTTTCGGAATGCTTTTGATAATGACCGTTTACATTGGCGTCAATAATTTTTATCGAATCACAGAGTTTTACCAATTTCTGGAAACTTACTACAGATAAAAATCGCCTTCGGAAATCCGAAGGCGATTTTGTTATTTTTTATCTAATTTATTTTTATTTAGCTTCCACACAAAAGACGGCGTAAGGAATGACTCTTGCGGAAGGATAAACCTTTTTTATATTCCGAAGATCGTCGGATGCGCTTTGTGTCGAGAAATAACTTCCTGCCAGTATTTTATAATTAGGTCTTAAAGAAGCATCTGTTTCTACTTTTAGATTTCTAAAGTTACCTCGGAATTCTGTAGCAATTTTTCTGGCTTCATCATTACTTTTTACAATTACCACCTGGATTTTGAAACCCATAATTTTTGGATTCTTTCTGCAAATCTCAGCATTTGTAAGTTCTCTGCTAGCGACAAGAACTTTTGTCGGAGTTTTTACAGGAGCACCTACATTACGGTCGCATTTGTCCTCTATCTTTTCCAAAGCATCATTTACACGTTCATCCAGTGAGAAAGAAAGTTCAGTTCCCGATAAAGTATCTTTTTTTACAACATATTGAGCATCAATTTGGTAAAAACAAAATAGAGCTGAGAAGATGAAAAGCTTAAGCAGATGGTTCATTTAAAAATTATTTTTTACAAATTTAGAATAAATTGAATGAAACGCAAACTCTGTTATTTAGAACGTTTACAAATTAATTAGAATTGACAAAAACCATCCGATAAGGTCGTCTTAATTTTTGTTAAAGTGCTATTTTTGCGGAATTGAATGTAAACTCAATAAATTTTACTAACCCAAGATTATATAAATGATTAGTTGGAGAAAGCATTACAAAAAGGGTCTGATAGCAATTGGTCTATTGTTGTCAACCGGCGCTTCCGTTTATGCACAAGGTGATCCGAAAAAGGGACAGGAGCTTTTCAAGGCAAACTGTACTGCTTGTCACGCATTGGACAAAAAAGTTGTAGGACCTGCACTTGGCGGTGTTGTTGAAAAAGTTAAAAAAGACGGTCAGGATGTTGATTGGCTTCATAAATGGATCAGCAATAATGAGAAGCTTAGAGCATCTGGTGATGCATACGCAAACAAAATCTATGAAGAAAATGGAAAGGTTGCGATGCAGGTATTCGAAGGGAAACTTTCTGATCAGGATATCGATGATATCTTAGAATACACCACCAATCCTCCAAAAGAAGAGCCGGCAGCAGAAGCTGAGGGCGCAACAGCAGTAGATACTACTGCATCTATCGAAGCGGCAAAAGCTCAACAATTGAATTCTAAAATTATGATTGCTGCACTGATCGCAATCGCAGGATTATTGTTCTGGTTGTTGCTTAAAATTCGTCAATTAGTAAAAATCCAACAGTCTCCAGAGTTATCAGAACTTAATTCTACAAGAGTTGTTTCTTTCTCTGCTTTATATGAGAAGTATAGTTTTGTAGGAAAAGGTATCGTTGGTTTGCTAGCGTTATTCGCTGCTTATGGTGTTTGGAACTGGTTGATGTGGGTTGGTGTTTATAAAGGATACGCTCCTGAACAACCAATTTACTTCTCTCACAAGATCCACGCCGGAGAAAATAAAATCGACTGTCAGCTTTGTCACTCAGGTGCTAAGTATGGTAAAGTTTCCGAGATTCCTTCTCTTAACGTTTGTATGAACTGTCACAGATCTATTTCTGAGTATAAAGGTAAATACATCGAGCCAGGAAAAGACAGAGAATTCTACACAAGTCAAATCAAAACGCTTTACGCACACGTAGGTTGGGATGAGTCTAAACAAGCTTATACTGGTAAAACAGAACCGGTAGAGTGGACAAGAATTCACAATATGCCAGACTTCGTATATTTCAATCACTCACAACACGTTGTAGCTGGTGAGCAGGCAATTATCAATAGCTTCAACGCTAAGCAAAAAGATGCCTCAAACAAAATTGATGTCGTTTGTAAAGCTTGTCACGGTAAAATTGATACAATGAACGTGGTTCAGATGGCTAACAACTTCACAATGGGTTGGTGTATCGATTGTCACAGAACTACAGAAGTAGATATGAACAACGGTTATAATAAAGAATACTTCAAAAATTTGCATGATAAGTTGAAAAAACAATATGGTGAAGGAAGCAAGATCACTGTAGATGCAATTGGAGGTCTTGAGTGTGGTAAATGTCATTATTAATAACAAAATTAGAAGTATAAATGGCTTCAAATAAAATACAATTCAGAAGTATTCACGAACTAAAAGATCCAACTTTGAATGGAAAGTTGGCTGCTAAAGAGTTCCAGAATGAAATTCCGGTTGAAGAATTCTTAGACGATTCTAGTAAAGAAGGAACTTCTCGTAGAGATTTTCTTAAGTTGCTGGGATTCTCTACAGCTGCTGTAACTTTGGCAGCTTGTGAAGCTCCGGTTATCAAAACAATTCCTTATGTGGTTAAACCACACGATATTATTCCAGGGATTCCTAATTTCTATGCGTCTTCCTATTTTGATGGTTTCGATTTCTCTAGCGTTTTAGTTAAAACAAGAGAAGGTCGTCCTATCAGAATCGATCCTAATCCTGCTGCGGGTTCTCTTGGAACAACCAATGCAAGAGCTCAGGCAAGTGTTCTTTCTCTTTATGATAATGATAAAGTGAAAAAACCAGCTTTGAATGGTGATGAGCAAGAAGATTTCAATAAAGTTGATGATTTTATCCTAAAAGGTTTAACAGAATCTCAGGCTGGCGGAAAAAAGATTGTAGTATTATCTCACTCTTTCCCAAGTCCAACTTTCAAAAAGTTGTTTGGAGATTTCAAAGCAAAATATCCTTCAGCTGAATTAGTAACTTATGATGCAATTCCTTACGCAGCAGCATTAGATGCAGCTCAGGAAGTTTTCGGACAAAGAGCATTACCGGTTTACGATCTTAGCACTTCTCAGTTAGTTGTTTCTTTCAATGCAGATTTCCTGGGAGATTATAATGCTTCTAGCTTAGAAGTTTCTTATGCTGCAGCTAGAAAACCAGGTCCTGATATGTTAAGGCATATTCAAGTTGAATCAAACCTTAGTTTGACTGGTGCTAACTCAGATTCAAGATACAGATTGAAGCCAAGTGCAGTTTTCAAAACTTTGGTTGAAGTTTATAATGGATTAAATGGAGGACCTTCTGATAAAGTAGCTTCTGAAATCGTTAAAGAACTTCAGGCAAAAGGAGATAAAGCAGTTGTTTTGGCAGATGGTTCAAAAGCAGCTTATGTTTTAGCTCACTTAATCAATCAAAAATTAGGATCCAAAGCTTTCACTGGTAAAGCTAATTTCCTTAAAGAATATGACAACGCAAGATTCAATGAATTTTTATCTTGGTTGAATGGAGGACAAGTTGGTGTTCTTATTACTAATAATATCAACCCAATCTACTCTCACGCAAAAGGACAATCTTTAAAAGCAGCGATTGAAAAAGTTTCTTACTCTGTAGCCATTACAGATAAGAAAAATGATATCTATAAAGCTTCTAAAGCAGTTATTCCTTTCGCACACTGGCTAGAATCTTGGGGAGATATCACTCCGGAAACTGGAGCTTACTCTTTGATGCAGCCAACAATCCAAAAAATCTACAAATCCAGACAGCTTGAAGAATCTATCTTAGTTTGGATCAACGGAAAAAATAGTCCTGCTAACAATTACTACGATTATCTTAAGGCTAATGCTTTAACACTTAATGCTGGTAAAACTTTCAATAAAACACTTTATAATGGTTTTACAGAAGGTGGAATTTCTACAGGATTAGCTTATTCTGGTGGAAATGCAGCTCAAGCTGTTGCTGAATTATCAGCTTTCAAAGCAGGTCAATTAGAATTACAACTTTATACTAAGTCAGCAATAGGAGACGGAACACAATCTAACAACCCTTGGTTGATGGAAATGCCGGATCCAATCTCTAGACTATCTTGGGATAACTACCTGACGATTTCTCCAAAAGATGCAAAAGCTTTGGGTCTTGAGAATAAGCTTAATGCGAGAATGCAGTTGGACGGAGATACTGTTAAATTAACAGTAAATGGTGTTACTCTTGAGAATGTTCCAGTATTTATTCAGCCAGGTCAGGCAGAGGGTTCATTAGGATTGGCGCTTGGTTATGGTAAAAAAGATTCTGGTAAAGTAGCTGATACAGGTGTTAATGCTTATCCATTATTCGATGGTTACAATACAGTTCTTACGAATGTAAAAATTGAAAAAACAGGAGAAGATTATGAATTTGCAGGGATGCAGCTTCAAAATACATTGATGGGTCGTTATGAGATCGCTAAAGAAGTTACCTTGGACGATTTCATCAACAAACCAGTAGATGAGTGGAACAAACCTTTGGCAATGCACACAATTGGAGGTGAACTTCCAATTGGTAAAATTGACCTTTGGGATTCTTTTGATGATACAGATGGTCCTCACTTCAACTTATCAGTTGACCTTAACTCGTGTACTGGTTGTGGTGCTTGTGTTATTGCTTGTCAGGCTGAAAACAATGTTGCTGTTGTAGGTAAAGAAGAAATCAGAATGTCTAGAGATATGTATTGGTTAAGAATTGACCGTTACTATTCTACAGAACAAAAAGTTGAAGTTTACGAAGGTCTTAAAGAAGGAATGGCAGTGCCAGAACTTTACGGAAGTAGCCTTTTAGGAATTGAGGGAGCATTGGAAAATGCGGCTGAGAATCCAGATGTAATCTTCCAGCCGGTAATGTGTCAGCACTGTAACCACGCTCCTTGTGAGACTGTTTGTCCGGTTGCTGCAACATCTCATGGTAAGCAAGGTCAAAACCAAATGGCTTACAACAGATGTATCGGTACTAGATATTGTGCGAACAACTGTCCTTATAAAGTAAGAAGATTCAACTGGTTCAATTATGCATTGAATGACAAGTTTGACTTCAATATGAATAATGACCTTGGAAGAATGGTTCTTAACCCAGACGTTGTTACAAGAACAAGAGGGGTAATGGAGAAATGTTCATTGTGTATCCAAGAAACTCAGTTGACTATCCTGAATGCTAAAAAAGATGGCAGAAGAGTAACAGATGCAGAGTTCCAGGCTTCTTGTGCTTGTGCTGCTGCTTGTTCTACCGGCGCTATGAAATTTGGAGATATGAATGATGTAGATTCAGAAGTTCGTAGCTTGTTCAATAGCAACAGAAAATACACGTTGTTAGAAGAGATTGGTACAAAACCAAACGTATTCTATCACACAAAAATCAGAAACAGAAAAGAAAGTTTAAATAATAAATAGGTAAAAAATGTCAGGACATTACGAAGCTCCGATAAGGGAACCTTTAATTATTGGTCATAAGACTTATCACGATATCACAGAAGATATCGCAAGACCTATCGAAGAACGTGCAGGAAAATTATGGTGGGCATCATTGTATGCGGCTTTAGTTCTGTTCGTTTATGGATTCGGTTGTATCGCTTATACTGTGGGAACAGGTATCGGTGCGTGGGGACTTAACAGAACTATCAACTGGGGTTGGGATATTACTAACTTCGTATGGTGGGTAGGTATCGGTCACGCCGGAACATTGATCTCTGCTGTACTACTATTATTTAGACAAAGATGGAGAATGTCTGTTAACCGTTCTGCAGAAGCGATGACTATCTTCGCGGTTTGTCAGGCGGCTATCTTCCCGGTTATCCACATGGGTAGAGTTTGGGTTGGATATTGGGTTTTCCCTTTGCCTAACCAATTCGGTACACTTTGGACCAACTTCAACTCGCCGTTACTTTGGGACGTATTTGCAATCTCGACTTATTTCTCTGTATCAGTGGTATTCTGGTTTATGGGATTGATTCCTGACTTTGCAATGATTAGAGATAGAGCTAAAACGCCTTTCAATAAAAAGATTTATACACTTCTTGCTTTTGGATGGGGTGGAAAAGCAAAACACTGGCAAAGATTCGAAGAGCTATCTTTGGTTCTTGCAGGTTTAGCGACGCCACTTGTATTCTCGGTACACACGACCGTATCATTTGACTTTGCTACGTCGGTAATCAAAGGATGGCACTCAACAATCTATCCTCCATATTTCGTGGCTGGTGCGATCTTCTCAGGCTTTGCAATGGTACAAACACTATTGTTGGTAGCAAGAAAAGTTTGTCACCTTGAAGATTATATCACTATGTACCACATCGAGATTATGAATATCGTAATCGTTGTAACAGGTGGTATGGTAACTGTAGCTTACGCCACTGAATATTTTATCGGATGGTATTCTGGATCAAGATTTGAAGATTTTACTTATCTTTCTCCAGGAGCAGCAGTAGGGCCTTATTGGTGGGCATTCTGGGCATTGATTATCTGTAACTTGGTTGTACCGGCAGCGTTCTGGTTCAAAAAAGTTAGAACCAATATCTTCTGGACATTCATCATCGCATTGATTATCAACATCGGTATGTGGTTTGAGCGTTTTGATATTATCGTTATCAACTTGTCTAGAGATTATTTACCATCTTCTTGGACGATGTTTAAGCCAACTGTTATTGACGTTGGTGTATATCTTGGAACAATCGGTTTCTTCTCTGTATTATTCCTTTTATATGCGAGAACATTCCCTGTAATTGCACAGGCCGAATTGAAGAGTATTTTGAAAATTTCCGGTGAAACTTATAAAGCAAAAGAAGGAGATGAGCACCACTAAGATTATATATGGACTTTACGGCGACGACGATGATTTGATGCACGGCGTTAAAGCCTTTACTGATAAAGGAATATCTATAAACGAAGTTTATACGCCATTCCCTGTTCACGGACTTGACAAAGCTCTTGGATTAAAGAAAACTAGAATTTCTGACGCAGCATTTATCTATGCTTGTTATGGAGTTACCATCGGTATCACTTTGACAGCATATATTATGAATCACGACTGGCCACAGAATATTGGTGGTAAACCATCATTTGACTGGTTGCACAATATGCCGGCTTTCGTGGATCCAATGTTCGAATTGATGGTATTCTGTTCTGCTCACTTGATGTCATTGACTTTCTTGGTAAGAAACAAAATGTATCCTGGAGCAAAACCTCAGAATCCAGATCCAAGAACTACGGATGACAAGTTTATGATGGAGTTTGTGTCTGATGATGTTGAAACGATTAAACAACTGTTGATTGATACAGGTGTTGAAGAAATAACTGTTAAAGATGCCTAAGATGAAGAATAGTATATTAAAAATGACAGCAATCTTTGGTTTAACAACTGTGTTACTGAATTCTTGCGGTCCAAAAGATAATCCACCTTTGGTATATTTTCCAGATATGTATTTCCCGGTAGCTTACGATCCATTGATGAAAGCTAAGGATGCATATTCTGACCACGAAAATGAAATTCCTGCCTTTGTTTCTCGTAATGGCGCTACAGGTCTTTCACCAGTAGAAGGTTCTGTTGCACAAAACAGAGACGGAATTGTAAGTGAAGAAAGTCTGCCTAAAAATGTAGATGAATATAATGCAGGATATGATGCTTCAAAATTGATTACAGCTTCTCCTTTGGATCCTAAAAATCTTGAGAAAGATTTGGCAAGAGGAAAAGTATTGTTTGATCATACTTGTTCTGCTTGTCACGGTACAGGTGGAGATGGACAAGGACCAATTGTACAAAGCGGTGCTTATTCAGGAGTTCCAAACTATGCAGATAGAGATATCACAATAGGATCTGTACATTATGTTTTGACTAATGGTAGGAATGCAATGGGATCTTACGCAGGACAACTGAATGTGGGAGATAGATGGAGAGTAGCTTTATACGTTTATAATACTTTTAAAGCGCCAACTGCAACTGCAGCTCCGGCAGCCGCCGCTCCAGCTACGACAGAGAAAACTTCTACTGCTCCTGCAGCAGCTGAAGCTAAAACCAATGCTAAATAAAAAAAGAAGAAAATGTATAGTTTTTCACCTAAATTAAGATTATATTCAATTATACTCATTGTTGTAGGAGTTGTTTTATTCGGTATTGGTTATGCACTTAACCACGGATTGGATGATACTGCAATTTCTCATTGGATGGAATCTGTCCACTCAAAAGGTCACGAAGCGCCTACACATTCCAGTGAGTTAGTTGGTCCTCAGGATCACAATGCTCATCTGGAGCACGCAAAACATCAGATTCATAATCAGCCTTTGGCAGCTATTCACACATTTGCGGTATTTGCATTTGGAATTAGCTGTTGTGCATTATTCTTTTACAGTATCCAGCACGCAGCACACGCAGGTTGGTCTATTATTGTAACAAGAGTAATGGAAGCGATTGCTTCATTCATTCCTTACGGAGGAGCATTATTAGTAATTATAATGCTTTTGAATATCTCAGGATACGGACACCTTTTCCATTGGATGGATCCAGAATTGACAGATCCAAATTCTCCAGAATTTGATGTCATATTATTTGAAAAGAAAAGATTCCTTAATATTCCTTTTTATGCTATCAGAACTCTTATTTATGTATTAGGAGCAACATTTTTTGTTTTAAAATTAAAGAGTGTTTCTAAAAAAGTAGATGAGAACAAAGGAAACAGAAAGATCTACGCTAGTTTATATAGCTGGAGCGTTGGTTATATCGCATTCTTCGGGTTTGCTTCTGCAGCTTGGGCTTGGGATTGGTTGATGTCTATTGACCCTCACTGGTATTCTACGCTTTATATTTGGTATTCAATGGTTAGTTGTTTATCTACTTCTATTGCTGTAATGATTATCATCAGTGTTTATCTTAAGAAAAAAGGAGTTTATCCTCAGTTCAATAATAACCACCTTCACGATCTTGGTAAATTCTTATTTGCTACAAGTATGTTGTGGTCTTACCTTTGGTTCTGTCAGTTTATGCTTTATTGGTATGCTAACGTTCCAGAAGAGGTTAACTACTTCTTTGGTAGATTCGAATATTATGCACCGACATTCCTACCAATGTTGATTATCAATTTCTTGGCTCCGCTATTGGTTTTAGTAAGTAGTAGCATCAAGAGAAATTACAAAGTGGTTACATTTATGGCTTGTGTTGTAATTATTGGTCACGCCGTAGATTACTTCAATATGGTAATGCCGGGAACAGTTGGTCCATACTGGAACAATGCTTCAAACGCATTATTGGTATTAGGTTCATTTGTATTTGTGATTGGATTGTTTACGTTCACAGTAATGACAGCTTTATCAAAACTAAAATTGATGCCTACTGGAAACCCTTTCTTCCACGAATCAGAGATTTACGAATATCCTTTCTAATTAATTTTAGAATAGAACATATAAAACCCAGCAGCAATGTTGGGTTTTTTTATTAATTTTAAAGAAACAAAAGACAAATGATTCATAAGATCCCAATCGAAAATATACTTTTCCTCGACATTGAAACTGTTCCACAAATTGACACTTGGAATAACCTCGATCCCACAACACAATATCTTTGGGATAAGAAAACTAAATCTCAGAGAAAAGACGAAATCGAAGCTTCAGAATTCTATGAGCAACGAGCAGGAATTATGGCTGAATTTGGAATGATTATCTGTATTTCTATTGGAATGATTGACAGCAATACAGGAAAGCTTAAAATCAAAACTTATTCTGGGGAAGAGAAGGATTTATTAATTTCATTCTGCGAGTTATTCAACAGTCCTCGATTAAATAATGTTATTCTTTGTGCACATAATGGAAAAGAATTTGATTTTCCTTACATTGCAAGAAGGCTTTTAATTAATGGAATTCAACCACCAATCCCGTTTCAAATGTTTGGAAAAAAACCTTGGGAAATTCCTCATATCGATACGATGGAACTCTGGAAATTTGGAGATTGGAAAAGTTATGTTTCGCTGGAATTATTAGCTCATATCTTCGGAATTCCTACTCCAAAAGACGATATCGATGGAAGTATGGTTGCCGATATATACTACAAAGACGGTGATATAGACAGAATCATTCATTATTGTGAAAAAGATGTCTTAACTTTGGCGAATATTTTCAGGCGGATGCGTCAGGAAGATTTATTAAAAAGATTAGATTAAAATGAAATATACAGACGACCAAATTGCTGATATTGGGGAAGAAATAATTAAAGAACTTAAAACGGTTTTTGACCCTGAAATTCCGGTTGATATTTATGAATTAGGATTGGTTTACGATGTACAGATTTCTGATGAAGGTGAAGTTCTCGTGATAATGACATTAACTTCTCCGAATTGTCCGGTTGCAGAAACCCTTCCGGTAGAAGTAGAAGATAAAGTAAGAGGTGTGGAAGGTGTGAAATCAGCAAAAATCGAACTCACATTTGAACCAACTTGGACCAAAGAAATGATGAGTGAAGAAGCCAAGTTTGAACTTGGTATGTTATAAAAATAAATCCTGCTAAAAAGCAGGATTCATTTTTTAGTTTTTATATTCGAAAAGAAAAATTTTCTTGATGTCTTCGTTAAGACTTAGATAAACCGGACTATTTCTCACCGCATTTTCTAAAAATTCTTGTTCTTCCAAAGTGTAAGAATTAGGGAATTTGAAAACGCAGAAAATCTCACCAATTCTTCTTGGCTCATAATACATTGTCTTTTTCAGGTCGCAAGTTGCACCAGTAATATCAATATGTCTATCTTTTGCTAACACAACTAGGTGTGCAAAAACACTTTGCGCCAAAGCAGTTGCAAAAATATCTGTTGGAGAAAAGTGTTCTCGTACACTAAAGTCACTGGTAGGAATATATGAAGTGAAAACATCTCCAGAGCTTTCGTGTACAGAATCAATCCTATTCTCACCTACATAAGTCGTTTTTGAAGTCATAACTGCTAGTTTTTAATTATTTTTTCTGTAATAAATTTACATCATTTTTTTGAAATCCTGAATTTCAAATATGAATAATTATTAAAATATGATAAAATATATATGTTGGACAGTAAATTAAAAATGAAAAATATCTTTCGCCATATTGTAAGCACTTTCAAAATGAAGAAGATTCTGATGAATATCGATTTTCTCAGATGACATAAATGTAAAAACCTTTTCAGTCGGCATATTTCCCACCAAATCATCTTTCGCCATCGGACAACCGCCGATTCCTTTTATGGCACTGTCAAATCTTCTGCAGCCTTCATCATAAGCTGCTTTCAGTTTGATATAAGAATCCTCGTATCGGTTATGAAAATGAGCACCGAAATTAATGCTGGGATATTTTGCAGGAATTTTATTAAACAAAAGCGAAATCCTTTCCACATTGCCAACACCAGTAGTGTCGGATAAAAGAACATCTTTGATTCCAATTTCTTCAAAACGTTTTGCCCAAAAGTCCACATCTTCCCATTTCCAGCTTTCCCCATAAGGGTTTCCAAAAGCCATCGAAAAATACAGATTCAGTTGTTTGCCTTGAGATTTTGTAAGTTCTAAGATATTCACTACTTCGGTGAAAGCTTCTTCTCTGCTTTTATTGGTATTTCTGTGTTGGAAAGTTTCGGAGATGGAAAAAGGAAAACCCAGAATATCGATTTGCTCATGGCTCAAGGCTTTTTCGGCACCACGAAGATTCGCAACAACAACAGACAGTTTTGTGTTGGAAAGCGATTTGTCAATTTCGTCCACCACAATTCCGGAATCAGCCATTTGAGGCATAGTTTTCGGATTCACGAAGCTTCCGCAATCCAGGACATCAAAACGCACTTCCATCAGGCGGTTGATGTAATCTATTTTTTTCTGCGTGGGAATCATTTCTCCCCAGCCTTGCATCGCGTCACGTGGACACTCGGTTAAGAACATTTGTATCGTTTTTATAATTATTTGGGCAGCTTTATCCGCCTTCCGTTCCCGCTTTTTTCTTTTTTGATAAAAAGAAAAAGAGCTCCACTCAAGTCGGGCTGCTGTGATTCGACGTTCCAGTAATACTCATCGGCGCTCGCTTCGCTCGCGCGAACAAACATTCAAGACTTTGATAATTCACAACTTATCAATCATCAGATATTATTTGTCGTTCACTGCATAAATATATAACTTTGCGGAGATATAGCAAATTATATGGAAAACATCCAATTAGACGGTATTTGGAGAGAAAAACTCCTTAACAGATTCATCACATACATTAAGATATTTTCAACCAGCGACGCAGAAAGTGAGACTACACCTTCTACAGAAAGGCAGTGGGATATTGCCAATTACTTGTACAAAGAATTGCAGGATTTGGGATTGGAAGATGTGAGTATAGATGAAAAAGGATACGTTTTTGGATTTATTCCTTCTAATAAAGAAGAGAAAGTTCCACAAGTTGGATTCATTGCACATTACGATTCGTCTCCGGATTTCAACGGTGAGAATGTGAATCCACAGATTTGGGAAAATTATGACGGCGAAGACTTGTTACTGAATAAGGAAACCGGATTCATTTTGTCATCAACCAAATTTGAATCCTTAAAAAAGTATATCGGACAAACCATCATCACAACAGACGGAACAACATTGTTGAGTGCTGATGACAAAGCCGGTGTTGCAGAAATTGTAACAGCAGCCGAATTTCTTTTAACAAATCCTCAAATCAAACACGGCAGAATATCTATTGGATTCAATCCGGATGAAGAGATTGGAAGAGGCGCACATCACTTTGATGTAGAAAAATTTGGAGCTGAGTGGGCATATACAATGGACGGCGGAGAAATTGGGGAATTGGAATATGAAAACTTCAATGCTGCCGGAGCTGTGGTTAAAATCCACGGATTGTCTGTTCATCCAGGTTATTCTTTCGGTAAAATGCTGAATGCTGGTTTAGTGGCTTCAGAGTTCATCAATTCATTACCAGAAAATGAAACGCCTGCTACGACAAAAGGTTTTGAAGGGTTTTTCCATCTGACAGATTTCGAAGGCGATGTTTCAGAGGCTAAACTTCAATACATTATCCGTGACCACGATGACCAAAAATTTGAAGACAGAAAAAAACTGATTGCTGAAAAAGTTGAAGCAATCAACAAAAAGTATGGCGAGAAGACTGCTGAAATAGAAATCAAACAGCAATATCTCAATATGAAAAAGCTGTTCGAAGGCAAAATGCACATTATAGATATTGCAGAACAGGCAATGAAAGATTCCGGAATCGAGCCAAAAATCAAAGCAATTAGAGGGGGAACAGACGGTGCGCAGCTATCTTATATGGGATTGCCTTGTCCTAATATCTTTGCTGGTGGACATAACTTCCACGGACCTTACGAATTTGTACCTTTGGAAAGTATGTTGGCGGCTGTTAAAGTGATTGCAAATATTGCTCAATCGGTAAAATAATTTAATTTTAATTCAAATCAATTCTGAATGACAATCAAAGAAAAACAACAAGAATTAATAGAAGAATTCGCCTTTCTGGACGATTGGGAGCAGAAATATGAATATATCATAGACCTTGGGAAAGAGCTGAAAGGACTTCCTGAGGAAAAAAAAACAGATGAAAATCTTATCCGAGGTTGTCAATCCAAAGTTTGGATTGATGCAGAATTTACAGATGGGAAATTGTTTTTCAATGCAGATTCTGACGGGATTTTGCCAAAAGGAATTGTTTCACTTTTGGTAAGAATCTACAGCGGACATTCTACACAAGAGATTTTGGATTCTGATTTTGATTTCATTTCAGAAATTGGGTTACAGGAATTTTTGTCTCCGTCAAGAGCGAATGGCTTGATGGCAATGACGAAACAAATCAAATTTTACGCAGTTGCATTTCAACTAAAAAAATAGGTGAAAAGAATTCTGGCATATCGTTTTTCGGCATTCGGAGATGTAGCAATGACAGTTCCTGTCTGTGTGGAGTTTCTAGAGCAGAATCCTGATGTAGAAATTGTATTCGTCAGCAGGGACAATTTCAAAGACCTTTTTGACAAACATCCACGACTGAAATTCCAAGGAGTCAGTTTCGATGACTACAAAGGTATTTTCGGAATCAGAAAACTGACAAAACATTTAATCAAGCAATTTAATCCAGATTATGTTGCCGACCTTCACGATGTGATTAGAACGAAAATGATTAATTCCATTTTCTTCAGGCACGGTTACAAAATTTTTCAAATTGATAAAGGAAAGGAAGAGAAAGAGCGACTGACAGATGTTTGGAATCTTGATAAATTTCCTTTGAAAAGAACCGTTGAACGTTATGCGGATGTTTTCAGGAGAATGGGATTTAATGTTGAATTATCTCATCAGCTAAGAAATCAATCTGATAATAAAAAAGATATTGGTTTCGCACCTTTTGCCCAACACAAAGGGAAAATGATGCCTGAAGAAAAATCTTTTGAATTGGCAAGAATTCTTGCAAGAACTCACAAAGTCTATTTTTTTGGTGGTGGAAAAGAGGAAAACGAAATTCTCACAAAATGGGAAAAACAAATTCCCAACACCCATAGCTTGTCCGGGAAATTGACACTTAAGGAAGAATTGCAAAAAATATCCGAGTTAGAATTGATGATTTCTATGGACTCGGCGAATATGCATTTGGCCAGTTTGATGGGAACAAGATGTATCTCCGTTTGGGGTTCTACTCATCATTATGCAGGCTTTTTGGGCTACGGACAAAGTGAAGATGACATTGTCCACGTTAAAGATTTGTCCTGCAGACCTTGCTCTGTTTTTGGTGATAAAGCATGTTTCCGGGGCGATTATGCTTGTCTTGAGGAATTAGACATTCAGAAAATTATAGACAAAGTATGAAGCTCAGTATTTGTATTCCTGTTTATAATTTCGATGTGAATGATTTGGTGAATGACCTTCAGAATCAGATTAATTCAAATCAATTGAATGCTGAAATTATCATAATCGATGATGCTTCTAAAGCTGAATTTATTAATAAAAATAAAAATTTAGAAAAGACTGTCAGTCGGTTTATTTTCCTAAATAAAAACATTGGACGTTCTAAAATCCGAAATCTATTTCTTAAATATACTCAGTCAGAATATTTACTTTTTCTTGATTGTGATGGAAAAATCATCAGTCAGAATTTTCTCAAAAATTATATCGATTTTATTAATACTAAAAATCCCGACGTCGTTTTTGGTGGCAGAAAAGTGAGTGATGTAAAGCCTTCTGCGGAATATGGACTTAGATGGAGATTCGCAGTGGAAAGGGAGAATCTACCTTTAAAACAACGTTTGAAATCTCCTTATCTGGATTTTCAGACTAATAATTTTATTGTTAGAAAATCGGTATTAGAAAAGAATCCTTTCAATGAAACGATTACGCAATATGGTTACGAAGATTTGATTTTTGCAAAAGACCTTTTCAAAAACAAAGTTTTTATTGACCATATCGATAATCCGATTTTCAATAATGATGTTGAGACCAACGAGGTTTTTCTTGCTAAAGCCGACCAATCTGCAAAAAGTCTTTCTCAATTGATTAAAAGTGATAAAGACATAGAAAGAATCTCTAAAATAAAGCTTGCAAAAGCTTATTCCAGATTGAAAAAAACAGGCGGAATTTTTCTTTATAGATTGATTTATAAATTATCGAAACCATACTTACAAAAAAAGCTTTTAGGAGGAAATGCCTCACTAAAAGCTCTTGATTTTTATAAATTAGGGCAACTTATTTATTATATGTCTAAGTAGTAAGTGGCTTTTCGTAATTCAATTCTAGTCTGATATCAGATATATTCAGCCATTTTGCTACCTGTAAAGCAAAATATCCAATCAGCATTCCAAAAGTATTCAGGAAAACATCATCAATATCGGCTGTTCCTCTAGCTGTGTAATATTGTAAAAGTTCTATCGTAGAAATTCCACAGATAAATAAAAAGAATAACAATGGTAAATTATTGAGTTTTCTGATTAATAAACCAAGTCCACCGAATGGAATGAATACCAAAATATTACCAACGATATTAACCATAAATTTTTCTGAGAAGAAGTTGTTATATCGCAAAAAGTAAGTGATACTTTGAAGCGGATTGAGCTGTAAGAATCCAAATTCGGGATGACGTCCACAACCGTAAAACATCATATATAATAGAAAAATAGTGTAAAAGGGAATTAACACTGCATAATATCTTTTCATAGGTTTCCTTTTGAGAGGATTAGTAATTAAAAGAGTTTTATACCAGAAAAATAGGTTGCAACAATTTTATCTGCTGTATTCATCAAAAATCTTTCCAAAATCTAAATATTAAACGATTGATTAACTTTTTATATGAAATTTAACATTACGTTAAACTGAAAAATGAAAATTAACAAAATTTTAAGAACAAGATTTTTAAAAATCGAAATTGAAGAAGAATAGGATATAAATAAAAAAATCTCAGATTTCTCTGAGATTTTCTTTTGAAGGGTGGGCCCTGAGGGATTCGAACCCCCGACCCTCTGGGTGTAAACCAGATGCTCTGAACCAACTGAGCTAAGAGCCCTTAATTTTTTTTAAAAAGGTTGTTTCCTTTTTGTGGGCCCTGAGGGATTCGAACCCCCGACCCTCTGGGTGTAAACCAGATGCTCTGAACCAACTGAGCTAAGAGCCCGCAACGTGTTACCGTTTTGAGTGGTGCAAATATACAACTTATAACTATATTCACAAATTTTTTTCTAAAAAATCTCCCACTACAAAGTTGCTTCCGCCTACAAAAATCATTTCGTCTTCTTTACAATTCTGTTTTGCAGCAAGATAGCCAGTTTGAACCGAATCGAAAATTTTATAATTCAAATTAGATTTTTTGAGTAAATCTTCATAATCTTCTGGATGTCTTCCTCTGCTAACGCTTGGTTTCACAAAATAGAATCGAGCTTCCGAAGGCAACATTGGAATGACTTCATCGATTTTTTTGTCATTCACAAATCCTAAAACAATATGTTTTTGTTGTGAATATTCATTGAGTTGTTTGAAAACTTCTTCCAAACCAGCTTGATTGTGTCCTGTATCACAAATGGTTAAAGGTTGTTTTGAAAACTCAAACCAACGACCGATGAATTTTGTGTTTTGATGAACATTCAAAAGTCCTGATTTTAGATTTTCATCAGTAATGTTAAGTCCTTGTTTCTTTAATTCATTAACCAAAGCCAAAACTACTCTGATATTTTTCTTCTGATAGTTACCTTTTAAATCTGAAACTAAATCTGTTTTAATCTCTGTTGCATCAATAAAATCAGCTTTGACTTCAATTGCTTTTTGTCGGATAATTTCCTTTACAATGGGATTTTCATCTCCAGAAATTATTGCAATATTTTCTTTGATGATTCCAGCTTTCTCAAAAGTAATTTTTTCAATCGTGTCGCCTAAAATATTCTGATGGTCAAGTTGAACATTGGTGATGGCTGAAACCAAAGGTTTGATGATGTTTGTAGAATCCAATCGTCCGCCCAAGCCAACTTCGATGATTGCAAAATCAACATTTTGCTGATAAAAATATTCGAAAGCCATTATCGTCGTAAATTCAAAAAAAGAAGGCCGAATATCTTCTGGTAAATGCTTAAGTTTTAGGATAAAATCGTAAACAAATTTTTTATCACAATTCTTTCCATTGATTTTGATTCTTTCTGTGAAATCAATCAAATGTGGCGAATTATAAAGTCCGGTTTTATAACCAGATTCCTGAAGAACCGAAGCCAGCATATTACTCGTTGAACCTTTACCATTGGTTCCGCCAATATGGATTGTTTTGATTTTATCCTGTGGATTTCCGAAAAAATCACAAAGCTTTTTGATGTTATCCAGACCTGGTTTATAGGCTTTTTCGCCATCAATTTGGTAGTTTGGAACCTGAACAAAAAGCCAGTCTAAAGCTTCCTGATATTCTTGTGAAGTCATATTTCAAAATGAAATACAAATTTAAAAATAAGGAGAATTAAAAAGAATAAAAATCTAAAAATTAATAGTGTAAGTTCCCTGAGAAATATTTTGAGATTTTTTGGCTTTCACATATTGTTTTGTCCAAATCACAGCGGCTGTGATATTACAAGCATCTTTGATTCCGCTGCTTCGTCCTGCATTGGTCACATTTCCAGCTTTATCAACCGTGATGAACATTACCAACTGACCTTTGGTTTTACAATTGTGAGAAGGTAATTTTCCAGCTTTTCCCATTGTTCCAGGAATGAAGCCTGTAAGAATTCTGTCTTTCCCTATTTTAGTGATTTTATCATCCTTAGAATCTGGAGTTGCAGTCTCTTTTTTCTCGTCTTTTTTGGCGAGTTTCTTGTCTTCTTTCTCAGTTTTTGGTGTTTCCTTCTTTTCTTCTTTTACTACTGCAGGTATTTCTTTTGCTAGAGCAACTGTATCGGGAGGTAAAACTTCCACATCTGGAACATAGATTTCTGGTTCTGCAACAGAATCTGCTTTCGGTTCTTCTATTGGTTTTGGAGTTTCTATAATGACAGATTTTGGTTGCTCAGAAGCTTTGTAATAAAGAGAATTGAATGAAAATAAAAGCACAAAAAATAAGAGCGCAACTACGTAAAACGCAATTAGCAAACCGGATAATTTTTTTGTTCTTCTTCGGAATTTCATCTTAAGAAGGTTTGTTGATGATGTCTAGAAACTCATTGGTGTGATACTGAATTTTCATCAACAGATAATCAACCTTTCCAACCAAAATATTATGAAAAATATAAGACAAAAATCCAACGATAAGACCAACAACAGAAGGCGCTAAAGCTTTGTAAAAATCAGCAGCTAAAAGGTTTTGAGCAATAACAGCTTCAGTTTTTGATAAAGTTCCGAAAGTCGAAGCCAAAATCAAAACACCACCAAGAAGTCCCAGCATTGGTGCTGCACCGGAGAGTGTTGCTAAATAATTGATATTCTTTTCTGCTTTGTTAAGTTCTATCTGAGCGTGTGTTTCCATTGCGTTGGCAATTTCGCTTACAGGTCTTCCCAATCTGGAAAGTCCTTTTTCTACACTTCTGGATTCCGGCGAATTGTCTCTTCTGCAAAAATCTACAGCAGATTGGATTCTGCCATCATTCAGAAGATCATTGACGTTTTTCAGAAGATAAGGGTCAACTTGATTTTCTCTGTTGAGAGCGTATAATTTCTGTCCAAAAAAAACAATGGCTGCAATTCCCGAAAACATTAAAATGATGATAAGAGAAACGCTCAGTAAGCCTCCACCAAAAAGGAATTCCCAAATAGAAATATTTTGATTTGCCATAGTTTTGTCTGTTATTTTATAGTTTCAAATTTATGAATTAGTTAATGATTAATCCGAATAGATTATGAAGGAATTTATGAAAAATGATTATTAATAGGAATTTTAAAAAGTAATCTTATAAGTTCCTTTGGACGAGACATTTGCCGCTTCGGCTTTCACGTATTGTTTTACCCAACTTACAGCCGTATTCATTACACAAGGGTCAGAAACACCGCTTAATCTCCTTGCGGAAGTGACTTTTCCGGACTTGTCGACAGTATAAGAAATTGTAATACTTCCACTTGCAGAGCAATCGTGATTTGGTTGTGCGCCGCCTCTTCCCATTGTTCCAGGAATGAAACCTGTTAATTTTCTATCAATTCCGATTAAACTATTTCCATCGCCGTCTCCGCCAAGAGGGTCGCCATAATTTCCAGGTCCGGTTCCGTTGCCCTGTGAGCCAGATTTTGTTCCTCGTCCTTTCAATAGATTCCCGATAGCAGCATTCCCTTTTCCGTCTCCAGTCGCATTTTCTTTTTTGATATCACCTTTTGTATTCGTCTTTCCGGTTAATGTTTTCGTAGAATTGGCAACAGCAGGAGAGTTGGTCTTATCATTAGCTTTTTTAGTTGCTACCGGTGGATTTTTGGTTCTGGTTGGGATAGGAACTGTATTTTCAGGAATGTCTTTTTCTACTTTTTCTTTTGAAGCTTTAGCAACTTCTGTTACAACTTCCTTTTCTTCTTTCTTTTCAACGATTGGAGCTGGACTTCCTTCTTCCTCTTTCGGTTCTTCAGCACCTTTTCCATTTCGGTTATCGCCATAATTGATGCGCATTTCTGTCAATTCTACAGGAATAATACTCTCACTATTAACAGCAGTTGCTTTTTTAGTTTTGATTAAAGAAGCCGGAAGAAAAAATAAAACAGAGAACAGGAAAATACCGACTACCAAAGCCTTGGTAAGCGTAAAATCATAATGTTTGCGGAATGCATAAGCGCCGTAAGCTTTATGTCTTTCTTCGAAAATAATATCATCCAGGTCCTGATACATTGGCAATGGCTTGTTAGCGTTATAATATTGTTTTTATAACGATTCGTAAATATAAATATTATTTTCGGAAAGGATTAATCGTCAACTTCTATCTCATCCGGACGGAAGTGGCATTTTAATTTGAAAGGGATAGGGTTTTCAGAACCAGTATAGAAATCAGTGATTTGTCCTGTCCAAGAAAGCTGAAGGTCACCGGTTTCATTTTTATCAAACTTCAGTTCATTCTCGAACAAGAATGCCTCTTCATCATCAAAAAGGTCAACTTCTGTGAAAACTTCATCATCTGTATCCTCAATAATGAACGTTTGTCCTTCTAATTCAGATGTTGTAACAGGAAATTCTATAATGTCTAAAGATAATTGCGGGAAATTGTATTGTAAAGAATCATCGTCCACGTGGTCCAATGAGTCGTTTGTGATAATCTCAACTTCCAAAAAATTCTGCGAGTTGATATAAACGGACTTGCAATAAGTGCTATCGATGAAATATTTCAGAGTTTCCTCTGGGTGATAAATCTTTAAGATTCCTTTCATTTTAAGGATAATAGATTATTATAAATTTTTAATTGTGCTGAACAAAGATAAAAAATAGAATGAATTTGAAAAATTTTTATTAATTATTTTTGATAATAATCATAAGAATTGGTGTGTCTGTTGATGTTTTGTTAATATATGATGACTTTGCCCTGCAAATGAGAGGGTGGATTCCTGACTTTAAAATATTATATTTACACTACAAAATTGACAAAATGAAATTTTTTTACAAAATATTGCTGCTCATAGGATTGTCTATCAATATTATATCCTGTAAAAAAGGAGATTCTCCGATGGTGAAGAATGAAGGATTCAGTACTTCTGATTTGGATTCTATCGCAGCTAATTATTACGAAGAATATTTGAAATTATATCCTCTGGAAGCTACTTCACAAGGAGACGAAAGATATAATGATCTTTTGCCGAATAACCTGAGCCAGGATTTTATCAAAAAAGAAATTGCATTTTATAATTCGGTTCAGAATCAATTAAAGTCGATTGATTATAATAGTTTGGATAATGATCGGAAAGTAGTTTTTGATGTTCTTGAGTATACATTGATCGACAAACAAGAGCGTTATGCTTATCATCCAGAATATATTCCTTTTACACAATTCGATGGTTTGCCTCTGACTTTTCCTATGTTAGGAAGTGGAAGCGGAATTCAGCCTTTTAAAACCGAAAAAGATTATGATAATTGGTTGAAAAGAGTTGATGAATTTCCTCTTTGGATGGATTCTGCTATTCAGAATTTCAGGTTAGGAATTAAAAATAATGTTGTTCTTCCAAAATCCTTGGTTGTAAAAATGATTCCACAAATGAAAGCCGATGAAATCACAACTTTCGAAATCGATAAAAATATTTTCTACGGTCCTATAAAAAACCTTCCGAAAGATTTCAAACCTGTTATTGCGAACAAATATACCAAGCTTTACCAAGATGCGATTAAGAATAAATTGATTCCCGCTTATCTTAAAATGGCGGATTTCTTAGAAAAAGAATATTTGCCAAAAGCTAGAACGACAGATGGTTATGGAGCTTTACCAAACGGAAATAATATCTATGCTTATTATGTGAAAAGCTGGACAACAACTAATAAAACACCAGAAGAAATCCATAAAACCGGACTTTCTGAAGTTGAAAGACTCAGAAATGATATGGAAAAAGTGAAAGCTCAAGTCGGCTTCAAAGGTTCTTTGGAAGATTTCCTGAATTATGTAAAAACCGACCCAAAAGCAATGCCTTATAAAACTTCGGCAGAAGTGTTGGCAGGATTTCAATCCATCCTAGATAAAATCACGCCGAAGTTGAAAACGATGTTCAATGTAACGCCGAAAACACCTTTTGAAATTCGTCAAACCGAAAAATACCGTGAAGCCAGCGCCAGTGCGGAATACATTCAGGGAAGTGCCGACGGGAAACGTCCCGGGATTTTTTATATACCGATTCCTGATCCAACAAAATTCAATGTGACTTCCGGGATGGAATCTCTTTTCCTTCACGAAGCGATTCCTGGACATCATTATCAGGTTTCTCTGCAACAGGAAAATACCAAGTTGCCTAAGTTTATGAGATTCGGTTGGATCGGTGCTTACGGCGAAGGATGGGCTTTGTACTGTGAATCGCTAGGTTCAGAATTTGGACTTTATACCGACCCTTATCAAAAAATGGGTTCTTTGAGTGATGAAATGCTGAGAGCAGTTCGCCTCGTGATTGATACTGGAATTCACACAGGACAAATGTCTCGCGAAGAAGCGATTAAATATTTCTTGAGCAATGTCGCTTATGATGAAGCAGGCGCAACCGCAGAAGTGGAGCGTTATATGGCTTTGCCTGGACAAGCTTTGAGTTATAAAACGGGTGCAATGAAAATCCGTGAGTTGAGAAATAAATATCAAAAAGAACAAGGAAAGAAATTCAATTTAGCATCTTTCCACGATGAGGTTTTAAGTCAAGGTTGTCTTCCACTAGAAGTTTTGGAACGTAAAATGGAACTTTGGGCAAAGAAATAAAATGATGAGGAAACATATTAGAAGAAGACTTAGACATACAAAATATATCTTCTATCAGGAAACCTTAGTTGATTTCAAAGACCATTTTTGGTCATTTTTAGGTGCTTTTTTCGGGATTGGATTGATTGCTTTTTTGCAGTCACAACATTTGACCGAGATTGAAAATGTTTTTCTGATTGGCTCATTCGGAGCATCCAGTGTTTTGGTTTATGGCGCTGTGAATAGTCCTTTAGCTCAACCCAGAAATCTGATTGGCGGACACGTTTTATCCGCTTTAGTTGGTGTGACGGCTTATAAATTCTTGCCGGATATTCTTTGGTTGAATGCTTCTATTGCAGTCGCTTCTTCTATTGTTGTGATGCAGATTACGAAAACAATGCATCCGCCGGGTGGTGCAACGGCTTTGATTGCAGTTCTTCCAGCTGGGAAAATTCAAGCTTTGGGTTATTGGTATGCCGTATCGCCGGTTATGAGTGGCGTTTTGATTTTGTTGTTAATGGCTTTGATTTTCAATAATATTCCGAAAGGAAGGAAATATCCGCATCATATTAAGCAAAACAAATATTTTCATATGAGGAGAATGTTGAAGAGAAAACATTAAGCTTTTTCAGGAAACAAAAGTTTCGTAATAAAATCCTTTTCCTTATTACCTCTCGCTGGAGAATATTCTCGTCCGTAAAAAATAATCTGAAGGTGCAATTTGTTCCAAACGCTTTCATCCCAGAGACTTTTTGCATCTCTTTCGGTTTCAACAACATTTTTTCCTGAGGTTAATTTCCATTGTGTCATCAATCTGTGGATATGCGTATCAACTGGAAACGCCGGAAAGCCAAATCCCTGACTCATCACCACCGAAGCTGTTTTGTGACCAACACCAGCCAGATTTTCCAATTCTTCATAAGTTTGTGGTACTACAGAATTGTATTTTTCCACCAAGACTTCTGCCATTTTTTTAAGGTTTTTCGCTTTGTTATTTGTGAGTCCAAGTCCATTTAGTAATTCTTTAATTTCTTCAACGTTCAGCTTGGCCATTTTTTCAGGCGTATCAGCAACAGCGAAAAGTCCTGGCGTGATTTGATTCACTTTTTTGTCGGTCGTCTGTGCAGAAAGTGCGACTGCAACCATCAGAGTATAAGCGTCTTTGTGTTCCAGCGGAATCGGAACTTCGGGATATAATTTTTCTAATTCTTCCTGAACTATTTTTGCTCTTTGCTTTTTCGTCATTTTGATGGTAAATTTGTCTCAACAAAAATAGAAATTATGTTGAACGTTGGCGATTCTTTACCAGAATTTATTGGAATTAATCAGGAAGGAAAAAATATTGATTCAGAAAAACTAAAAGGCAAAAAATTGGTTGTTTTCTTTTATCCGAAAGCAAGCACACCTGGTTGTACTGCCGAGGCTTGTAATTTGAGAGATAATTATTCGGATTTGAAAAAGAAAGGTTTTCAATTATTAGGAGTGAGTGCGGATTCTGTGAAGCGTCAGAAGAATTTCAGTGATAAAAATGATTTGCCATTTGATGTCATTGCAGATGAAAATCACGACATCATTGACAAATTCGGAGTTTGGCAGCTGAAGAAATTTATGGGAAGAGAGTTTATGGGAATCGTGAGAACGACTTTTGTTTTTGATGAAAACGGAATTTGTACTCAGGTTATTGACAAAGTGAAAACCAAAGACCACGCTGCACAAATTTTAGAATAATTAAATCTTAATCTGTCAACAGATTATGTGATAGATAGAAACCAAAAGGTTTATAAAAACAATGTAATCCCTGATTTTGAGATTATAGGTGGTGATGATTTGAAGAACTTAGAAATGACGGTTTTGAAATCATTGTTGAACCAAGAACGACTGGCGACGGCTATTAAGAAAGCGTCATTCTGGATCCGGAAAATAATATCATCGAGATTACAGAATAACTATTTTATCGGAATCCAAATCTCTTCCTCAGCAGAATCGTCATTCGGATTATAATGGTCTCCGAAAATTTCAAAATGAGGTCTGTTGTCAATTTCAAATTGATTTTCCGGAATGAAATTTTGAAATAGATATCGGAAAAGTTCCGGTCCGTTTTCCGCTTTTCCTTTGTAATTAAAAACAAGATATTTTCCACTTTCTAAGTCAAACAACTCAAAATCATTTGGAATATTATCATAATTAGAGACTTCAGCCAAAGCATATTTTGTGAAAGTTTGATTCGGTGTAAAATTCTCCGGATAGATTTGAAGCGAGAATAATCGATTCGGAATTCGATTGGTGATTTCATTTCTTCTCATCATCAATTTCTTCCAGATAATAGGTGTTTTATCATCCTGAAAAGAAGTTTTAATGCTGAATCCAATCAGTTTTTTTGATTCAATAATTTCGATGCGGTGTGGTAAATTCATTATTATAAATTGAGTTCATAGAGATTAAGATCAACATCATCATTCGGAATTCTTACCACTTCTTTGAATTTCAGTCCCAATTTTTCAATTAATTTAATTGAAGAGAAATTCTCTGGTAAAGTTATTGCGCTGACTTTTTTAATTCCAAAATCATTGATTCCGATATCCATCACTTTTTTGGCGGATTCGTACGCGTAACCTTTTCCCTCATATTCTTCCAAAAATGCAAAACCAATGTCAACGCCGTCAATCCCTTCCCTGTCATATAAACCAACAGTTCCAATTTTCGCATTGTTGGATTTCAGAATTATAACACAATTTCCATAGCCAAGTCTTTCAATATTGGGTAGATTCTTTTCGCGGATATATTTCTGAGCGTCCTCAAGACTGTGAATATTTCTATCGCCAATATTTTTCAGCCATTTTTCTGTGTTGACCAATTGCATCATAAATTCAGCATCATCGATATCGACAAGCTTTATGATAAGGCGTTCTGTTTCGTAAGTTTTTGACATCAGTAGTAGTTTGTGGAATTAAATTTTGATAGTTTAATGTTAAACACAAGGCACAAATTAATTAAAATTATTGAAAGATTTAAAGCACAAAGAAAATCTTCGTTTTTTTTAATTTTACATTTTCTTAGTGCCTTAAAAACATATTGATTTTATCAAGTAAGCTTTTGTTGCTTTGCGTTTTTTTAATTCAAAATTTAATTTTCATAATATCTCAACTCCTCATTGTCATCGGGGAAAATGACATATTTCTGGAATTTCAATCCTAGTCTTTCAATTAGTTTTTGAGAAGAAATATTTTCGTCAGAAGTCATTGCCGAGATTTTTGTCAAACCGAAATTAGTGGCGACTAATTCTTTCAGTTTCGAAGCTGATTCATAAGCAAACCCTTTACCTTCATAATCCGGAAAGAAAGAAAAACCAATATCAGGAACTTCGATACCTTCTCGAACAAATACGCCAACAGCACCGATTTTTTTGTCAAGTTCTTTATGAATCACAACATAATTTCCGTAACCTAATTTTTCAATGTGAGGGAGAAATCTGTCCTTAATATATTGTTCTGCATCTTGTTTGGTGCAGAGCTTTCGGTCGCCAATATGTTTGATGAATGAAGGTAAATTATATAATTCTAGAAAGAAATCTGCATCGTCTAGGTCTGCGACTTTCATTCTTAATCGTTCGGTTTCGAAGGTTTTCATATTAGTTTTAATAATCTTAAATATTTTTTAAATTTAAAGATTTCGGGTCAATAATTTTTGATTTAACTTAAACTATTGAGTTGGCGAGGTTAATTATAGGGAAAAAATCTGAAGATTTTTGAGTCTTATTGATCTTCGAGAGCCTCAGACCGACACAACAAATTGCTGCAGATGAAAAGCGAAATGAAAAAAGTAAGTTCTGCTTTTTTCCGGAGATTCATTAATCAAATATAAAATTTAAGGAACGATAACGGTAAAAATATAGGCGAAGAGATTAACCAAAAGTACAACGCCGTAAAGAATGTTGGTTTTTCCCCGGTTTAAGGATAGCATCACGGTGTAAAGCGACAGTGCAAGTAAAACCATTGATTTGATATCGAGTCCAAGTAATAAAGGCATTTCGTAAATAATAGAAACTACTGCAACGCAAGGAATCGTCAATCCGATACTCGCAATAGCTGAACCTAAAGCCAGATTTAAGCTTGTTTGAAATTGATTTCTTCTTGCTGCTTTTATCGCCGCCATTCCTTCCGGTAAAAGGACAACAGCTGCAATGATTACCCCGACTAATGCTTGTGGTGCCCCAAAATTATGAACCATATTTTCTATTTGCGGAGACAATGCTTTTGCTAAAAATACAACAACGCCCAAACAGATAATCAGGAAAATCAAGCTCATTGTACTTTCGAAGTTGGTTGGTGGTTCTGCGTGTGGTTCATCATCGTTTTCCGGAAGAAAGTAATTTCTGTGTCTCACGGTTTGTACCATCAAAAATGTACTGTAAATCACGAGAGACGCGACGGAAAAGAATATCAATTGTGCTTTGCTAAATGTTGCTGAAAGTTCGCTGGTGGTATAATTGGGTAAAATCAAAGTCATTACGACAATTGCAACGAGACTTATCAACGCCATATTTCCGGAAGTTCTGGCAAAGAATTGTTCTTTGAATTTGATGCCGCCTACTAAAAGACAAGCACCTAGAATTCCATTTAAAATCAACATTACTGCTGCGAAAACGGTATCTCTTGCGAGTGTGTGCGTTTCTTTTCCTCCGGCTACCATTAAGGAAACAATTAATCCTACTTCCAGAACTGTAATGGCTATCGCAAGAATGATTGTTCCGAATGGTTCGCCTACTTTATGAGCTACAACTTCTGCGTGATGAACGGCTCCTAAAACGGAAGTGATTAACAAAACGCCACCTAATACAGCCAACAACGGACTGTCGTCTGTAACACCAAGTAGATAGTAAATTAATGATAAAAGCGGGAAAATAAAGGACCAATGAAGTAGGGTTTTTAAACTCATAAAAAATGATTTCTCTAATTTACAAAAAATTACTGAAAATGGTTTTGGATATTACTGCAACAAAAAATCCACCAAAATTTTGGTGGATTTAGAAAAAATATTGAAATATTTTTATTTTACTAATGTCAGCTCGCTTATTAATCTCGTCGCGCCAGCATATTTGTCAATTACCCAAAGTACGTAACGAACGTCAACATTAATTGTTCTTTGCAATTGTGGTTCGAAAACGATATCACCACTCAAAGCTTCGCTGTTTCCATCGAAAGCTAGACCAATCAAGTGACCGTTTCCATCGATAATTGGAGAACCTGAGTTGCCTCCTGTGATATCATTATTAGACAAGAAGTTGATAGGCATAAATCCGCCTTTTTTATCAGCATATTGTCCGTAATCTTTTTTCTTAGCAAGGTCTAGAACTTTTTGAGGAAGGTCAAATTCTTCGTCGCCTTTTTTGTATTTAGCAACCATACCATTGATGTCGGTATAATAGTTTTCCTTGATTCCTTTATAGTTTCTGTCTTCTCTTACAGGAAGTGTTTCAATCGTTCCGTAAGTCAATCTCATTGTAGAGTTAGCATCCGGATAGAATTTTTTCTCAGGCTGAGCTTTTCTAAGTCCGTCTAAGAAAAGTCTGCTGTTTTTAGCAAAGTTCTCATCTACCTTAGCAAATTTTTCCAATCCTAATTTTTGGTCTTCAACAACTCCATTTGCGAATTGTCTCAATTTATCAGCATCGATTTTCAATCTGTCAGGATTTTCTACAAAAGCTAAAGCCGATTTTTTATTAGCAAAAACAGACTCATAAGCCAAAGTTGAAAGATTGTTTACATCTGCAGCCAAAATAGTTGGAGAAGCAAATTCTTTAGCCACTCTTGTTTTGTAAAGAGAAGCAAGAGAGTTCAGCATTTCGCCTTCAACATTATCGTGAAAACCGTCGTAAGCTTTATCAACAGCGTCAAGAACTTTCGTTTTCATAGCTGCTTTTCCAGCTTCGTCCTGGTCAGCATACGTTTTGAAAAGACTTCCTAACTGATAAGCTGTTGCGATGTAATGCGCATTTCTCTGTAAAAGTCCACCATAGTTTCTCTCTACATTTCTTCCGGAAACCTGATTGTAATAAGCTTTAATTTCTGGTAAAACAATGTAATAAGTTTGCTCATTCGGAGATTGTGCCGCCCATTCGTTATATGTTTCTTCCAGTTTTCTCTTTTCAGCAACTGTTCCGTTTTTCTTAACAGCGTCAATCGTTCCTTGTCTGTTTTTCCAGTAATTGGCAACACTTGCGTACTGAGAAGCGTAATCTAATTGAGTCGCTTTGTCTTTGTCCATATACTTCTTCATCACATCCATCGCCACTTTAGAAGCTTCTACCCATGCCGGATAATCTTTGTCAACCATTTGCTCGATTCCGTAAGACGTCAAATAACGGTTGGTTCTACCAGGATACCCAAGAATCATTGTAAAATCTCCAGGCTTGTAACCTTTAAGAGAAACTGGTAAATGATGTTTTGGCTTCAGAGGAACGTTGGTTTCAGAGTATTCTGCTGGGTTGCCATTGGCATCTGCATAAGCACGGAAAACCGTGAAATCTGCAGTGTGTCTTGGCCATTCCCAGTTGTCTGTATCACCACCGAATTTTCCTAATGATGAAGGCGGAGCACCAACTAAACGAATATCTTTATAGTCTTGATAAACAAAATAATAGAACTCGTTCCCGTTGAAAAAATCTCTTACAACAACAGTATATTTTCCGTTCTCAGAATTTTCTGTTTGGATAGCTTTATATTCTGCATCGATAACCGCTTTTCTGTCTGCTGCAGACATATTGTTATTCAATTTTGCATTGATTCTTTCAGAAACGTCATCCATTCTTACCAAAAATCTCACGTAAAGACCTTTTGCATTGAATTCCTCATTCGGTTTCATTGCCCAGAATCCGTTTTTCAAATAATCTTTTTCAGGTGTAGAAGCTGCAGCAACAGCATCGTAACCACAGTGGTGATTCGTAAAAATCAATCCTTTGTCAGAAACCATTTCTCCAGTACAGAATCCGCCGAAACTTACGATGGCATCTTTTAAGCTAGAGTTGTTGACAGAATAGATTTCTTCCGGAGTCAAGTGCAGACCTTCTTTCTGCATATCCACGCCGTTCAGACGTTTCACGAGCATCAGAAGCCACATTCCCTCGTCTGCTCTCATTTGCGCAAAGCTCAATAAAAAAGTCAGCGCCAAAAATATTTTTTTCATAATAGAAATTTATTTTAATGGGGCTAATTTACTCATTATTTTAAATCTAATGGTATGAATTTGGATAAGAGATTAGGCAAACTTTAAAGTATGAAATTTCTACAGTCAATCGGTATTTTATCATTAATATTACTACTTACAGTTTCTTGTAAATCATCAAATAATTCTATGTCAGGAATGCAGAATCTTCACAAAAAGTGGATGCTCGTTGAATACAAAGATTTTACCAAGGAAGAATTGGTAAAGTTGGAAGCTCATATTGATTTGACGAAAAATACAGAATCGCCCAATCGTTACACCGCAAAAATGGGTTGCAACGGAATGTTTTTCACGGCAGAATTTAATAATGGAAAAGCAAAATTCTCAGGCGTTGGTTCCACAATGATGTATTGTGATGGGCGAATGAAATTAGAAGACTCATTCGGAAAAGCTTTACCAAATATGACAGAGTACAAAATCGAAGGACATTTCTTAACTTTATCCAATGCAAACGGCGACAAAATGAAATTTGTTGAGCAAGATTGGGATTGAGAAATTAATGAGAAATTATAAACGATAATGATTGTCATTTGCGACTTAAAACATTAAATCTTAAAAAAAACTTTCGCCTTTGCGATAAAAAATAATACAATCAATAATATAAATCCAAAACAAAATTAATTATGAAAAGAAGTGCAAAAGCAGTCTGGAAAGGTACTGTAAAAGACGGAAGCGGCGTTTTGACAACGCAAAGTACAACACTTAATGAAACTCAGTATTCCTTCAAAAGCAGATTTGAAGACGGTGTTGGAACCAATCCGGAAGAATTGTTGGCAGCAGCTCACGCGGGTTGTTTTACAATGAAAACTTCAGCTCTGTTGTCAGAAGCAGGTTTTATTCCAGAATCTTTGGAAACAGATTGTAAAATCTCTTTGGTTGATGGAAAAATCACGTTGTCAGAATTGACTTTAAATGCAAAAATCCCCGGAATCTCAGAAGATGATTTCCAGAAAATTGCAAAAGATGCCAAGGAAAATTGTCCTGTAAGTCAGGCTTTCAGTTTCGAAAAATCGTTGACTGCTACTTTACTTAGCTAAACGCTAATATTTAATCAAAAAATTATTAAGACTTTCTGAATTGGAGAGTCTTAATTTTTTTCTAAGTCTGGATCTCGCAACTACAATGCTGTGGGGACTTTGGTGTGTAATGTCGGAAATTTCTTTTGACGATAAATTAAGTTTAAGGAAAGCACAAAGTCTCAATTCGTTTTTAGTCAAGTCGGGAAATTCATTCAGGAGTTTTTTATAGAATTGGTCTTCGGTTTCCATGAAAATCTTATAGAACTCATCTTTTCCAAAGCCTTTTGAACTTTTTTTGAGTTCAGAAATAATGTGAAATATTTTATTATCCGACATTTCCGTTCCTGAATTCAGCTCGCTCAATTCTTTTTGTGTGGATTGGATAATTTCTGAAGTTTGCAACATTTGGATAGCGCTATTCGTAAGCTCTTTGTTTTTTTCTTCTAATTTCTTGGCTAATAATTCGTTTTCGGCAACTCTTTTGGCTGTTTTATTTTTCTGTAATTGGAATAATAAAAAGATGATAACCGAGAAAGATAAAAGCAAGACAATTCCGAAAATAAAAAAGCGCTCTCTTTTGGTTTGAGAAGCTAAAAGTTCATTTTGGGTCATTTTTTCATTGAATTCAATCTCCAATCGGTTTACTTTTTTATTATTTTCCTGATTGATGGAAGCTTCGGATAATGATTTTGCCGTATGAAGATATTGCAATGCATTTTTGTAATCTTTTTCCTTTTCGAATAGTTTTACCAAATTTTCCGATGAAAACAACTTTAAATCAGAAAAGCTACTCTTTTCTGAAATGTCGTATGAATTTTTCAAATAATATAATGCAGAATCTCTGTTGATAATATTGTTGAGGTAGATGTTTCCCAAGATGTTGTAAAGACTTGCAATGTCGTAAGGCGATTTGATTTTCTTTGCCAGAGTGATGCCTTGTCTCAGGTTATCGACTGCGGTTTCGGTTTCTTTTAATTTCAGATTAACGTTGGCAATATTTTCATAAGCCATAATAATGTTAAGCGTGTCTTTTGCAACCGTATTCCGAGTCTTGAATTCTTTCAGCATTTCCAACGCTCGGGCATAATTTCCTTGTTCTTTTTCCAGAACTGCGAGATTGTTGTAAATAATTGAGCCTTCTACAGATTTCTCATCAGGTTTACTGCTTTCGAATTTTTTAAGCGATTGTTCCCAAAACTGTCTAGCCTTCTTGAAATTTCCCATTAGGTAATAACAACCTCCAATATTATTTAAGATAGAATAAGAATCACGTGAATTTGTTTTGTTGTTGATTTCTAATCCTTTGTAATAATAATTAAGCGCTTGGTAGTAAGATTCTTGATCTTTATATGTGTTTCCTGCAGTAACATACAGACTGATTTTTGTGCTGTCTGCCAATTTGTTTTCCAGCTTTAGGGCTTCTTGCAGATAACTCATTGCCTTTGTTCTGTTGGTTTGCATATAATCCACCGTCTGCTTCAGAAGAGTAGTGGCGTAATTGTCCGGGTCTTTGGAAAGACTTGTCTGACCGGAAACAAATATCAGGTTAAAAGTTAAAAAAACACAAAAAGCCCAACGCATTTTCAGAAATATGACCCGAAGATAGGAAGAATAAATTTCAAAAAAAATTACTTTTTTAATTAATTGATTTTCAAAATTTTAAATCAATTGTATATATAATGTTACCTCTGATTTTTTGTTAGTAGTTATATTGTTATCTCAACGAATATTCAAATTCTTTGATGATATTCTAATATTGTCTCAATAATTATAAAATATTTTTAAAAATGGATGTGAAATTACTATTTAAGTGGCTGTTTCTATTTATGTTCGGCATAACTAGCGCACAGCAGATTACATTGGATACTTCTTTGGTTTCCGATGAACCAAATACAATTGAAGAATTTTGGTATTGGTCAGGCGGGTTTCCTGTTGTTGGAACTGGATTTTCTCCTAACTCTACAGTTACAGTTTATGATACTGACGCAAATGGGGAAAGATGGAGAGATTTTACAGGAACCGTTGATGCTCAAGGGAATTTTTCTGTACAGATAAGCGCCAAGATGATTCGTTCTTTGAAAGGTGCTCATACAGTGAAGGCAATAGATGGACAAGGAAAAACTGCAACCGCGACATTACAAGTTGTCGCAAATGAAAATGAAGTATTGGAAGCTTCAGTTTCTAATAAAACATTGACAATGCAACAGTTTTTTAACTTTGGGATAAAACTACACGCCAAAAATATTGAACCGAATGCACAAGTTGTGGTCCATATTTTCTCTCCGAACGAGTCTGGCTCAGGAATTACCGGAAAATACTATGCAGATGCCAACGGAAATTTTGATATTGATTTCAATGGAAATACGCCAACTTATCCTTGGGGAGATACGATGCCTGATGTAGCAGGAACCTGGAGAATCAATGTAGAGCAATTTGAAACTAATTTCTACGGTACAACAGAATTTAGGGTATTGCCAGACAACCCCAGTCCACAGTCGTATGATTTAATTTCTAATGTGGACAATGGCATTCCGTCAACACCAATAACACGTTTCGAAGTGAATGATGTGGGCTACAATTCAGACCCAAATAGTTCTGCTTTCTATGAAGATATGACAGATAAAGTGTTCGATCTACAAGCAGGTCAAACTTACAATGTAAAAATCAAGGGTAAAAACCGTGTAGATTATGCGCCGGATACTTATACTCTTTTCGTTGACTGGAATCACAACGGTATTCTGGATGAAAGCAATGAAATCATCAGTGAAGGTTATATTTTCGCATCTTCTGGTGTAGATGATAAATTCACACAATTCCCAATAACAGTTCCGCAAAATGCAATCAACGGGAATACAAGAATAAGGGTTCTGAAAATGCAATCAGCCACAGAATATTCTATGTTTTGGCCAACAGGTGCTTCAGGTTATTATTACAATTCCGGACAAGCGGAAGATTATACTTTGAATATTTCTGGTGGTATTGCAGATCCAGGATGTGCTTTTAACTGTCCTTCAGATATTAATGTGAATACAATCCCAGGAGGAGAAACTGCGGTCGTAAATTACAATTTGCCATTCAATTGCGGTTCTCAAGGAAGCTCCAGTTGTGGCATAGACTATCCTGGAAATAATTATGAAAACTGGATGCCGGCTTCAAACTTCAATACTGTAGCTAACGACTTTGTGATTCCTGCTGGAAAAACTTTGAAAATCGATAAAGTAATTCCTCATTTGATCAGATTCTCTTACGGAGCCACTGTTGCATTCTATAAAGATAATAATGGCAAACCGGGAGAGTTGATTATGAATTATGCTACGCCAACGATCGAATCACAAAACGAGATAGGAACTACTACCGGTGGAACAGCATATGAAACGGTTATCAAATTGCCTGAGGTATTAGAATTGACATCGGGGAAATATTGGGTTGCCATTAATATGCAGGGGCCGTTGGTTTCTTGGGAAATAAAATCGGCCTTATCAAACGGAACCACTGCATTTACAACAGGGGATGGACAGAACTGGACAGCAAAAGAAGGTTTTGATGGCGTTTTCAAGGTGAGCTATGTTTGTGAGACTTCAGAACCACAAGTTGTTTTGGTTCAAGGATTAGAATCTGGAGCTGCATTTCCTGAAGGTAATACTGTTGTTATCCATAACCTTGTATACGAAGGTGCTATAATAGATACTTGTGTATTTAATGTAAACGTTAATAAGATCCTTGGCACAACAGAGATCTCTAAAAATCAAATCTCTTTCTATCCAAATCCGGTAAAAGATATTTTGAAAGTTTCTAACATTAAGGATATTAACAATATAGGTGTTTATGATATGTCAGGCAAACAGGTTTTTGAAAAAGAATTGCATCAAAAAGATGCAGAAATAAACCTTTCCAAACTGGCTTCCGGAATTTACATTATGAAAGTAGGCAGCGGAAATGAAGTGAAGGCTTTCAAGCTTATCAAAAAATAAAATTGTTTAAAATTGTGTTTTTTAGGCTGTTCCTTATTGGGAACGGCCTTTTTTTTGCACGCAGATTTTTCATTGCGCATATAACCATTTCGTTATTATGAAACTTAACCTTTGGTTTTTTTGTCTAAAAATAGTATCTTGTGAGAATCAGAAAATTATAAATTTTAAATGTTAGAAAAGAAAGAACATCAGTACGAAAGAGCGGTTTTGGTAGGTGTAGTCACCCAAAATCAGGATGAGGATAAACTGACAGAATATATGGACGAATTGGAGTTTTTGGCTTTCACAGCCGGAGCTACAGTTGATAAAAGATTTACTCAAAAATTATCTCAGCCGGATTCCAAAACTTTTGTAGGGAAGGGAAAAATGGAGGAGATTCGTGATTACGTGAAAGAACACCAAATTGGAACTGTGATTTTTGATGACGAATTATCGCCTTCCCAGTTAAAAAATCTGGAACGTGATATGGAAGTTAAAATCTTAGACAGAACCAATCTTATACTCGATATTTTTGCCCAAAGAGCTCAAACTTCTTACGCAAGAACTCAAGTAGAATTAGCTCAATATCAATATCTTTTACCGCGATTAACTAGAATGTGGACCCACCTTGAGAGACAAAAAGGGGGAATCGGAATGCGTGGTCCTGGAGAAACGGAAATAGAAACCGATAGAAGGATTATCCGCGACAGAATCACTTTGCTGAAGGATAAATTGAAAGTTATCGACAAACAAATGGGAACCCAAAGACAAAACCGTGGCAAGATGGTGCGTGTTGCTTTGGTAGGTTACACCAATGTTGGAAAATCTACCTTGATGAACGCTTTGTCAAAATCCGATGTTTTCGCTGAAAATAAATTGTTTGCAACGCTTGACACAACTGTTAGAAAAGTCGTGATTGGGAATCTTCCATTCCTTTTAACGGACACGGTTGGATTCATCAGAAAATTGCCTACTCAGTTAGTAGAATCTTTCAAATCCACTTTGGATGAGGTTCGTGAAGCAGATTTGTTAGTTCACGTTGTCGATATTTCTCACGATAGTTTCGAAGATCACATTGCTTCTGTTAATCAGATTCTTCAGGAGATTGATGCACATCAGAAACCAATGATTATGGTTTTCAATAAGATTGATGATTTCAGTTATGAGAAGAAAGACGAAGATGATTTGACGCCTTCGTCCAAAAAGAATATTTCTTTGGAAGAATGGAAAAAAACGTGGATGGCAAAATCAAAATATCCGACGGTTTTCATTTCTGCGCTTAACAAACAGAATTTCCCTGAGATGAAAAAAATGATTTATGATGAGGTTCACAGGATTCATATTTCACGTTTCCCTTACAATGATTTGTTGTTCGAATATTTTGAGGACGAGGAAGAAAATTAAGAATATAAAATAAATTTAAATAAGTTGAATCAATTGGAGAATCTTAACGATCAACACAAAATAAAAAATTAATGGAGTTATATTACTCATTTTCAGTTCTTATCGTCTTAGCGTCCTTATTTGCCTACATCAATTATCGCGTTCTCAAATTACCAAGTACAATCGGGATAATGGTGATTGCGATTATCGTTTCTGTAACGTTGGTGGCATCGGGCGATAATTTTTTACCAAAGACAACTTCACATTTAACCGCATTAGTACACAGCTTCGACTTTACTGAAGTTCTGATGGGCGCGATGCTTAACTTTCTGCTTTTTGCGGGAGGAATTCATATTAACATCAAAGATTTGAAGGAACAATTCGGACCAGTTGTGATTTTTTCTACTGTTGGTGTTATCATTTCTACCTTTGCTGTTGGTTTTGGTGTTTATTATCTTTTGCCGTTGGTTGGTGTTCAGATGCCGTTGATTTATTGTATCGTTTTCGGAGCGCTGATTTCTCCAACCGACCCAGTTGCGGTTCTGAGTATTTTGAAGCAAGCCAAAGTTTCAAAATCTTTGGAAACCAAAGTTGCTGGGGAATCTTTGTTTAATGACGGTATGGCGGTTGTTGTTTTTACAGTCGTTTTACAAATTGCCATCGGAAAAGAAATCGATTTGAATGTCGAAAATATCGGTTTGCTTTTGCTTCGTGAAGCGGGCGGAGGTTTGCTTTTAGGAGTTCTTCTCGGATATTCGGCTTCGCGGGCAATGCGGGTTGTGGATGATTATATTATTTCCGTATTAATCACATTATCAGTGGTTATGGGCGGTTATTTGATTGCTCACGAGATGCATATTTCTGCACCTTTGGCGATGGTTGCTGCCGGATTATTTATGGGGAATTTCAGCGAAAGTTTCAAAATGAAATCTGAAACGCAAGATTATCTCATCAAATTTTGGGAATTGATTGACGAAATAATGAACGCTGTTCTATTCCTGTTTATCGGGTTTGAATTGCTGTTAATCAAAGATTTAAATGAATATTTAGTAGCAGGCGGGATTTGTATTTTAATCGTTTTGTTGGCACGTTGGGTGGCGATTTTTGTTCCGACAAAGTTTATGGCTTTCAAATACCGATTCAGTCCGCAAACTGTGAAAGTTTTGGTTTGGGGAGGAATCCGTGGCGGTGTTTCTATCGCTTTGGCGTTATCAATTCCGATTAATGAATACAGCCAGATTATCATCAGCATCACTTATTGTGTAGTTGTGTTTTCAATTATAGTTCAGGGATTGACGATTGCAAAAGTCGCAAATCCTAAGAAAATTGCTACAGAAGAAAAAATATTAGAAGAAGAAATTCATTAATCTAAATTTAGAAATGAAAACTATTGATGTTGAAAACTGGAAGAGAAAAGAACATTTTGAATTTTTTTCCGGAATGAAAAGTCCTTATTTTGGAATCGTTACCGAAGTTGATTGTACAGAAACTTATCAATTTGCTAAAGAAAATAACGAGTCTTTCTTCGCCCATTATCTTCACAAATCGATGAAGGCAATTAATTCGGTTGAAGAATTTGGCTATCGAATTGTGAATGATGAAGTTATAGCATTCGATATTGTTCACGTAGGTTCTACGATTGCCAGAAATGACGGGACGTTTGGTTTTTCTTTCTTCGAATATTCTGATGATTTTCAAATATTTAACCAAAATTTACAGAAAGAAATTGATGAGGTTCAAAACTCCACAGGTTTAAGAATCAGAAATGAGGAATTATCACCGAATCACATCCGACATTCGACAATGCCTTGGACCAGTTTTACAGGTTTGCTTCATCCGACAGATTTTGACCCAAAAGAATCAATTCCTAAAATTGTCTTTGGAAAATTCTCTGAAAAGAATGGACGGAAAATGTTGCCGATTTCTGTGGAAGCGCATCACGGTTTGATGGATGGTTTTCATCTTGCAAAATATTTGGAAGAATTTCAGAACCAATTAAATTTGAAAAAATATTAAAATTTCCATTTAATGATGAAACAAATAATAGCTTTCTTTAGTTTACTTCTTTATGTATCTGCTTTTTGTCAAATCAATACTGAAGAAATTAAAAAAAAAGTTTTAGAAAACCCTAAAACTTATTATTACGATTATTTAGAAATCTTCAAAATGGAACCGGCTAAACTGACTCAGCAAGAATTGAATCAAATGTATTACGGAAGCAGGTTTATAGAGTCTGAATATCAAATGCGAGATTATAATCAGGATTATGAAAAGATTTGGAAATTGGCAAAATTAGGAATGTCAAAAAATAAAGCTTTGAAAATTGTTGAAGATGCTCAGACAAAATATAATAAGAATCCATTGTTAAAAGGTGTTGCTTTAGAATTATCTTATATTTATAAAGCTTTAGGTAATAAAGAAAAGAGCGATTTATATTATTTACAAAATGATTTAATAGACCAAACTATAGAAAATAGTGGCACAGGAAAATCAGAAGATTCTCCAATATGTGTTATACTTGCTGGAGATATGATAAGTAAAATCTCAAGTTTACCAAGATCCTCAAGCCCTTCTGACTTTAAGCAAGAAATGACAGATTTGGCAGATGGAAGCATATTAACAACTTATTCGGTTGGAGATTCTAAAATTTATATAAAATTGGTCGGCGGATTTTGATGGAAATATTAGACGATATAAAACAAGCTCTCCAGATTCTTGCTATTCCCGAAAAAGCAGAATTCTTTCCCAGATTTTTCAAAACGGGAAAAGACGAATATGGCGAAGGCGATATATTTATTGGCGTTACAGTTCCAGACCAAAGAAGCATTGCGAAAGAATTTTATAATAAAATATCTCTTGAAGAATTAAGTGAGTTATTGTCTTCAAAAATTCACGAACATCGTCTGACTTCTTTATTGATGTTGGTTTACAAATTCGAGAAGATTAAGGATAAAATTCGGCAAAAAGAGATCATTGATTTTTATCTGAAACATACAAAACACATCAATAACTGGGATTTGGTTGATACATCGTGTTATAAAATTTTAGGTCGGTATTGTTTTGAAAATCAAGATTCTAAAATCCTTGAAAAACTGTCAGATTCTGATGATATGTGGGAAAAACGAATGGCAATTGTTGGAACAATGTTTCACATTAAGAAAAGAGAATTTGAACTGACAAAAACATTTGCCCTGAAAAATTTGAAACATCCACACGATTTGATGCACAAAGCCAACGGCTGGCTTCTCCGCGAAATGGGAAAAATGAACGAATCCGAATTGTTGAACTTTCTGGATCTTCATTATAAAGAAATGCCAAGAACTTGTCTCCGTTATGCCATTGAGAAATTGGATGAAGAACTTCGGCAAGATTATTTGAAAGGCAGAATCTGAGAATCAACATTTTCCGAATTTATTCATAAAAATTAGTTTACTAAATATCTATACTGTGAAAGTTATTTTAAAATATAGTTTTATTTTCTTTGTTTTTCTCAGCTTGACAAGTTGCTTTGATATCATCGATAAAATTAGTTTGAAAGCCGATGGAAGCGGAGAATATTCTGTAATTCTGAATGCCAGCAAAAGCAAGACACGTCTGCAATCTATCTCCAAAATGGAAACCATCAACGGTAAAAAAGTTCCCAAGAAATCCGAAATTGATAAAAAACTGAATGACGCTTCTGCAATTTTCAAAACCGTTGCAGGAATCAGCAATGTAAAAACGTTTTTCGATGCAGAAAATTATATTATTAAACTGAGTTGTAATTTCAAGAAAATTGAAAATATCAATGCTGGTTTGGAATTGTTGAAATCGAAAAATGTTATTGGAAAAATGATCCCGACTCAGCTTTATAAAAATAATTTGTTGGAGAAAATATTGGTAAGAAATAAAATTTCCAGTTTCAAAACCGAATATGATAAAATGAGTTCTGCAGATAAAGAAGTATTTAATAATGCGACTTACACCTCGATTTTACAATTCGAAAATCTGATAAAATCTCAAACCAATTCCGAATATAAAATCTCGCCCAGCAAAAAAGCGATGAAATTGGATGGAACAATTTTAGATTTTATCCTTCAGAAAAAACAAGTTCAAAATAATATTACACTGCAATAAAAACAACAAACTATGAAATCAATTTTACAGAAAGTTCTATTCCTATTTTTATTATTCTGTTTCAGTTTTGCTATTTCGCAAAGCAGAATTCAGGTTCCGGACAATGTTTTGTTTTATATGGAAGTCAATGGAAAACAGTTGAATGGCAAAGTTGACTGGCAGAAACTCAATCCAATTTTACAAGATTTAAATAAAAATAGTGCTGAAAAACCAAGCTGGAAAGACTTTTCTGATATTGGTTTAGAAAACGATGCTAAGCAATACCATTATGCTGTTTTCAATGATACTGTAAAAACTTACACGGCACATTTGATTTTAAAAGATTCCAAAAAATTTCTGAATTTTTTGAATACTTCTGCCAAAAAAGAATTGGAAGTAACCAAGAAAGACAAATATTCTTACGTCCATCTTAACAATGAATCTTTTGTTGCATGGAATGATAAAAAAGCGGTGATGAGCCTCATAACTTACACCAAAAAATTCCCACAAGTCTTGTGGAATGATCAAGATAGTTCTGTTGTTGTAATAGATTCTGCGGCTATAGCTACAGATTCTATCGCTGCTGTTGATTCAACTTATTATGAGCCAGAAAAACCATTTGATTACAAAGAAGAAATCAAATATCTAAAGGACGAAATCAAATATCAGAAAGAAGATATCAAAGAACATCAACAGGAAATTGTGCGTCTCCAGAAAGATATCAAATACTTGGAAAAACACCACAAATATCCTGAGCAAAAAACTACGGAAAACTTAGATTCGGAAGAAGTTGCATCTGCAAAACCTACGGAAGAGTATAATGAGGAAGCAGAGGACTTGGCTTATCAAAAAGAAATGGACTCGATAAAAGCTGCAGATTTTAAGATTCTAAAATCCTTGGCTGAGATTGATTTTGATAAATATTTTGATGCGGGGACAGAAATTGAAGTTCCTAAAAAATTGGTAGCTTTTCAGGATGCAAAGTCAGATGTTTTTGCTTTTGTGAGTTATGGTGAGATTTTCCAAAACGGACTTTACAAAAAGATGATGAGCGCTTATAAATTGGGCGGTTTTATCGATAATTTTTATGATTCTAACACATTCTACAATCTTTATTTTGAAAAGAATAAAGTGAGGTTGGTCAGCAATTATCAGCATAAAAATCCTGACATTCAGAAAAATATGGCTGCGGTTTACAAAGGTAAAAAGAATAAAAAACTGACAGCTTTAATCAATGATAAAAGTATTGGTTACTATGCAATTAATATCGATGGATACAAGTATTTTGACTTGATGTACAGTTTCTTTGAGAGTAATTCTGATGATAATTCCAAATATCAAAAAGAACTAGAACTCGTATTAGAAACTGTAAAAATTGTGTTGGATGAAGAAGCGATTTCTAAAATTGCGCCAGGTAACGGAATCTTTGTTCTGAATGAACTCAATACCAAAAAAGTTGAATACACAGATTACGAATATGATGAAAACTACAACAGCAAAGAAGTCAAAAAAATGAAGGATGTTGTAGTTCCGGATTTCACTTTTGCTTTTGCGACGGATAACGAGAATTATTGGAAAAGAGTTTTCAATGTTTTGTCAACCAGCAAAGAATTAGCGAAAAAATTTGTGAAAAATGGCGATGTTTATTTCTTCAAAAATGATGCGAAAAATAATACCTATATCGATCAGCTTTGTTTTACCGTAAAAGACGGAATCGTTTATCTGGCGACTTCTCCAAGTAATCTACTTGCTAAAAAACAATCTTCGACAACTGAGAAATTTGCAAAAGATGCATCTAAATTTCCTGTGTATGGAAAAATTGATATGAGAAGATTTTTAAATGGTTTGGAGCAGGAATTCAAAACCGGATCGGATAAAAAAAGTTTGGATCTTTTCAGGAAAAATATGGGCGATTTCGATTTTAAATCGGAACCGAAAAAAGAAAGTATCGAAACAGAGATCAATTACACAACGCCTAATTCTTCGGACAATAGTTTGATGTATTTCTTTGATTTCTGCAACGACATTATTAAGCTGACGGAACCAAAAACATCAACGGAATTATAAATGAAGAAAATCTTGGTCTTTATTCTGATTGTTTTTGTGTTGGCAATCGTTGGCTATTTTTTCTGGTCTCTCAAGGACAAAGATTTGAAGCTGGTTCCCAAAGATGCAGATGCTGTAGTTTTGATTGATGTTAAAAAATTAAAAGAGCAATATTTTTTCTCGTCACTAAAACATCCATCTGTTTGGTTTGAAGGTTCTAGATTGAATTCCAAAAAAAATGGATTGATAATTCCGGATTATATCCAGATTTTTCATTTAGAAAACACCAATTTTTCGCAGTGGTACAGCATTTTTGAAATTAAGAATAAAGACAATTTTCTTGAATTTTTAAAGGGAAAAGGTTTCAAAATAGCAGAAAATAATATTTATAAAAAAGATAGATTTTCTGTCAAAATAGAAGCTTCAAAATGTGTTATCGGCTTTTCAAATTCTTCGTTCGAGGAAAAATCAAACTTGATTCTTAAGTCTAAAACCAAAGGTTTATACGCTGACCAGTTGATTAATAATTCGGTTGCGAGCGTGTCTTATTTTGCAAAATCTAAAATTCACAAGTTTGCGGTCTATCTGAATGACGATAATATCGAAATCAAAACCAAAACCGTTCAGGATATTTTCTCATCACAAATCTCGGATTTGGAAAAGCAAACACAGTTTCTAAAATTGAAATTAGATTCTAAAAATGCTAAAATCGTCTCAAAATTATTTAATGAAAATCTGATTGATTCGATTGACATCAATTCCGTTAGTGCGATTTCAGAATTAGAATCTGTTAATGACAAGATTGTGAGTTATGCTTATGATGATAATTTCAACGAGGTAGAAAAAGTCAGCTATCAGAAGTTGGTACAACCTAATTATACGATTAATGTACAAAGTTCGGATGTTGAGAAACTTTGGTCTTATTTTCAAGATAAGAAATGGATTAATGCAGAAAATCAATTCACAGCAATTCCATTTCAACCCAATGTAATCAAGAAAAATTCCTTTGAGATTTCGATTCAATCCACTCGGAAAAATATAAATTTTGGAGAATCGCCATCAGGCAGTTTTATATTGCTTAAAAATAATTTATTATTCGTTGATTTACTAAAAGTACTTTCGCCCTCCGACAAAAAATCGATTTCAAAAGTAAATTACCTTTATTATGGCAACAAGGGAGATTATTATTACCTGAAACTGCAATTAAAAAAAGATAAATTACCATTTATATTAAGCCAATAAGATGAATGTTTCAGAAATTTTATCATTAAAAACAATCATCCATTATTTTATGCATTTTGGTTTTCCCATTGTGTTGGCTTACATCTTTTTTAGGAAAGACTGGAAAAAAGCTTATTTCATAATGCTTGGGACAATGCTCGTAGATGCTGACCATTTGCTCAGCACACCGATTTTTGCACCGGACAGATGCAGTATCAATTTTCATCCGTTTCACACCTATTGGGCGATGGGCGTCTATTTTCTGTTGTTGTTTTTTAGAGGCGTTCCAAGAATGATTAGCGTTGGTTTGCTCTTTCATATGTTAACGGATTGGATAGATTGCCAGCTACATCATCTGAATTTTTAGAATTATTGGGGCAGCTTAATCCGCCTTCCGCTCCCAATCTTTTTTGCAGACAATTTCAGGTTCAATATAACTTTTGTACACGCAAAAAAGGATTTCCGCTCAAGTCGGGCTGCGTGTGATTCAACGTTTAGAAGTGTGTTTTCTTTGATAAGTTTTACGCCTTTGTGAATCTTAAAAAACATAGAGTAGTCAAAAAAACTTTGCGGGCTTTGCATTTAAAATATTAATTCCTAGCATTCGACATTTTGAAACTCATAATTCTGGCGATATTCAGAGCTCTTGCGATGGCGTTTTCAACATTTTCGCCTTCAAAATTATCGTGAACCGTTTTCTCCCAAATCTGTAACCAACGATTAAAATGTTTTTCTTCCAAAGCCGAAACTTCATTGATTGGAAAGTGTTTCGCCATTGGATGACCTTCATAAACAGGATTTCCTAAAAGAATACTTTCCCAGAAATTATACATTTTCGGAAGATGTTTGCTGAGGTCAATTTTTGCGATATCTGTGAAAAAAAATCCGATTAAATCATCTTTTATAACTTGGTCATAGAATTTGTTGACCAAAAATTCTACATCGGCGCGTGTCTGAATATCTTTCATTTTTCAAAATTAAAACAAATTAAAATGTAATTTTGCAATTATGTCAAAATTCAGTTTTTCCAGATTAAATTCAACCAAAGACACTGGTTTTGGGGATAATTTTTCAGGCAGATTTATCAACAAAGACGGTTATCCGAATATCAAGAAGAAAGGCATCAATATCCTGAATCGTTACAGCTGGTATCATACGATGCTGAACCTGAAAAGATGGCAGTTTATTGGATTGTTGATCGGGAGCTATATTGTTGTCAATTTTATCTTTGCACTTATTTATTATTCAATTGGGATCGAACACCTGACTGGTATTGACAAAAGCAATTTCCAAAACGAGTTTACGGATGTGTTCTTTTTCAGTTCCCAAACCTTTACCACGGTTGGGTACGGACGGATTGCACCGGTCGGTTTTCTGGCTAGTTTGGTGGCGACCTTTGAAGCTTTCTTGGGATTGTTGGCATTTGCCATTGCGACGGGTCTTTTTTACGGCCGTTTTTCGCGTCCAAGAGCTTTTTTGCAATTTAGTGATGTCGCCCTGATATCACCTCACAAAGACAAAACGGGATTGATGTTCCGGATGGCGCCATTCAAAAATACTTCGCTTACGGATGCTAGTATTACGGTTTTAACTTCCTTCGAAGTCACAGAAAATGGACAGACTAAAAGTTCATTCTACAATCTTAAACTCGAAGTCACAAAAATCACATCTTTGATTCTGAATTGGACCATCGTACATTATATAGATGAAGAATCTCCGTTTTATGGATTAAATGCGGATGATCTGAAAAATACGGATATAGAAATTATCGTTCACGTGAAGGCTTTTGATAGTATATTTTCCAGCGATGTGGTTCAGAGAACGAGTTACACCTCAGACGAAATTATTTACGGAGCCAAGTTCGAAAAAATGTATGCGCCAGATGAAACCAATAGATTTACCGTCCTTAATTTGGATTTGATTAATAGTAATTTTCCTGCACCATTACCAAACATTTCTTAATTATGAACCTCGATTTCTATAAACAGCAAGCTCAACTCAAACAAAAAGAACACAGAAAATTTCTGGATGGACTCAAAAAGAAACCACCAAAAAATCTGGACTATTTGGTTTTGGAAAAGCACGAAGAAACATTTGAAGAAATCGATTGTCTCAGCTGTGCGAATTGTTGTAAAACAACCGGTCCGCTTTACACAGAGAAAGATATTGAGAGAATTTCCAAACATCTGCGGATGAAACAAGCCGATTTTGAGTCGAAATTTCTGAGAGTAGATGAAGACAATGATAAAGTCCTTCAAAACTTACCTTGCTTTTTCCTGAATGATGACAACACTTGTTCAATTTATGATGTTCGTCCAAAAGCTTGTAGAGAATATCCTCACACAGACCGGAAGAAGATTTATCAGATTAATAATCTCACAATCAAGAATACCTTAATTTGTCCTGCAACTTATGTCTTTGTGGAGAAAATGAGACAAGTTTTGGAAAAATAGCTTATCCTAAAGTTTTCCCAAAAATCTTATAATTTCCGAATTTAACATAATATTGGTTTAATGTTTGGTCTTGATAATCAACACTAAATAAAAGTATTATGAAAAAGTTAATAGCAGGCGGTCTGATGATTTTCGGAGCAATGTTCGTTACCGCACAGGTAACACCGCCACAAGACACCTCAAGAACTAATAAAACGAGCAAGGAGAAAAAGATTGACAAAATGAATCAGAAAACTCCTGAAACCCTTCAACCCAACGGAATGAACAGGACTGTTGACACTGCAACAATTAATAACAAACAAAAAATGCAGAACAACCCGGACAGACTGAGACAAAATCAGACTTTGCCGGATAATGGAACAATGCAAACCCCGAACAATACGTTACCAAATAACGGAACTTTGCAGAATCCAAACACAACGAATCCAAACAATTCTACCAATCCTCAACAACCGTTAGAACCAACAAGTCCAACAAATCCGAATCCAACAAGATAGGATTTTAAAATTAAAAATGACCAGAGTATAATTGCTCTGGTTTTTTATTTTTAAAATTTGGTTTGATATTTGGGTTAATGTAATTAATACAAAAATAAATTATTATGAAAAAGATATTAATGACAGCCACTTTTCTTACTTTCGGAACAGTCTTGATTACCGCTCAGACAACAAAAAAATTAGAAACTAAATCATCCACAAAGACGACCGTGCTCAAATCAACAAAGTCTACTCAAAAAAGTAACACTCCAAAAATGGTAGACACCGCAAATATTGAGCAAAGACAAAAAGAGGCAGATGAAAAAGTGGCTCAACCAGCAATCCCACGCAGAGATGGTGTTACAGACGAAACAACAAAACCGCAAGCACAACCGGCGCCCGGACAATTAGAATAAAAAAGGAGCAAATTATTTTGCTCCTTTTTAAATTGTTTATGCTTTCCATTCCACCACGGCTTTGATAAAAGCTTCGGCGTTTTCTACTGGAATATTGGGTAAAATCCCGTGTCCGAGGTTGACGATATATTTGTCTTTCCCAAAACGGTTAATCATTTCGTGAACCATTTTTCTAATCGTTTCCGGCTTAGAATGCAATCTTGAAGGATCAAAATTCCCTTGCAAAGTCACGGCATTATTCGTGAATTGTCTGGCTAATTCCGGCGTAATTGTCCAGTCCACCCCAACTGCAGAAGCTTTAGATTTTGTCATTTCGTCTAATGCAAACCAACAACCTTTTCCGAAAACCACAACGTGCGTCAATGGTGCAAGCGCTTCAACAATCTGATTAATATACTGCCAAGAAAATTCCTGATAATCAGCCGGTGAAAGCATTCCGCCCCAAGAATCGAAAACTTGAACAGCAGAAACACCTTTTTCAACTTTTCTTTTTAAGTAAGCAATTGTTGTATCAGTAATTTTTTGTAGTAATTTGTGCGCTGCTTCCGGCTGTAGAAAACAAAACGATTTCGCAATATTGAAATCCTTAGAACCTCTACCTTCGATGCAATAACAGAAAATCGTCCAAGGCGAACCCGCAAATCCAATCAAAGGAATCTCATTGTCCAGTTTTTCCAAAGTCAATTCTATCGCATCAAAAACGTAACCCAAAGTATCATTCACATCAGGAACAATGACGTTGTCAACTTGTTGAGCGGTTCTGATAGGTTCATCCAGCCAAGGGCCAACTGATTCTTTCATTTTGAAATCGATTCCCATTGCTTGCGGAACCACCAAAATATCGGAGAACAAAATCGCCGCGTCCAAAGGAAATCTTCTAATCGGCTGCACCGTGATTTCCGAAGCCAATTCCGGCGTTTGACATCTTGTAAAAAAGTCGTATTTGTCGCGCAAAGCGATGAATTCCGGCAGGTATCTTCCGGCTTGTCTCATCATCCAAACTGGCGGTCTTTCTACGGTTTCCCCGCGAAGTGCTTTTAAATATAGGTCGTTTTTAATCATTTTTATTTTCAAATATTTTCAACTACTGCATTTTGCAACGTTTCAATTTTCATTAATTTGAGATATTGCAAAAAATGCGACAACTTAAAAATTTGCTAAATCTGAATAATCTGCGAGCTAAAAATTAGCTTCACTTTTAATCAAATTCAACAAATCCGCTAAAGTATTTTTCGAGCTTGTAATTATTTTATTATCAGTTAGTTTTTCAATTTCCGAAGTTGTTGTTTTTCCAATCGAAAAAATCCTGACATCGTCAAAATTATTAAACTTAGCAAAACTACGAACTCCACTCGGACTGAAAAAAACTATCACCTGATATTTCTCATCGATTTTCGGATAGAGTAGTTTTGTCTTATAAACAGGGATTTTTTTGTAGGAAATATTTTGCAATGGCAATTTCTCATCCAAGATATCAAGTGCAATATTTCCGCAGAAATGCAAAAACTTTTCGTTCGCTGAGTTCTCAACAATAAACTGCGAAAGTTCGTGGGCATTCCTACAAAGTTTAAAAGTCCCAAAATTATGTTTTCTCAGTTCCTTTTTCGTCTGCGAACCTACCACATAAATTTTATTGTAATTTTTCGGTTCCGCAAAATTTTCGTTGGCAGAAAATCCATTTTCAAAAAAAGCTTTTACGCCATTCACACTCGTGAAAATTAAGGAATTGTTTTTTAACCCGAAAGATTTAGTTTTTATAAACTCCGTCTTAATGACATCAACAAAATCGATCGAAAAACCTGTTCCTAATTTCTCAGAAACCTTTTCTATGTCCAGTGATTTTGTAAAAAGGATTTTCATTTTGTTCTCATCGCAAAGGCGCAAAAAATATTTAAAATTGAGATTAAAAAGAAAGTTGCAAATTTTCAAACTTGGCGACTTTGAATATTTGAGATGAATATTAATTTCGCCTTTGCGTTAAATCAATTACAGACTTTTTTTAATTTCTTCCATCAATTCTTTCCCGCCGTTTTCCAAAACTTTCAATGCGATTTTTTTTCCGAAGTTTTCAGAATCGTTCCACTCAAAAATTTCGTCGGTTTCGATGCAGTTTTTTCCGTCTAGCGAACAAAGTCTTCCAAGGAATCTAATTTGTCCATCAACCATCTCAGCTTTTGCGCCAATTGGAGCTGTGCAACCGCCTTCAAGAGTTTTCAGAAACTCTCTTTCTATATTAACACAAATTTCAGTTTCCTGGTGAGAAATCGATTTTAAAATATCGTTCAATTCTGGATTATCGATTTTGCTGGCAATCGCAACAACACCTTGTGAAGGCGCTTGCAACATAAACGGAATTTGCTCGTAATGAACATCAATATTCATTCTTTTGATTCCTGCAAGAGAAAATAAAGTCGCATCGGCAACGCCATCATCCAGTTTTTTCAAACGGGTTTGAACGTTTCCGCGGATGTCGGTAAATTCGGTTTCTGGGAATTGTTTTAACCAAAAAGCACGTCTTCTCAAACTGCTTGTGGCGATTTTCAAAACTTCCAAATCTAAAGGTTCGGCATCGTTATTTCTAACTAGAACATCTTCAGGGAAGTCTCTTTCCAAAACGGCAGAAATCTGAATGTTATTCGGCAATTGTGTTGGAACATCTTTCAAAGAATGAACGGCGATATCAATTTCATCATTCAATAAAGCGATGTCCAAATCTTTAGTAAAAACGCCTGTGATCGCCAAGGCATAAAGCGGTTGGTCCAGATTTTTGTCGCCAGAACTTAGGATAGGAACAATCTCGGTTTGGAAACCCAGATTCTGTAGTTTCGATTCAACTTCGTGAGCCTGCCAAAGTGCAAGCGGACTATTTCTCGTTCCTATTTTTATTGTCGTCATCGGATTCTTGTTTATGAATGTCCAGAATATCTTCCATTATTTTCGTGATTTCGTCTGCACGGGAAGGGTTTTCCAGAATATATTTTGCAAATCGGTTTGTGATTTTCTGTACTAAATTGTTAGATAAAACCATATCCTCGATTTTTGCATAATGGAATTTCTTATGGATGTTATGCATCTCATTTTCCTCAATCTGTTTCAAAGAATTTTTGAACTGATTGATATTCGGAGCCAGTTTTCTTTTCTTTTCCCAATCCACAAATTCCTTCGCCATTTCTTTGATGATTCCTTCTGCTTTCGGGATTTCTTTTTTGCGTTGTTCCATCGTTGCTTTGATGGTTTGTGAAAGTTGATCAACGTCTATCAAAGTCACATTTTCCCAATTTCCCACTTCCTTCTGAACGTTATTCGGAATTGATAAATCGATGACAAGCATTTCTTTATCTTTTGGGAAATTAGACTCATCAATAATATATTTCTGAGCACCGGTTGCGACAATCAGAACATCAGTTTGTTTCAATTCTTCAGGAAAAAGATTGAAATCGATTTGTGGAATTTTATATTTATCTGCAATTTTCTCAGCTTTTTCAAAAGAACGGTTCGCGATTTTGATTTTTGGCTGATAAACGTGCTTCACGAGGTTTTCAATCGTGTTTTGTCCAATTTCTCCAACACCAAGAAGCAAGATGTTTTTCTCGTGGAGATGTCTGGTGTTGTTCAAAATATAATGAACCGCTGCATAAGAAACCGAAGCTGAACCAGTGCTGATTCCAGTTTCGTTTTTGATTCTTTTTGAAATTTGAATCGATGAATTAATCGCGCGTTCCAAATAAGGATTAGAAAAATCTTTATACTTTTTGAATCGATGATAGGCGTTCTTGATTTGAGAAACAATCTCGAAATCGCCGATAATCTGACTTTCCAAACCTGCTGCAACCCGGAAAAGATGAAACAAAGCATCCTCACGCTGAATAACATTGACGTATTTCAAAAAGTCTGAAAGCTGAACACCAACCGTATTACAATACAATTCTGCAATATGAAGATAATTCTTGGTCGTAGAATAGATTTCGGTTCTGTTGCAAGTGGAAACCACAAACGCATCGCCCAAATCCTCTTCGTGGATTTTGTTGGCAAAAGATTTTATGTGGTCATCAAAAAAAGCAAATTTTCCACGGATTTCTGCATCAGCTTTTTCATAACTGATGCTTAGAACTGCAAAATCTGATGTTTGATGAAATTTATGTTTTGGATTCATTTTCAGTTTGCAAAATTACGATTTTTAAAACAAAGACTCTTTCTGAATATCATTTTCGAAAATTGATAAAATCTATAAACTCTGTTCAAAAACATAGAAGAACAACAATGTTTTAATAGAATTTTTATAAGAGTAATAATTTTTGATTTCTAATTGGAATTCAGATTTATGGGTAGTGAAAAATTCTTGAAATTTTAAGGAAATTTTAACCAAATTATTTTGAAATCAGGACAGAGAATAAGTCTAAATTTATATCTTTGTAAACTTAATAATGACTGAACAAAATGGGTATATTGGATATGTTTACGCAAGAAATTGCGATTGACTTAGGGACTGCGAACACGCTTATTATTCACAATAACAAAATCGTTGTGGATCAGCCTTCTATCGTTGCGATAGAGCGTTCTTCTGGTAAGCCGATTGCCGTTGGGGAGCAAGCAAAACATATGCAAGGGAAGACTCACGAGGATATCAAAACTGTTCGTCCTTTGAAGGATGGGGTTATTGCAGATTTCCACGCTTCAGAACATATGATTAAGGAATTTATCAAACAAATTCCGGGCATCAAAGGGAAACTTTTCCAACCGGCACTTAGAATCGTGATTTGTATTCCTTCAGGTATTACTGAAGTTGAGAAAAGAGCGGTAAGAGATTCTGCTCAAAAAGTGAATGCGAAAGAAGTCCGTTTGATTTATGAACCAATGGCTGCTGCAATAGGAGTTGGGATTGATGTTCAAAAACCAGAAGGTAATATGATTATCGATATAGGTGGAGGTACAACGGAGATTGCTGTAGTTGCACTTGGTGGAATTGTTTGTGATAAATCTGTGAAAATTGCTGGTGATGTTTTCACCAATGATATTGCTTATTACTTAAGAACGCACCATAATTTATATATCGGAGAAAGAACGGCTGAGAGAATCAAATTGGAAGTTGGGTCGGCTGTTGAAGAGCTGGATGTTCCAATTGATGATATACCTGTACAAGGTAGAGATTTGATTACTGGGAAACCAAAAGAGATTATGGTTAATTATAAAGAAATTGCTAAAGCTCTGGATAAATCGATTATCAGAATCGAGGATGCAGTTATGGAAACTTTATCTTTAACTCCTCCTGAATTGGCCGCGGATATCTACAAAACCGGAATTTATCTTGCTGGTGGTGGCGCTCTTTTGAGAGGTTTGGCAGACAGGCTTCACAGAAAAACCGGACTTCCTGTTTTCGTGGCAGAAGACCCATTGAGAGCGGTTGTAAGAGGAACAGGGATTGCTCTTAAAAATATGGATAAATTCAATTTCCTTATCAAATAATAATTTTTTCGAGGTCTTTTTTTAGATGGGTGCTTTGCTGAGATTTTTTTCCAAGAATGCATTATTTGTGTTCTTCATATTCCTGCAATTGGTTGCAATTGTACTGATATTCAGCAAAAACGCTATGCAGCAAAGTTTCCTGGCAGCAAAAACGGCGGCTTTCAATTCTTGGGTTTCCGGTTATATCGATGAGGGAACTTCTTACTTGAAATTAAAACAAATCAATGAAGACCTTGTTGTTCAGAATAAAGCTTTGATGAAAGAACTTTACGGAAAAGAAAAGTTGGATAAACCTGTTTTCCGAAGAGTTTATGATACAATCGGAGGCGGACAGATTTATACTTTTGTTGACGGCGAAGTTGTTTACAATACTATAAACAGAAAAGATAATTATTTCACAATTAACAGAGGGCGTCTGCAAGGCGTAAGTTCTAAAATGGGTGTTATTGCGCCTCGAGGAATTGCCGGAATCGTTATCAATACAACAGATAATTATTCTTTGGTTCAATCTGTTTTGAGTACCAATAAAATCAAAATCAGCGCATCGCTTAAAAAGTCAGGATATTTCGGGACACTTTCCTGGAAAGGAGATGATACCAGAACGATGACGCTTTCTGATATCCCGAAATATGTTCCGCTAAAAGTTGGAGATACGGTTGTAACAGACGGAAAATCTTCAATCTTTCCTGCAGGGATTTTGGTGGGAACAGTTGCCGGTTATCAGGTTGACAGCAAGACAGGATTCTGGGACGTTTCTGTAGAACTTAGCGAGAAAATCGGAAAACTGAGTACGGTTTATGTTGTAAGAAATCTTAAAAAATCGGAGGTTCAGAAAATAGATGATACGTTAAAGGCTCAAATTAAAAAAGATGGTCAGTAGAAACATTGCATCAGATTTGCTTTTAATAGCAATACTTACAGCTTTTCAGGTTTTCATCCTGAACAGGATTGCTTTGTTTGGGCAATACATTCCTGTACTTTACCCGGTGTTTGTAATGTTCTATCCGTTTTTTCGAAATCAATTTCAATTTCTTGGATTGAGCTTTCTTTTAGGATTGTGTGTGGATGCGTTTTTGGGAACTTGGGGCATCAATGCTTTTGCAACGACAGTTATCGCTTACTTTAGAACAATCATATTCAGAACATCAACGGATACGACTACGGATTTCTTTTCTTTCCAAAGTATCCAGTGGACACAGTTCATATTTTTTATCATCACCAGTATTTTTATCCATCAATTTTTGGTACAGTACATCGAGTTTTTTAAATTCGATAGATTTTTTGAAATTTTATTTAATGTAATAGTAACCAGTATAATCTCGTTTGTATTTATATTAGCCTATACATTAGCATTTAAAATCAAACAAAAAGTCTGAACCGAAAGCATGTCTATCCAATACCAAAAAATACTCTCTTTGAAACCGAGGTTGCATATGTCCTCTGAAAAGATTGAAAAATACATATGAAATCACAATACCTCAGAATCATTCTAGCGCTTTCTATTATTGCATTAATTTTTATTGCAAGGCTTTCTTATTTGCAGCTATTCACAGATAGATATGCGCTTAATGCAGCCAATACTTCCATTAAAATTGAATATGTCATTCCTCCAAGAGGTGTTATTTTTGATAGAAATGGAAAAATACTTGTAGGAAATCAACCAGCATTTGAAATTTCATACACTGCAGCACTTTTAAAACCTGATTTCGATACGCTTGGTTTTTGCAAATTATTGAATATTTCCAAACCCGATTTCATCAAAACGATGAAAAATATTGAGAAAGAGAAATATTATTCTAAGCTGACACCAATGACTTTTATGAAAAATCTAAGTCGTGAAGATATGGCAAGGATTCAGGAATTGATTTTCAAATATCCGGCGTTTTCAATTGTTCCTCGTCCGCAAAGACAATATGAAATCAATACTTCAGGAAACCTTTTGGGTTATACTAATCAGGTGAATGATAATGATATTAAGAAAGATTCATTGTATTATTTACCTGGAGATATTGTAGGAAAAAGCGGCATCGAGAAAGCTTACGAAAAAGAACTTCGAGGCGAAAAAGGAATGAAATATATCCAAAAAGATATTCGCCAAAGAAGTATCGGTTCTTATAAAAACGGAGAGCTCGACAAAGAAGTTGTAACTGGAAAAGATTTAACTTTAACCATTGATTACGATTTGCAGAGAATGGCGGAGGAAATGTTGGTTAATAAACACGGAGCAGTTGTAGCCCTTGACCCAAATAATGGCGAAATCTTGACAATGGCAACCGGGCCAGACATCGACCCGAATCTTTTCACCGGACCAAACAAATCAAGAAATCTCTATAGATTAGCCAACGATACGATTTTCGAAAACAAACCTACGTTTGACCGTTCCGTTCAGGCGGCTTATCCTCCAGGATCTACTTTCAAACTACTGACCGCTTTGGCTGCAATGGAAATGGGTGTGATGGATGATAAAACCATTTTCCCTTGTGGAAGAGGATTTTTCTATCGTGGGAAAAGCATCAAAGGCCACGGTGGAGCAGACCCGCTGATTCCATCGATTCAGGTTTCTAGTAACTGTTATTTCACTTATGCTTATATCTCAATCATAAAAAAATACCCAGGAAACCCATCAAAAGGTGTTGATGAATGGAAAAAGATCATCAATAGCTTTGGTGTTGGAGAATTCCTTAATAATGATTTGGCTGTTGGAGCAAAAGGTAGAATTCCTTCCGGAGAATTCTATGAAAAGAGAATGAAATCCATTTATAAAGCAAGTGGTTCTAAACGGACTGATTATAAAAACTGGGACGAGATGCCAACCGGAGCTATATATAATGGTATGGGACAAGGCGATGTGCTTTTAACACCAATGCAAATGGCCAATTTTGTTGCTGCTATTGCAAACAAGGGTTGGTACTATACGCCTCACGTTGTTAAGTCTATTGATGGAAAACCAAATCCAGATCCAAGATTCAAGAAAAAGCATATGACTTTGGTTCAGAATCCTCATTTCTACAATGTCGTTCTACAAGGAATGGAAGCGGTAATGTTGAGAGGAACGGGAAGAAGTCTAATGTCTAAAGATTTTACCCAATTGGCAAAAACAGGAACGGCGCAGGTTCCCCAAGGGAAAGATAATTCGATTTTTGTATTGATTGCTCCGGCTGATAAACCGAAAATTGTGGTTGCAGCTGTAATGGAACACGCAGGATTTGGTGCTACTTGGGCTGGTCCGGCTTGTACAACGATTGCTGAAAAATATATCACGGGAGAACTGAAAAGAGAACATCTCTACAAGAAAATGATTACCTCTAGTTTTATGCCGGAGTATAAACGACAGTATGTTGCCGATATGAAGCGAAAAGGCTGGTACAAAGAACCGCCAAAAGATTCTATTCAGTTGAAAAAAATTAAAGATAGTCTGAAGGCAATTCAGGACAAAAAATTAAAGAAAGACAGTTCCAAAGTTAAACCTCTAAAATCCAAAGTATAATGAAGTGGGCAGAAGGTATTGACAAATTGGGGATGACATTATATATCCTGCTGTGTGTGTTTGCGATTATCAACATTCATAGTGTGAAAGCGGAGTTGGGCGAAAAACAATTGATGTTCTTTGGAATCTCTTGCTTCGTTGGATTGATTATCTTCTTTATGAGAACTAAGTTCTTTGAGAATATGTCGGCTATCATTTATGTTGGTGGTGTTTTACTTTTAATAGGATTATTTCCTTTCGGAACAGAAATTCTTGGACAGAAAAACTGGTACAAATTCGGAGGCTTTACGATGCAACCTGTTGAATTTGCAAAAATAGGAACTTCTTTGATGTTAGCAAATTATGTTTCCAATCAGGATTTTAATATCAATAATCAACGGTCATTAATTACATCTTTAGCCATCATTGCAATTCCTGGAGTTGTCGTTTTGATGATACCGGATGTTGGGTCATTACTGGTTTTTGTGGCTTTCGTAATTGCTTTATATAGAGAAGGGCTGTCTGGGAAGTTATTTTTAGTTGGGACACTATTTGCAGGTGTTTTCCTTATTGCCAATTATCTGAACGACCCATTGAAAATTGACCTCTGGTATTTCACTGTTATCATTCTTGTTTTAGGTGCAATTTGGGTTATATTCAATGTTGCAATGCTGCATAAGAATATTTACTCTTTGTTGCCGGCAATTGGTATTATCGTTTTGTTAGCTGGCTTATCAATCGTTTCACCAATTGTTTTCGAAAAATTGCCTAAACACCAGCAGGAAAGAGTTGAAGTTTTGTACAAAGGGGAAAGAGAATTTCGTGATACATCCGGATATAATTTGCTTTATTCCAAAACTGCAATTGGTTCTGGCGGGATGATGGGGAAAGGCTATAAACAAGGTTCTGTAACCCAAGGAAAATTCGTTCCCGAACAGGAAACTGATTATATCTTTTGTACCGTTGGAGAAGAATGGGGGTTCTTAGGAAGCACTATTCTGATTCTTTGTTATGCCATCTTCATTGGTAGAATTTATTATCTCGCAGAGAATCAGAAATCAATATTTAATCGAGTTTTTGGATACTGTTTCGCTTCTATTTTATTGATTCACTTTGTGATTAATCTTGGGATGGTTATGGGATTATTTCCAACTGTAGGAATTCCCTTGCCGTTTTTTAGTTATGGAGGAAGTTCGCTTTTGGCATTCTCTATAATGACTTTTATTTTCTTTAAACTCAATTACGCAGACAAAAATAGTCTTGTTTAGATAGGGCTAACTTTCTAGGATATTTTATTTCATAAAATAATTCAAATCGTTTATTGGTTTGGTTGAATTTTTGATATTCATTTTTTTAATAAAAAATAATAATTTCAAAAACAATTTTATGAGAAAAACAATTATCTCTCTTTTCCTTTTGGGGACAGTAGGTTTTATGAATGCTCAATTTAACCTTGGAAACGTCACAAAAGCTGCAGGAAAAGGTGTTTCTGCTTTAACATTTACCAACGCAGATGCCATCAAACTTTCCAAAGAATCTGTTGATTGGATGGATAAAAATAATCCGGTTGCAGGTCCAAAAGACCCTTACACAGTTCGTCTCAACAAACTGTTTGCAAAACACAAATCCCAAGACGGACTTAATTTGAATTACAAAGTTTACAAAGTAAAAGACATCAACGCTTTTGCTTGTGCAGATGGAAGTGTAAGAGTATTTTCTTCGTTGATGGATATTATGACAGATGATGAGCTTCTTGCAGTGATTGGTCACGAAATTGGTCACGTTAAGAACGAGGATACAAAAGATGCTATCAAATCTGCTTATTTGAAAGCAGCTGCTCTCGATGCAGCTTCAGCATCTTCAAAAACGGTGGCTACGCTTAATGACAGCCAATTAGGTCAAATGGCGAATGCAATTATGGATGCGTCTCACAGTAAAAAGCAAGAATCGGAAGCTGATACTTATTCTTACGACTTTATGAAGTCTAATGGTTACAATGTTGTAGGAGCTTACACCGCTTTCAAAAAATTGGCTTTGTTATCAGAAGGCAGCCAGCAATCAGGATTCCAAAAGATGTTTAATTCGCATCCTGATAGTGGAAAAAGAGCCGAAGCAATCAAGAAAAGAGCGGAGAAAGATGGTCTCTGGAAAGATCCCGGAACTGTTACTTTACCAACTGCAAAGTTGACAAAATAAAAAAAGCTGCCGAAAGGCAGCTTTTTTTATTTTAGTCATTTAAGATTTTTATTTGGACAGCTATTTCCGCCCTCCGTTCCCGCTATCCGCCTGCAGCGGATGAGCTCCACTCAGGTCGGGCTGCACAAGATTCTACGCTCCAGATTAATTCTTTACCAAAACCAAATAGTCCCAAGGTTTCAGATTGAGAACTGTTTTCTCAGAATTGATATTGAAAATCTTTCCCGTGAACAATTCTCTATACTGTCCATAATAATATTTGGTATCAACAGAAGTTGTTAAACTTTTATCAGAAAAATTAAAAATCGATAAAACTGCATCATCATTTTTTTCTCTGTAAAAAGACAAAACATCACTCATCTGGTTGTTAGTTATCCGAATCATTTCCCCACCCCATTTTCCATTCCAGAGCGCTTGATTCTTATGTTTCAAATCAAATAATTTCTGATACATTCCATAAAATTTGTGGTCTTTCCACATAATTTCATCCTTCTCAAAAAACTCAAGGCTTCTTTCCAGTCCAGCTTCCTGTCCACTGTAGACCAAAGGCATTCCGTTGGCTATTCCGCAAAGTGCCATAGCAGTTTCTAATCCTTTCCCGAAATTAGAAAACTGATTGCCTTCCCAAGAATTTTTATCGTGATTATCTGTGAACAACATTCGGTAAGAATCGTAAGGAAAACTTCCCACATCATGCGCCATATATTCGTACAAAGCATTAGCGCCTTTTCCACCTGTTGTCGCCAGTTTCAGTTTATCCCAAAGTGACCAGGAATAAGTCATATCAAATGATTTTCTGTACAAATCACGAGATTCCCATTCGGCGAGCATAAAGACAGGCTTGATTTGGTCCAATTCTTCTCTGGCATTTTCCCAAAAATCAACCGGAATGAAACCGGCAACATCGCATCGGTAACCGTCGATATTGGCTTCTTTTACCCAATATTTCAGCGCACCAGTCATATATTCTCGGAAGTCTGGATTGTTATAATCGAAGTCAATCACATCATCCCAGTCATACCAAGGTGTTGGCTGGAAATGGCCTTCTCTGGATTTGGTGTACCAATCTGGATGTTCTTTTGCCAGAGGATTGTCCCAGGCAGAATGATTCCCAACCCAATCAATGATGACGTACATTCCCATTGCGTGAATTTTATCAACTAAGTTTTTCAAATCCTGCAAAGTTCCAAAATCAGGATTCACACCTTTGAAATCTTTGACTGAATAATAACTTCCTAGTTTTCCTTTTCTGTGTTCTTCCCCAATGGGATGAATCGGCATCAACCAAAGAATATCAACGCCCATTTTTTTAAGTCTTGGTAAATGTTTTTCAAATGCTTTGAAAGTCCCTTCTTTGGTATATTGCCGAATATTGACTTCGTAAATCGTGGCGTTTTTGCTCCATTCGGGATGTTTTAGCTGAACGTAAGGTTTTGGCTGATAACGAGAATCTTTGGTCTGTGAAATTCCCAGGAATGGAACCAGCAGTAATAATAGTAGATATTTTAGAGAATTCATAAGGTTGGTATATTTCTCTAAAATTAAAAAAAGCGTTTCGATATGAAACGCTTTTTAATATTTATTTTTTTGACGAAAATTTGTTTTGTTGACAAATGTTCAATTTTGCGAAGCGCGTCCCGGCCTGAGCGGAGCTCTTTTTGTCTTGTCTCTTGAGACGAGACAAAAAAGCGGGAGCGGAGGACGGATAAAGACGCCCCAATTAATTCTTTAAGAATATAACTGCTCTTGCAATTCTTTGATTTTTTTGTCTCCAAGATATTCGTCGTAAGTCATATCTCTGTCGATGATTCCTTTTGGTGTCAACTCGATGATTCTGTTACATACCGTTCCCAACAATTCGTGGTCATGAGATGATAACAAGATGTTTCCTTTGAAGTTGTTCAAAGAGTTGTTCAAGGTGGTGATACTTTCCAAATCTAAGTGGTTGGTTGGCTCATCCAATAAAAGAACATTCGCTTTCTGAAGCATCATTCTACTGAACATACAACGCATTTTTTCCCCTCCGGAAAGAACTTTACAAGACTTAAGGGCTTCGTCTCCGGAGAATAACATTCTTCCAAGGAAACCTCTCATAAACTCTTCGTGTCTTTCCTCATCGTTCTTCGTGAATTGTCTTAACCAATCTACCAAGTTCAAATCGTCTTGGAAGAAATTGGTATTATCCAAAGGCATATGCGATTGGTTTGTAGTTACACCCCAAGCAATATTTCCTTTGTCAGCTTCGATATTTCCAGCTAGGATTTCGAAAAACTCTGTAATTGCTAATGAGTTTCTAGAAAGAACAGCTACTTTGTCGCCTTTTTTAAGATTTAGGTCTATGTTTGAGAATAATAATTCGCCGTCTTTGGTTTTTTCAAGACCTTTAACATCTAGAATCTGGTCTCCAACTTCTCTTTCTACATCAAAGATAATTGCCGGATATCTTCTTGATGAAGGTTTGATGTCATCAATATTCAACTTGTCAATCATCTTTTTACGAGCCGTTGCCTGTTTTGCTTTTGCTACGTTTGAACTAAATCGCGCGATGAAATCTTGTAATTCTTTTTTCTTGTCCTCCGCTTTTTTGTTAGCCTGAGCTCTTTGTCTTGTTGCTAGTTGAGAAGCTTGGTACCAGAAAGAGTAGTTACCTGTATAAAGGTTTAATTTTGCATAATCCAAATCTCCGATGTGTGTACAAACCGTATCCAAGAAGTGACGGTCGTGAGAAACTACAATTACCGTGTTCTCATAGTCTGCTAAGAAATCTTCCAACCAGGCAATTGTTGCAATATCCAAGTCATTGGTAGGCTCATCCAGAATCAAAACATCAGGATTACCGAATAAAGCCTGAGCAAGAAGAACTCTTACTTTGTCTTTATTTTCCAACTCGCTCATTAACTGATAATGCATATCTTCCGTGATTCCAACGTTTGAAAGCAAAGTTTGTGCGTCAGCTTCAGAATTCCATCCACCCATTTCGTCATAGATTACGCCTAGTTCTCCAGCTTTGATTCCATCTTCGTCAGAGAAATCTTCTTTAGCATAAAGCGCATCCATCTCTTCTTTGATTTCGAAAAGTCTTTTATTACCTCTAAGAATTGTTTCAAGAACTGTGAAATTGTCATAAGCAAAGTGATCCTGCTCAAGAACAGACATTCTTTTTCCGTTTTCAAGAGAAACATGTCCTGAAGTTGGATCTTGCTTTCCGCTTAAGATTTTAAGGAATGTTGATTTTCCGGCACCATTGGCACCGATAATACCATAACAATTTCCTTTTGTAAATTTTATATTAACTTCGTCGAAGAGTACTCTTTTCCCGAACTGTAAAGATATATTAGATACTGTTAACATATAGTTTTGTAAATTTGTGCAAAAATACGAAAATAAGTTGGGATACTGAAGTATCCTAAATTTTATATAAATTAGACTTAATGAAAGTTAAAATAGAAAAGTCAGTTAACATTTTTAACAAACGTGCTCGTTTTGAATATGAGATTTTGGACGAGTATGAGGCTGGTATTGTATTGACCGGAACTGAAATAAAATCTCTGCGTTCTTCTAAGGCATCTATCACAGAAAGCTTTTGTCAGTTCATAAATGATGAATTGTATGTCATTAATATGATGATAGATGAGTACAAATTAGGCACTTTTTACAATCATAAAACAAAAAGGGAACGGAAATTGTTACTGCATCATTACGAATTGCAAAAACTTAAAAAAAAGTTAAAGGATGTTGGCAATACGATAATACCTTTGAAGCTGTATATCAATAATCATGGGAAAGCGAAGTTGCTCATTTCATTAGCCAGAGGTAAAAAACTCTTCGATAAAAGAGAGGCTATAAAGGATAGAGAAAATAAAGTAAACATCCAGCGTCTATTAAAGAAAAGTTAAAAAAACTTTGTTTATAAAGAAAAATTATATTTATTTTGCATTATCAATTATTTAATCATTTAATTCTATGAAAAATCTAAAATTAGGAATTTCAGCATTAGCACTTACTGTTGCTTCTACTGTTTTCGCACAAACTACTACCAATAAGTGGGTTATTGGTGTGGGTGCTCATGGAGTGAATCACGTTGCGCAAAGAAATAACTTCAGCAATACGTTCTCATTCAACAATTTTAAAGAAAACTTATTTGGTGTTTCTAAGTATTCAATTACGCCACCATTATCTAAATTAACTGTTGCAAGAAGCCTTAGCAAAGGAATCGTTCTTGACTGGCAAACTACTGTTGGGAATGTTGACAACAAGAGGTTTGGAATGGATAAAGAATTCTTCTTAATGACAGGTCTTGGAGTTCAATTCAAAGCTGCTGGTCTTCTTTGGGATGAAGAATCTTGGTTTGATCCATATTTGAGAGTTGGTGCTAACTATTTAAGACATGACTATACTGGTCTTACATTTCCAAGATATGATACAAAGCCAACAATTGGAGGAGGTCTTCATACAGCTTATAATGAAGATGGAGACTTAACAGGTAAAGCAAACCACTTCACTGTTAGTACAGGTGCAGGTATCAATTTCTGGGTAACTAAAAACTTCGGTTTAGGTGTTCAAGGAGATTATGTAACTACTCCTGTAGATAAGTCTAATGTTGCTAACTTCTGGCAAGCTTCTGCTTCATTGTTGTTCAGATTTGGTAACACAGATAGAGATAAAGATGGTATCCCTGATAAAGATGATGCTTGTCCAGACGTTCCAGGTTTACCAGAATTCCAAGGATGTCCTGATACAGACGGTGATGGAGTTCCAGATAAAGATGATCAATGTCCAGATGTAGCAGGTCCAAAAGAAAACAACGGTTGTCCTTGGCCAGATACTGACGGAGACGGAGTATTAGACAAAGATGATGCTTGTGTTGACGTTCCTGGTCCAGCTGAAAACAAAGGTTGTCCTTGGCCAGATACTGACGGAGATGGAGTATTAGACAAAGATGATGCTTGTCCTACAGTTCCTGGATTAAGAGAATACCAAGGTTGTCCTAAACCTAAAAAAGTAACTGCTGAAGAAGCTGAGAAATTGTTCGGAGGTGTATTCTTCGACTTCAACAAAGCTACAATCAAGGCTGAGTCTAAAGGAGCTCTAGATGCTGCTGCTGACTTGATCAAGAAAGATGGTGGTAACTATTTGTTGGAAGGTAGAACAGATGCTAAAGGTGCTGAAGCTTATAACTTGAAACTTTCTAGACAAAGAGCTGCTTCTGTAGTTGCTGCATTAGACTCTAGAGGTGTAGATCCAAACGCTCTTAAATCTATCGGTGTTGGTAAAGCTAAAGCAACAGTTCCTGCTACAGCTTCAGATGCTGAGAGACAAGTAGATAGAAAAGTAGTTGTAACAGCTATCGAAGATGCTGCTCAGTGGAATGCTCTTAAAAAGAGAGATTATGATGATCCAACTCCAGTAAAAGTTAAGAAAAAAGCTCCAGCTAAGAAAAAAGCTCCAGCTAAAAAGAAAAAATAATTTTAAATAATTAATTTTCTAAATATTAATACCTCCAATTTTATTGGAGGTATTTTTTTTGTTTTCAGATTTCAGTACTTTTGTAATATAAAATAAAAACTGTAATGGGAAGAGCGTTCGAATATAGGAAAGCCTCAAAAATGGCCAGATGGGATAAGATGGCCAAAACATTTTCAAAAATAGGAAAGGATATCGCTTTGGCGGTAAAAGCGGGCGGTCCTGATCCAGATTCCAATCCTGCTCTTAAGAGATGCATCCAGAATGCAAAAGGTGCTAATATGCCAAAAGACAATGTCGAAAGAGCAATTAAAAAAGCAAGTGGCGCAGACGCAGAAAACTATGAGGAAATCACTTATGAAGGATACGGACAAGGAGGTGTTGCCTTCTTTGTAGAATGTACCACAAACAATCCTACGAGAACTGTGGCTAACGTAAGAGCTATTTTTAACAAGTTTGACGGAAGTCTTGGTAAGAATGGTGAATTAGCATTCATCTTTGATAGAAAAGGGATTTTCACTATTGATTTGGCTCAAGTTAAAATGGATTGGGATGACTTCGAAATGGAAATGATTGATGGTGGGGCAGAGGATGTAGAAAAAGACGAGGAAGAAGTAATGATTACTACAGCTTTCGAAGATTTCGGTTCGTTGTCGCATAAATTGGATGAACTTGGAATCGAAGCTAAAAGTGCCGAACTACAAAGAATTCCGAATAATACAAAAGGAATGACAGAAGATCAATTTAAGGCTAATATGAAAATGCTGGAACGTTTTGAGGAAGATGATGACGTTCAGAATGTCTTCCATAATATGGAGTTTACAGATGAACAATTAGAATCACTTTAGAATAAGTACTCGCTACAAATAAAAAATCCCAACTGAAAAGTCGGGATTTTTATTTTTATAAAACGCTTTTAATTATGCGTTTGGCTCAACAGATACAAAAGATCTATTGTTTGCTTTCTTTCTGAAAACTACAGTACCGTCAACAAGAGCGTGTAAAGTATGATCTTTACCCATTCCTACGTTTTCACCTGGGTGGTGTTGAGTACCTCTTTGTCTGATGATGATATTCCCTGCAACTGCAGTTTGTCCTCCGAAAATCTTAACACCTAGTCTTTTAGAATGAGATTCTCTACCGTTCTTGGAACTACCAACTCCTTTCTTATGTGCCATTTTATTTTAAGCTTTTTGGGTTAAAAATTATTCAGCAGTTTCGCTGGTTTCTGTTACTTCAGCTTTAGCAGCTTTCTTAGGAGCAGCTTTTTTAGCCTCTTTTTTCGCACCGTCAAAACCAGTGATAGAAACAATCTGGATTTGAGTTAATTGTTGTCTGTGACCATTTTTCTTAGCATAACCTTTTCTTCTTTTCTTTTTGAAAACGATTACTTTGTCAGCTTGAACATGGTCAAGAATTTCTACTTCTACGGCGATACCGTTTACAGCCGGGGCACCAACAGTTACTGCACCGTTTACAGTAAGAAGAACTTTATCAAAAGAAACTTTCGCTCCTTTATCTCCTTTCAAACGGTTCACAAACAACTTTTGGTTTTGCTCAACTTTGTATTGAAGCCCTGCTATTTCTACAATTGCAAACATTGTTTATAAATTTTATATTATTCGAGGTGCAAAAGTACATATTTACTTTCTAAAACACAAACACTTATCACAAACTTTTCAATAATAATTATTTGGGCAGCTTTATCCGTCTTCCGCTCCCAATCTTTTTTGCTCAAGATTTCCCGGTAAGTTGAACTTAAGTACAAGCAAAAAAGGATTTCCGCTCAAGTCGGGCTGCGGATTCTACATAAAAACACGGGACAAGATAAAATCAAATTTTGTCATTCCGTAGGAATCTAGACTGCTGAGATTCCTACGGAATGACAAAGATTGTATATATATAATTATACATAAAGAATTGTTCATAAATTTGACAACCGAAAATTCTTAATGATGTTGGATTTTATCAAGAAAAATATTGCGCTCATCTGGGCCAAAAAACATATCGCAAAAACAAAAGATTTCAAAACTAATGCGGTCAAGAATCAAGAAGAGCTTTTGCTTTCACTTGTCAAAACAGCGGAGAAAACATTATTTGGAAGAGAACATCAGTTTGAAACCATAAAAACGATTGACGATTTCCAAAAAAATGTTCCTGTTACGGATTACGAAGACCTCAAACCTTACATCGAGAAAGTAAAAAAAGGTCAATCTAAAATCCTTTGGCCGGATTTACCTGAATATTTTGCAAAAACATCCGGAACAACATCCGGCTCCAAATACATCCCAATTTCCAAAGAAGCAATGCCTTTTCAGATTGCTGCAGCTCAAAGCGCAATTTTTCATTACATCGAGAAAAAGAATAATGCAGATTTTGTCAACGGGAAAATGATTTTTCTTCAAGGTTCTCCTGAACTGGAAGAAGTCAATGGCGTAAAAACCGGAAGATTGTCAGGAATTGTCGCGCATCATATCCCAAATTATCTCCAGAAAAATAGATTGCCAAGCTGGGAAACCAATTGTATCGAAGATTGGGAAACCAAAGTCGATAAAATTGTAGAAGAAACTGAGAATGAAAATATGACTTTGATTTCAGGAATCCCGCCCTGGTTGATAATGTATTTTGAAAAACTAATTGATAGACACGGAAAAAAAATCACTCAGATTTTTCCAAATCTTCAATTGATAATCACAGGTGGCGTTAACTATGAACCTTATCGTGATAAGATGAACGAATTGCTAGGAAAACCTGTTGACATCGTTCAGACTTTTCCTGCTTCGGAAGGTTTCTTTGCTTTTCAGGATGACTATCAGAAAGAAGGATTATTACTTTTGACCAGTCACGGAATTTTCTACGAATTCATTCCACTCGAACAATATGGAAAACCAAATGCAGAAAGATTGACATTAAAAGATGTGGAGTTGAACAAAGATTATGCATTGATTTTGACGACTAATTCAGGACTATGGGCTTATTCGATTGGAGATGTTGTGAGGTTTATCGATAAAAATCCTTACCGAATTTTAGTGTCAGGAAGAACGAAACATTTCACTTCTGCTTTTGGCGAACACGTGATTGCGTTTGAGGTGGAAGAAGCTTTGAAAGCAACGGTTGAGAAATTTCCTGCTCAGATTACAGAATTTCATCTCGCACCAGAAGTCAATCCCACTGAAGGGTTACCTTATCACGAATGGTTCATTGAGTTTGAAAAAGAGCCGGAAAACTTCGAAGCTTTCAAATCAGAATTGGATTTACAACTCAGACAAAGGAATACTTATTATGACGATTTGATTTCCGGGAATATTCTTCAGCCTTTAATTATAACAAAATTAAAGAAAAATGCTTTTCAGGATTATGCAAAGTCGGAAGGTAAATTAGGTGGTCAAAATAAAATTCCACGCCTGGCAAATGACCGGAAAATTGCAGTATATTTGGCGAAACTAAATTTACAATGAAAACCTTTTCTTTTCTTTTTTCTTTATTTCTGCTTTTGCAATCTTGCACTACAGCTATCTACAGAAATAATATCAATAAGAATGATTTTTCCGCAGTCGAAACAGGAAAAAGATATACCTTCTATGAGAACAATAAACCTAAATACAAGGTTCGGGTTTCTGCTGTAGAGGATGACAAAATTGTTGGAGTCGCAAACAATCAAGAAGTGACTATTGCAAAAAATGATATAAGAGTCATCAAAAAGAATAATTCCAAAGGAACAACGGCTATTGTTGTTGGTTCGGTTGTGGGAGTGGCTGGTTTTGTTGCGCTAATCGTCGCATTGGTTAACAATTCTACATCTGATTATTATTACTACTAAATTTTATAACCTGAGAATGTTCCAATCTGATTTGGTTGAAAATATTCTGATTTTTGACAAACGGTTCTGACTAGCCCCGATAGAAGCGGTTACCCCGGAGTGAAGTGGGAGAGTTGGAGGATTTGGGTTTGGCAAAGCGCTGGGACGAGGAGTATGAGCGGATAGCGGGAAATAGCTCCTAAAAATTTATGGATTTATGTGGAAGTAATCGGCGTACAACGACTATTTTTGCATAATGATTTCTTTTACACCACTTCGCGTTTTAAAAAATATAGAATTTCGTCATCTTCTTACCGGAAGATTTTTCCTTATCATCGCTTTCAGGATGCTCGCAACCTTACTAGGTTGGTGGGTTTATCAGTTGACAAAAGATCCTTTTTCCATTGGATTGATTGGTCTTTCTGAGGTAATTCCTGCAGTTTCTTGCGCGCTTTATGCCGGTCATATTATCGATATGAACGAGAAGAAAAAACTGCTTTTGATTTGTAATTATGCTTATGTGATTCTGATTAGTTTACTTTTGATTCCAGCTTTCTTTGGGCATCGGATGCATTTTACTGGTCACGAGATCACGTATTTTATTTATGCGGTCATTTTTTTTACGGGAATCTCACGCTCGTTTCTCGGTCCGTTGGTTCCAAGTATGATTCCGAGGATTGTAAAGCAGGAAAATCTGCCCTATGCTGTGACGTTGAATCAAGCGACTTTTCTGATTGCGTCGGTTTCCGGTCACGCTTTAGGTGGTTTTCTGATTGCTTTGATTTCTATTAAATGGACTTTAGTAGTGATTGTTTGTAGTATGATTTTCGCTTCTTTGTTTTTCTGGACGATTAATCAACAACAGTCTGAAAATAAAAAGAAAGATGTGAAAGTCTTCGAAAGTATGAAGGAAGGTTTGGCTTATATCTATAGAACGAAGGAGATTCTTGGTGCTCAAATGCTGGATATGTTTGCGGTTCTTTTCGGTGGTGCAGTGGCAATGATTCCGGTTTTTGCAAGTGACATCCTGAAGGTTGGTTCCGAAGGTTTTGGGTTGCTGAACGCAGCATCAGACATTGGTTCGATGTTGATTATCATTACGCTTTCTCTGGTTCCATTGCGAAAAAATCAAGGAAAGATTTTACTTTGTGTAGCAACTGGATTTGGATTGTGTATTATTGGATTTGGATTGTCCAAATTGTATTGGTTGTCTTTTGGATTCTTAGTTCTAAGCGGAATGCTGGACGGAATAAGTGTTGTCATCCGAGGAACAATTGTTCAGTTGAAAACGCCTGAAGAGATCCGTGGCCGAGTTCTGAGTGTAAATTCTATTTTTATAATGTCAAGTAACGAGTTGGGGCAGTTTGAAAGTGGATTGACAGCGAAATTAATGGGCGTTGTCCGTTCTGTGGTTTTTGGAGGAACGATGACGGTTTTGACGGCGTTGTTCATTGGAGCGACTTCTAAGAAGTTGAGGAAGATGGAGTATTAACAATAAAAAAATTCTGAAAAAATTATAAACAAGGTGTTTAAAATAAATCACAATTGATTTTTAGTCTAAACAGGTTGTTTGGGCTAAAAGACAAATGATTTTCATTCCAAACAAGTTGTTTGAATTAAAACACAACTGACTTTTTGTTTAAATGACCTGTTTAGACCAAAACACAAGTTGTTTTGGTTTAAAACAAACTGTTACCAAATGCAAACTAATTTGGGCAAAAACAGATTTGATTGTCAATAAATAAAAAAGGAAACAGATCTTGCTTCCTTTAATTTTTATAATGCTTTTGGATCTCTTCTGTTGTCAAAGAAAGCGTTAATCTTTATTATATTCTTTGTGGGTCTATAGACGACTGAAAAATTTTCAAGCACCAAAACTCTTCTTGAATTTCTGAAAACTACTTCTCCAACTAAAGGATTTTCAGCAATGAGATTTACTTTTCTTAGAGTTTCATCTAATAGTTTTTGAGAATAAATATCAGATTTATTATGATTAATCCAATAATTGAATGTATTGTCAAACTCTTTTTTTGCTCGGAGTGTCCATTCGACTTTTTTCATCTGCCATAAGATTTCAAAAAATCTTCGTGAGAAATTACTCTGCCTTCTGCAATATCTTTTTCGCCCTCTTCAATCAATTCAATTTGCCAATCCGTCAATTGAATATCGTTGTGATTTTCCTTTTTTGAAATCAAAGTCTTGATAAACAGATGTAATTCTTCCAACCTGTTTACTGGAACATCTTTGATTTCTTCTAGAATTGTATTTAGAGTGAGCATCTTATCTAATTTTTATTAAAATTAATAAAAATATTTTATATCAAACTTCTAATCTTCGTAATCATATCATCACCTAATTTATCCGCTTCTTCCTGAGAAAAAGCCTCAGTATAAATTCTGATAATCGGTTCTGTATTCGACTTTCTCAAGTGAACCCAGTTTTCAGGAAAATCGATTTTCACACCGTCAACGGTTGAGATTTCTTCGTTTTTATATTCTTCCTGAACTTTAATTAATAAAGCATCAACGTCGATATCCGGCGTCAATTCGATTTTCTTTTTACCCATAAAATAACTTGGATAAGTTGCTCTGAGTTCAGAAACGGTTTTGTTTTCTTTTGCCAAATGAGTCAAGAATAAAGCAACGCCAACCAAAGAATCTCTTCCGTAGTGTAATTCCGGATAGATGATTCCACCGTTTCCTTCGCCACCGATGACGGCATTTTTTTCTTTCATTAAGGTCACAACATTCACTTCTCCAACTGCACTTGCAAAATATTCTGAATCCAGATTTTTCGCAACATCTCTCAAAGCTCGGCTGGAAGAAAGATTGGAAATGGCTACGCCTTTTTTATCTTTCAAAAGGTAATCTGCAACGGCAACCAGTGTATATTCTTCTCCGAACATTTCTCCTTTTTCGTCCACCAAAGCCAGTCTGTCAACATCAGGGTCAACCACGATTCCCATATCCGCTTTTTCCTTGATGACCAATTCGCAGATGTCGCCAAGATGTTCCTTCAAAGGTTCCGGATTGTGAGGGAATTGCCCGTTTGGTTCGCAATAAAGTTTCACAACTTCCACACCTAATTTCTCCAAAAGTGGTGGGATAGAAATCCCGCCGGTAGAATTCACCGCATCAAGTACAACTTTGAATTTCTTAGCTTTTATCGCCTCAACATCAACTGTTGGTAAATCTAAAATTTGTTTGATGTGAATATCGAAAGCGTCGTCTCTGGTTTCATATTTTCCCAAATCATCCACTTCTGCATAATCGAAATCTTCATTTTCTGCCAGAGCCAACACTTCTGCGCCATTTTCTCCGCTGATGAATTCGCCTTTGTCATTCAATAATTTCAAGGCGTTCCATTGTTTTGGATTATGAGAAGCAGTAAGGATAATTCCTCCGTCAGCTTTCAGTTCGGGAACCATTATTTCTACGGTTGGTGTTGTAGAAAGTCCCAAATCAACAACGTTAATTCCAAGACCTTGCAACGTAGAAGTTACAAGAGAAGAAACCATTTGACCAGAGATTCTGGCGTCTCTTCCGATAACTAAGGTTAAATCTTTTTTATTTTTATTGTTCTGAAGCCAAGTTCCGAATGCCGAAGCAAATTTCACAATATCCAGCGGAGTTAAGTTATCGTTTACTTTTCCGCCGATAGTTCCTCGGATTCCGGAAATTGATTTTATTAATGACATTTAATAAATTTTAAGGTTTTTTCTGAATGCAAATGTATTAAAAAGAAGTCGTTTTGTTTTTAATTCTACATTAAAGCTCAGGTATTTTATCCTGAATTTTTTCATAGACCTTTTTCACTTTCGAAGGTGCATTTAACCTATAACCGAAAAATAAAAGAACATAGAAATTATTATTGATAATATTAGAGCCATTGTCATCATAATGACTACCGGAATAATTGAATTTGGAACCGAAGAAAATTTTCTCAGAATTATAACCTAGATGCAAACCAGCACCGAAATTCTGAGTAAAAAAGTTCTGTTTTTCTTTTTCATCTTTTGTGATGTCGGCTTTATAACTACTCCATTTTTTTCCTAATCCTGCAAAGACAAATGGTGCAATATTAAAGTGTTTTGTGGCAACATAATTATAATGATAACCAACATCAAAACTCAAATCCAATTGATGTTCTCTGGATTTTATAGAGTTCAGATTATCAGAAAAAAGGACATATTCATAATTGATGGACGGCACAAAACTTCCACTGCTCGCTTCCTGCCATTCTTTTTGATAATAAATTCCTTTAAGAGAAAAATTCTTATTAAAAATATAAGAAGTTGAACCTCCAAAACTTTGGATTCTGAGATTCGGAAAAGTCAGATAAGGGTCTTTACCTCTTTGCCAATTGCTTACGAAATCTTGAGTATTACTGATATAATACCCTTTGCTATTCTTGTATGAAAGTGTCTGAATAATGTTTTTTGGAAAGAATCTGAAAGTATAATTGGCAAAACTGCTTTTTCCCTTTAAACCGTTGTTGTTCCCTTGTAAAAAATTGGGAGCGAAAGATACAGTTGCACTGACGATTTTATAATCAAACCCAATAGTGGTGTTGATTTTATTGTTGAGATTCAACCTTGGTTTTATATCTAATCCTTTGGAAGAAATAACATAATTATCAATGTTGGTATCAAAATTAAGGCGAAGAATGATTTTGTCGTCGTAGGAAATCACTTTATTATTGATGCTGTCATTCTGTGCAAATGTTAGTACGCAGAAATTGAGCAAAATAAAAGTGAGGATTCGCATTGATTAGTTTTAATACAAACTTATTTTAGATTTCTTTTAAGCAGTTTTATAAGCTTTTTCCGTTCAGAAGACCTTATTTCAATCACATCTTCATCAGACAATGGAAGAAAAATTTTTTCAAAATCTATCTCTTCTTTTACAGTTATAAATTTTAAAATTCGAGGATAAGAATACAGACGACTCTTTACATTTTCAGAGATGTGAAATTCATTGAATTTTCTACTTAAAACTAATTCTGATTTATTGAAAAATGGTAAATAATCAATCATCCCATCAATCCATTCTTCAGACACTTCTTTTGGTAAATACCCTTTTTCAATATAAAATAATTCCTCATTAACCAAATCTAAATATTGCCCTAAAAATTTAGGATTGTCATATTTGTCTTCATATTTGTGATACAATTGTCTGTAATCATTAATACATTTTTCAATTGTTGAAAAATGTATTTGTTTTCTTGAAAAGAAATAAGCGTAAACTATTCCAAGTAGGGCAATTATTGTAGCTATATCAGCTAAGAAACCAGATATTGTACTTAATTGGTTCAAGGTCATTTCTCAGAAATTTTATAATATTCGATTAACATTTTAGAATACAGAGAATTTCCTTTTTCATAAGTTAGATTTCCTTCATTCATTAATTTAGAGAAAGAATTTCTTGCAGAAACATATTCTCTTATCACATAGCTGTAAGTTCCACTTTGCATAATTTCATCATAAGATGCAGTATGAAAATTAAAGCCTTTTGGTACCTTACTTACAAGAGCAGAATCAAATTTAGCATCAAGCTGTACAACTTTTTGAATAATGGGATTTATTGTTTTGTCGGAATATTTTTGTAGTAAATCATTATAACTTCTAATAATAAAATTTAATTTGTTAGTTGCAACTGTATGCGATGACATATCTGTATAAGTCTCATCGGCATAAATAACCTTTTCATCAAATTCTTCAAGAAGTTTTTCTTTGTCCTCATCGGTAAAGCTAGATGACCTAATTTTTGCGGACAAATTATTGTATTTTTTTTGTATAATACTTTGATAGTAGTCTATACGTTCTGTGATTTCTTTGGATTCTTTCAAGGCTTTAGATAGCCCGATAGCTTTTGCATATTCAATATCGGAAGCGGATAAAGAAGTGTTTAATTCTACATCAGACCTATTAAATTTTGATTTGGGTTTGTTCTCAGAATAGTACTCCCACTGTTTTTTATAATCATTGTATTTTTCATATCCAATAAGGTTTCCTTCACTGTCAAAATATTCGTATCGATTATGATATTCATTCCATTTTTTAGTAGATGAAGGAGACTGTGAGTAAGAAAAAAATACAAATAGAAATGCAAATAATGTAAGTGTTTTTTTCATTCGATTAGTTTTTGAAATCCGAAATTACGATAAATTTCTAAAACTAATGTTTTTACATTAAGAACAGCCACAATCCGGACCGCAGTTTTTTCCGTTATCTTTTTTGGAAAATGTTTTTGTAAGCTTTCTGACAATTGCATAAACAGCCGTTAAAACGATAAGTCCTATAATTACATATTGTAAGGTTAATGAATTGTCCATTTTAAATTTACTTTAAAATTTGATAAATAATCAAAGCCGAAAAGTATGCCAAAAATGTCATTGAAACTGTTTGTAACATCGTCCATTTCAGGCTTCGCGTTTCTCTGTAAACGACAGCAATTGTAGAAATACATTGCATCGCAAATGCATAGAAAAGTAAAATCGAAACACCGGTTGCAAAACTGAAAACTTTTTCGCCATTTGGTTTTACATCCAATCTCATTTTTTCTATTAATTTTCCTTCAGGAGCTTCATCGTCCAGACTGTAAAGCGTTGATAAAGTTCCTACGAAAACTTCTCTCGCCGCAAAACTTGTCAAAATTCCGATTCCCATTTTCCAGTCGTAACCAAGCGGAGCAATGGCTGGTTCCATCGTTCTTCCGATTCTTCCAAGATAAGAATGGTCAAGGGAAGATTCTGTTGCTAAAATCTCATCTTTATGTTGTGGCGGGCCAAAATAACTCAAAGCCCAAAGAATAATACTCACAGTGAAAATCACTTTTCCAGCGCCGGAAATAAACTCCCAGACCTTACCTAAAACCAATTTAAAATCATATCCAAACAAAGGCATTTTGTAAGTCGGCAAATCCATTACCAGGAAACTTTTTATTTTGGTTTTGATGAAACTTTTCAAAATAAATGATGAAAATAATGCCATCAAAAATCCTATCAGATACATTATCATCAGTGCAATTGCTCTGTATTTGATGCCGTAAAAACTTTGGTCAGGAATAATCAATCCGATAATAATACTGTAAATCGGAAGCCTCGCAGAGCAAGTCATAAAAGGCGTTACAAGAATGGTAATCAATCTTTCTTTGACGTTTTCAATATTTCTGGTTGACATTATCGCTGGAATTGCACAAGCAGTTCCGGAAACTAATGGAACGATACTTTTTCCGTTCAATCCGAAAGGTCTAAGCATTCTGTCCATAAGGAAAACAACTCTCGCCATATATCCGGAATCTTCCAGAAGATAAAGGAAATAAAGCAAAATTCCAATCTGTGGTGCAAAAACCATAATTCCACCAATTCCAGGAATAATTCCGCTGGAAACCAAAGAATTGATTGGCCCTTCAGGAAGACGTTCGCCTGAAAATTCTGACAACCAAGTGAAGAAATTCTCAATCCAAGTCATCGGATATTCTGCAAGGAAGAAAACACTTTGAAAAATTAATAATAGAATTAATAAGAAAACGACATAACCCCAAACTTTATGAACTAAAACTTTGTCTAATTTTTCCGTCAGTAATTCTTTTAACTGAGGTTTTTTCTCAGTAATTTGAGAAGTTATTTTATCAATATTTTGATATCTTCTTATCGTTTCCTGTATTTGTAAACGCTTTGGAACACTGCATTTTGAATCTTCCTGCGTGATGATTTCGTGGATGTTCTCAATTTTTCCAAGATAAGTATCGGCAGCTAAAAGTGTCCAGATTTTATAGAGATTTTTCTCGGTTGTGTTAGATGAAACCTTGTAAACCAAGGCTTTCTGTTCCAATGGAATTTCGAAAGAATTAGTCTCCGCAATTTTGAATTTATTGTTAAAAACCGCTTCACGAACGGTTTCTATTCCCAAATTTTGTTTTGCGTTTGTTTCGAAAACAGGAATATTAAGAATCTGCGAAAGCTTAGAAATATCAATTTTGATTCCTCGTTTTTCGGCTTCATCCACTTGATTGACCACCAAAATCACAGGAATTCCCAAATCCTGAATCTGCTGAAAAAGAAGCAAGCTTCTTCTCATATTAATCGCATCAGCAATGTAAACAACGCCGGAATAGTCTTCCTGGATCAGATAACGTGAAAAAATAGCCTCGTCCTCAGAAGTCGGGTAGATGCTGTAAGAACCGGGCAAATCGATAACCTCGACTTCCTCGTTTTTGTAAATGTAATTTCCGGAATGGCTGGCAACTGTAACACCAGCATAGTTTCCCGTTTTTTGTTTTCTGTTACAAAGAATATTGAAAACTGTGGATTTCCCGACGTTGGGATTCCCTACCAAAAGAATTTGTTTTTGCTTTTTGTCCTGCATTATTCTGAAACTTCTACCTGAATAAATCTTGCTTCTGCTTCTCTCAGGGCGATTCTGGTTTTATCCGAACCGTATTCTATGTAAAGCGGTCCGTTAAAAGGAGCTTGATATAGAACTCTGAAAGTGGTTTCTGGAAGCAATCCCATTTCGATGATTTTGGTTGGCATCTGAAGGTTTTCATTATCATAACCAAGAATTTTCCCGATTTTATTTTTCGGAAAACAACAGAGTTTATCGATGTGTTTTGTTTGCAAGACTAAAATTTTTGGACTACAAAGATAGCTTATTTCAAATTAATCTAAATAAGATGTTTGTCATAAAAAAACCGGAAACTAATTTCCGGCTTTATGTTTATTTTTTCTTTTTCTCTATAACCTGTTGAACTTCTATTGGGTTGTCTGTAGATTTGAAGAAATCGTTTAGCATTTTCTCCTGATTCTTCAACATTTCTCCAATGGTAAGGTCGCTTCCTGGCATTTTCATAGAAAGCATATTTTGTGGAACCTGAGTTCTTACTTCTGCCATCGGATCTTGTTTGAAGGCAGCATAAGCTTTTTCAAATTTATCTTTAGCAATCGTTTTCTTCTCATTGCTCATCCCATATTTTGCATTAACTTCTTCTGCGTAAGTGAATTCTTTCCAGTCTTTCACCGATTTGTTACCAGATAATAACCAAGAGTAATTTTTTTCATCGTCTTCGATTTTTACTATCAACCCAGGCAATCCGTAGAATTTGTAAGGTCCATCTTGGAAAGGAATATCAGTTGAGAACCAAGCAGTCCATTTTCTTCCTCCAAACTCAGTTGTAGCTTTTTGGGTGTTGTAAGTTCCAATTTTTTCTTTGTCAGTCAGGATTTTCCAATCAAATTTTAGACTTTCCTCGTAGGCAAAAAGATTTCTGTTGATTCTGTCAACGTACATTTCTGTCATTGCAGGATAATTCTTGTAGATTTTATAGGAGAACTTTGGCCATCTTATCATTTTGGACATATCCTTGAAGGTCTTTGTTTTTTCCATTTCTTCAACTGCAGATTTGATGATGGAATCTTGTGCAGGTAAAGTGAAATCCTGATAGATCGATTTGTCTTTAGCAATGTCAAGCGTTGTCATTACTTTATCCAATCTTGTTGAATCTTTTTTCGGTTTATATGTCAGTTCATAGAAGAAACGGTTGGCCGTTTCTTGTGCGGAAACAATTAATCCTAATAATAACAAAGGAAGAATGACTAATTTTTTGAGAGATTTCATAATTTCTATATTTTCTGTTTTCAAATAATTAGTGTAAGATTATAGAAAATGTTACAGAATTATTGATACATTTTTTTAATGGATTCATTCATCAGTTTATAAATCTTCAAATGCTCTTCATCCGCAATCAAGTCTTCGTGAAGCTTCAGGACTCTTTCGTCACGTCTTACTGCCGGTCCGGTTTGAGCCAATTTTGGTTCCAGATGATGAATTTTCTCAACAGTTTCATCAATCAACGGAATAAAATAATTGAAATCTAAATTCTGAGAATCCGAAATTTCTTTAGCTCTTGCAAAAAGATGATTCACGAAATTGCAGGCAAAAACGGCTGTCAGATGAATGTATTTTCTCTTTTCATAGTCTGAGGTTTCGACATTCTCAGAAATAATTGAAGCAAGTTCAAATAATGATTTTTCATCAATCTGATTTTCAGCCTCAATGAAAAATGGAATTTTGGAATAATCCAGATCTTTGGTTTTAGAGAAAGTCTGCAGAGGATAGAAACTGGCTTTTCTGTAATTACCTTTCAGAATTTCCATTGGAAGTGAACCCGAAGTATGAGCAACGAGTGCATTTTCATTTTTAATCAATTCTGAAACATTTTCCACGACAGAATCGGAAACGGCAATAATATAAAGTTCTGCATCTTCCAATTGATTAGTTGAAAAAGGAATGTTGAATTCAGTCGAAATTTTTAATAATTCAGCTTCATTTCTGCCAAACATCTGATGAATTTCAATATTATTTTGCTTAAAAGCTTTCACGAGATGATAAGCTACGTTTCCCGAACCAATAATTACTGTTTGCATCTAACAAAGGTAATAATTTGATGAATTGAAACCACTTATTAATCGAAAAGGCTTGATTTTAGATTGAGGTTTTCGGAGAAAATTGAAAAAATAATTTAACTTTGGTCTTATTTTTTAATCAAAACAACGAAACATCTGAATGAAGCTCAAGGATGAGGAAATTGTAAAGCTTTTAACTGCACCTCAAACTGTAGAGAAAGGTTTGCGCGCGATGATGGATATCTATCAGAGTCGCCTTTATTGGCATATCAGACGATTGATTGTGGATCACGACCAAGCTCAGGATGTTTTACAGGATACTTTTATCAAGGCGTATCAGAATATTCACCAGTTCAAGAGTGACAGCAAATTGTACACTTGGCTCTACAGAATTGCAACCAATGAGGCTTTGCAGCAACTCAACAAAATGAACCGGATGAGAAAGACAGATGAAGATGCAGAATATTATATGCAGAATCTAGTCGCTGATAATGCCGGAAAAGATGGAGAAGAGATTATGATATTGCTCCAAAAAGCAATTCAGACGTTGCCAGAAAAGCAGAAATTGGTTTTTAATATGCGTTATTATGATGATTTGCCTTATGAAGAGATTTCGAAGATTTTAGATATGTCTGTCGGAACTTTGAAGACCAATTATCATTACGCCAAAGATAAGGTGGAACAATATATAAAGGACAACTACTCGGAAGAGTTTTAAAATAATAAGAGAATAATGATGAAATGTTTTTAACATTTCATTTGATAAAAAAATAAAATAAGAGCAAATGAAAATTGATATAGAAAAACTGAACAGAAAGACACCGTATCCGGAACCTTCGGATGAGTTTTTCAAAACGCTTCAGGATCAAGTGATTTTGAAAGCTATTGGCGAGAAAACTCCTGTTGTTCAGAAAGAAGCAAAAGTTTTCTCTCTGAATTTCAAATGGATGGCTGCCGCTGCAGTAGTTTTGATTGCAGGACTTACAGCGTTTTTAGGCTTCGATAATTCTTCTGAAACACAAAGCTTTGCTAGTCAAAAACCAATTGTAGATTCTGTTTATAATATTAATGAGCCTAAAAGCAATACATCAGAACAATTGGCAAATAGCACTGTGACTGAAGATCATCATACAGATGTTATCAAAAAACAAAATGTTAAAAATCATCACATCGCTTCTGCTAAAGTAAATGTTTCTAATGCAAAATCTTTTAATAATACCGACCGACAAGATTACGCTGTAGAAACTAAAAGAAAATCTGAGTCAGAAGTGGAGAAGGTTTTAGTGGCTTTTACGCCAGACCAATTGAAAGATTTGGATAGAAATAGTGAGCAAGATGTTTATCTTGATCTTTATAATTAATAACAAAATAGAGAGAAATGAAAAAATTGTTATTGACTATTTTAATTGCCGGATTCTTTTCTGCTCACACAGTTAGTGGACAAGACAGAAGATCCGGAACTACAAATTTAAGGTCTAATTCGGGTTCGAATTCTAGCTTGCGTGGCAGTTCTTCATCGTTATCGCCAGTTGGAACTATGCAAAGACAGACCAATATTCCCAGAACTTCCGAATGGAGAAGTATGAATACACAGGAGAAAAGAGAAGTGGTGAACAATATGTCTACAAAAGAACGTTCTCTTTTTCTACAAAAGATGAAGGAAAATATCGTCATCGATGATATTGATATTTCTGCAGATAAACAAGACGAGTTCAAAGCGCTTTATGCTGAATATCAAACTAATCAGAAGCAGATTAAAGAAAAATTTCTTGTAGAAAATAACATTGGAAATCTTTCGGACGAAGAAGCTACGAGAAGACTTAATCAAAGTTTTGATGTTGGTCAGCAACTTCTAAACAACAGAAGAACTTATGCTGATAAATTTTTAAAAATTCTTACACCACAACAGGTTCTGAAATTATTCCAGACGGAAGGAAAAATGCGGGAAAAAGTTCTCGATAAGAAAAACGATAAGTAAACAAAAAACCTCTAAATCTAGAGGTTTTTCTTATTTTATATTGCACATTCACAAATGTATCCAAATAATTTTCCTATTCTGCTAAAAATATGTATTTTCGCAAACTGATTATAAACACATAATATAAAATGGCAATTTTAGGCGAAATTAGAAAGAGATCATGGCTTCTGTTAGGTGTAATAGCCTTAGGGTTGGTGTCGTTTCTTTTCAACGCAGATACTTTTGATAAGATGTTCTCAAAAAACCCGAACGTTTTTGGTAAAGTGAATGGCGAAGATATCACGAGAGATGAGTACAACGACCAGTTATTCATCATGCAGCAACAGGCTCAGCAGCAAGGTCAACCTACAAAAGGTCTTGAGGAGCAGGCTTGGCAGATTCTTGTACAGTCAAAATTAATCAAGCAGCAGTTTGAAAAAATGGGTCTTCAGTTGACGGATGATATTTTCTGGAGCCAATTGCAGTATGATCCAATGTTCGCTCAAAATCAACAATATTTTGATGAGAAAGGTAATTTCAAACTTCAGGAAATTAAATCTGAAATAGAAAAAGCACAAGCGACTAGTCCTGAAAATTATTCTTATTGGTTGAAAAACAAAAAATCAATCGAGTACAGAATGATGGCCAGAATGTTATTCGGAAACCTGACTTCAGGAATCACAACCAGCAAAAAAGAAGCTGAATTGATGATCAAATTCCGTGATGATATGGCAAACATCGATTTTGTAAAAGTTGATTACCTTGAGTTCGCTAAAAAGAATAACGTAAAAGTGACGACTCAAGATCTTGCAGATTATATCAAATTGCATCCAACAAGATTCAAAGCTGCTGCGAGCAGAAATTTGGCTTATGCATATTTCCCAGCTGTACCAAGTGCTCAGGATGATGCTGCAACTTTAAACGAAATCAACAAATTATACCTTAAAGGAACTGATGCTTCTAACGGAGCAGAAAATTTCCAAAATACAAAGAACGATTCTATGTTTGTAGAATTGAATTCTGATGTACCTTTCATTCCTCAGTATGTAAGCCCAGCTCAATTGCCAGCTGAGCTGAAAGATAAAATTGCAACTGCAGCTATTGGACAAACTTTTGGCCCTTACAAAGAGCAAACGCTTTATGTAGTGTCTAAATTGCTAGATAAAAAAGCTTCTGATTCTACATTGTCAAAACATATCTTGATTGGTTATAAAGGAGCGGAAAGATCTACAGCAACCAGAACAAAGGAAGCAGCGAAGAAAACTGCAGATAGTTTGTTAGCAGTAATCAAAGCTGACCCTGCAAAATTTGCTGACGGATTGAAATTGTCTGATGAGCCAAATGCAGTAGAAAGAAACGGAAGTGTGGGTTGGACAACTCCAGCAAGTCAGTTTGCACCAGGCTATTTAAGCTTTTTAGCAAATAATCCTAAAGGAGCGACTGGATTACAAGAAACAGCTTTCGGATACCACATTATCAATGTTGAAGATAAGAAAAGTGGTGCTATGACTTATAAAATTGCACACTTAGCTAAAAATATCAAAGCTTCTGACAAAACAGAAAATCAAGTTCTTACTCAGGCAACAAGATTCATTCAACAGACTGAAGGTAAAAGCTTCAATCAATTCAAAAGCTTAGCAGAGAAAAACAAATACAGATTTGATAATCCTAAAACAGTTGGTCGTTTCCAAGGAACACTTCCAGGTCTTAACACAGACAAGGATGGCGATGTGATTGCTTGGGCTTTCGATAAGAAAAGAAATATTGGAGATACAGATATCTTCACAGTAGAAGGAACAGGCGACAGAATTGTTGCTTACGTTGTAGGAAAACAGGATGAAGGTCTTGCTGATCCGGAAACGGTAAGAGACCAAATTGAGCCAATTGTAAAAAATAAAGTTCTTGCTAAGAAAATTATTGAAAAAATTAATGCAGGAAAATATTCTACTCTTGACCAAGCAGCGAAAGCATTTGGAACTACAAAAGGAAATGCAGATGTTAACTTGTTCAACCCAGCTGTAAATGGCGCTATGGAACCTAAAGTTGCTGGTGCAGCATTTGGAGTAGCAACCAACAAATTGTCTCAGCCAGTTGAAGGGATGACAGGTGTTTATCTGGTGGTTAAAAAATCTGTTAAAACTAACAAATTGCCAGGTGATATCAAACAGATTACAGAATCTATCAACCAGCAAAACTCTCAGCAGTTTACAGGTGCATTCTTGAAGAGTCTTCAGGATAATGCCAACATCAAAGATTTTAGAATCGAAGTTTGGGATAAGGCAGCTCAGCAATAATTTCCCAACATTTATCAATATAAACAAAAGCGGCATAATTGTCGCTTTTGTTGTTTTTTATTTATATCAATTATAAACCCAATATTCTTATATTTGCTAATTAGTAAAACCCAAATAAAACGTGAAGTTAAGTAAAGAATTAAAAACAGGATTAATCGCTATATTCGCCATAATTGGTTTCGTTGTACTTTATCAGTTTATGAAAGGTAAAAACCTTTTCACAACAGATAATGCTTTCTATGCCAAGTATGATAATGTAGAAGGACTTTCTGTTTCCAATCCGGTTTCTATAAATGGATTGAAGGTAGGACAAGTAGATGAAATAAAACCGATAACTACAAAAGATGGCAGATTACATTTTGTTGTTAAATTGACAATAGATGATAATTTTGAGTTTTCAAAAAATTCTACATTAGAGATTTTTGAACCAGGATTGATGTCTGGAAAAGAAATGAAAATCAACCTTGCTTATGGAGGAGGAATTGCCAAAGATGGTGATACGCTGAAAGGAAATTATCAATTGTCTATGCTTAACTCTCTTTCTTCCCAAGTAAAACCAGTTAAAGATCAATTATCAAATGTGTTACTGAAGTTGGATTCAACTTTAGCAAGTACAAATAAAATTGTCGATGAGCAAAATAGAAGAGAAATCAAATTGTTGTTGTCAAATCTTAACAGAACCATCGAATCTTTCAAAGGCGCATCTGACAGAACAAATGCTATCCTTGCCAATAACGAAAAAGGTCTACACGAAGTAGTAGCTAATGCTAACAATGCAATGGTTACAGCCAACAAAACTTTGGATAAATTTGGATCTGTTGCAGAACGTGTAGATATTGATAAATTGAACGGAACAATTGACCAATTCAACCAAACGGCTGGTAAACTGAATAACGTTATTTCCGGCATACAAAACGGAGAAGGTTCTCTTGGTAAATTGGCGAAAGATGAAGAGCTTTACAATAATCTTGAAAAGACTTCTAAAAACCTGAATGCTTTGGTAGAAGATTTCAAAGCTAATCCGAAAAGATATGTGAACTTCTCGGTTTTTGGTAAAAACGCAGATAAAAAATAATCTATGCAATATATTGACAATGTAATATTTCTGATTTTATTGATTGCAGGTTTCGGCTTGTTTGCTAAAAGCCTGAAAGAATTATATCGCAATATAAAACTCGGAAGAGAAATTGACCGAACCGACAGAAAAGCGGAACGTTGGGCAATAATGACCAGAGTGGCACTTGGACAGAGCAAAATGGTGAAACGTCCTATCGCAGGGATTTTGCATATTTTCGTTTATGTTGGATTTGTCATTATTAATATCGAGTTATTAGAAATTATCATTGATGGTATTTTTGGAACGCACAGATTTTTGCAAAGTGTTTTAGGAGATTCTTTCTACGCATTTTTCACAGGATTTTTAGAAATTTTAGCGGCTTTGGTTGTCTTAGCAGTCGTCGTATTTTTCATCAGAAGAAATTTCTATGGTGTCAAAAGATTAACGATGAAAGAATTATTCGGTTGGCCAAAACAAGATGCCAATTGGATTTTGATTATTGAGTTTGCTTTGATGGTCGCTTTCTTCACAATGAACGGAGCAGATTTCTATGCAGATTCAACTCGTTTTAGTTCAAACTTTCCAATCTCAAAACATCTATTTCCTTTCTTTGGAAATTTCAGTTTAGAAACCCTTCATATTATTGAGAAATCGGCTTGGTGGTTTCACTTTGTTGGCATTCTTTTCTTTATGAATTATCTATATTATTCCAAACATCTTCATATCATTTTAGCATTCCCAAATACTTGGTTTGCGAATCTTGAGAAAAAAGGGGAATTTAATAATCTGGATACTGTAACTAAAGAAATCAAGTTAATGATGGATCCGAATGCAGATCCTTATGCAGCTCCTGCAGAAGGCGAGGTAGGAGTTCCTTCAAAATTTGGAGCAGAAGATATTTTTGATTTGAATCAACATCAATTGATGAGTGCTTATTCTTGTACCGAATGTGGAAGATGTACATCGGTTTGTCCTGCTAATATCACAGGTAAAAAATTGTCTCCAAGATTGATTATGATGAAAACCAGAGATCGTCTGGAAGAAGTCGGAAAAAATCTTAATAAAAACGGGGGTAAGTTTGTTGATGATGGTAAAAAGCTACTGAACGATTATATTACCAAAGAAGAACTTTGGGCTTGTACCACTTGTAATGCTTGTGTAGAAGCTTGTCCTGTTTTGATTGACCCGCTTTCCATTATTTTCGAAATGAGAAGATTCTTGGTAATGGAACAATCCGCAGCTCCTCAAGAATTAAATTTAATGATGACAAACGTCGAAAATAATGCCGCACCTTGGCAATATAATCAAGCTGACAGATTGAATTGGGCTAACGATTAATATTGAAGTAAAGGACATTTACATTAATACAAAATACATTTTACAACAAATGGATTTCAATATAAAAACAATGGCAGATTACGCTGCTGAAGGCAAATCTCCCGAAGTTCTCTTTTGGGTTGGTTGTGCTGGAAGTTTTGATGATCGTGCGAAAAAAATCACACGTGCATTTTGCAAAATTCTGAATAAAATCGGAGTAGAATTCGCTGTTCTGGGACAAGAAGAATCTTGTACGGGAGACCCTGCAAAACGTGCCGGAAACGAGTTTGTTTTCCAAATGATGGCTTTGACCAACATTGAAGTACTGAACGCTTACGAAGTCAAAAAAATCGTAACAGCTTGCCCACATTGTTTCAATACTTTGAAGAACGAATATCCAAGTCTTGGCGGGAATTATCAGGTTTTGCATCATACACAATTCCTGAAAGATTTGATGAATGAAGGCCGATTGAAAATCGAAGGAGGAAGTTTCAAAGGAAAAAAAATCACATTCCACGATCCTTGTTACCTTGGAAGAGCTAATGACGAATATGAAGCGCCAAGAATGCTTTTGGAAAAACTCGATGCAGAATTAGTAGAAATGAAACGTTGCAAAACCAACGGATTATGTTGCGGAGCTGGCGGGGCGCAGATGTTTAAAGAACCAGAAAAAGGAAATAAAGACATCAATATCGAAAGAACAGAAGAAGCGCTTTCATTCGAACCAAAAGTGATTGCTACGGGGTGTCCTTTCTGTAATACAATGATGACAGATGGTGTGAAGCACTTCAATAAAAATACAGAAGTAGAAGTCAAAGATATTGTAGAACTTTTGGCAGAAGCGGAAGATCTGTAATTCTAAACACTTTTTTTGAAATATAAAACCTAGATAATATTCTAGGTTTTTTCGTTTTTAGAAAATTGAATAAAAATCCGTAATTTTATATTTTTAAATGATAGATAAAATCGCTGTCAAGTGATTTTGTAAATAATAAATCCCTTCTTATGAAAATCGAGGAATCCAGTATTGTAGAAACAAACGATTACCGAGTTATTATATATCCCGCGTCAAGACCTTTTACCGCGAAAGAAAGTAAAGTAATTGCGGAGAAACTATATGATTTCTTGAGCGATTGGGCAGCTCATGGAAAAGAACTGTCTTCTTCTTTCAAAATCGAAAAAAATCAGTTCATTATCATCTGTGTTGATGAAGAGAAAGAAGCCGCTTCTGGCTGCAGTATTGATGCACTGGGAAAAGTAATGAGAGAACTGGATGCCGAATTTGATCTTGGATTGTTTGATAGAATGAAAGCCAGCTACGTAGAAAATGGAGAAGTGAAAACCCTGAAACTATCAGACTTTAAAACCAAAATCAGAAGTGGCGAATTGTCAAAAAACATCGAAGTTTTCGATTTTTCAAAAAATACTTATTTGGATTTTCTAAGTCATTTTTTACAGCCATTTGCCAGAAGCTGGGCATCGTCAATTTAATAATTTGATTCATCTTTTCAATTAATTTCAAAACATAATTTTGAAAGTTCTTTTCCTGACAACTGCACACAGATATAATGATGATCGTATTTTTTATCATCAGGCAGTAGAACTTGTAAAGAAGGGTTTTGAGGTGAAAATTTGCAGTTTGTCTTCTGGTTACAAAGGCATTATTGATGGAATTGAAATCGAATCATATTCAATCTTAGAACAATCAGCAAAGCAAAAAAAAGATATATTGCTTAAAATTTGTAACGACTTTCAACCAGATGTCATTATTTGTTCGGAGCCATTGGCTATTATTGCAGCGGGAAAATTCCAAAAAATAAAAAAAACAAGTATCATTTATGATATTACAGAATGGTATCCGTCATTCAGAATGTTACAACCCTATTCGTGGCTATTGAAACCTTTTCATCTGATTAAGTTTTTTCTGATTCAGATGTATGCAGGATTTCTGAGTACACATTTTATTTTTGGGGAAGATTCTAAAAAATTCCCTTTGATGTATTTGTTTCCATTCAAAAAGAATCTAACACAGGCTTATTATCCGGATGATATCTACATTGAAAAGAATATCAAACAAATTGCAAAAAATAAAATTACGCTTTGTTGCACGGGAAGAATTTCTAAAGAAGATGGAATAGATAATTTTTTTAAAGCGATAGATTTAGTACGAAAAAGAAAGCCAGATTTAGAAATATCCATTTTAATTGTTGGAGCACCTAAAAGAGATTCTGATGCCAAACATTTCAATCAACTTTTAGAAAAATATGCTTGGGAAAATATCTCTATTGTAAAACCTACAAGTTTTGAAACATTCACAAGCTCGTATTCTGAGGCAGATATCTGTTTTGATTTGAGAGAAAAAAACTTTGAGTACAACAACTCTTTGCCAATCAAATTGTTTTATTATGCTGCGTCTGGTAAGCCGGTTATTTATACCAATTTGAAAGCGATTAGAAACCATATAGATGTTTCAAAATTCGGATATTTGGTTGAGCCTGAAAACTCAGAATTAATTGCGGATTTGATTATAAATTATACTGAGAAACCGAGTCTTTATGACAAGCACGCTAAAAATGCGAGAGCCAGTTATGAAAAAAAATACAATTGGAATCTAATTAAGCAAACATTTGTAGATTTTGTAAAACAATCTGAAAAGTGAAGTATAAAGCAGTAGCAGAAACATTTGTTTCCCGATTTTTGATGCTGATATTGAATTTCGGATTGATTATTTTTTCTACCAATATGTGGGGCAGCGAAGGGAAGGGAACTATCTCTATTGTGACTTTGGACCTTGCTATTGTTGTGTTTTTTAGCAATATTTTTGCGGGAAGTAGCGTGTCATATTTTGCATCCAAATACAAAATAGAAAAGCTTTTAGGATATGCCTATATTTGGTCTGTATTGGTAGGTATATCCGTTCCGTTACTTGTTAGTTTATTCCATCAACAAGATTATCTTCTCTATCTTATTCCACTTTCTGTTTTTTCGTCATTATTGGCTGCTAATGTTAATTTTTTTATTGGCAAACAGGAAGTTAGGTTGTATAATTTATACGCCATTTTACAGTTGTTGGTCCACATTGTTTTTATTTTCGCGATTATATTTTTTCTGAAAATAATGACCGTCGAGTCTTACTTTTTGGCTCAGATTTTTTGTTTTGTAATTTTGTTCTTGATAAGCTCTGTAGGACTTCTAAAAAGATGCAGCATAAGGAATATCTCTTTTGAAAAAGAAGTAGTAACTCATTTATTCAACTATGGTTGGAAAACACAACTAAGTGCATTTGTACAATTTCTTAATAATAGAGTCTCATTTTATTTTTTAGAATACTATAAAGGTATTGCTAGTGTCGGTGTTTTTTCTGTGGGTGTTGCATTTTCTGAAGCTATTTGGACAGTCAGCAGAAGTCTTGCACTTGTTTTATATTCGGAGGCTTTGAATGATGAGAATAAAGAAGGATTAATTCTCAAAACAAAACTATCGGTCAAAATCAGTTTCATAACAACAGCTTTATTTATTGGCGTTGTCTTGCTTTTACCTGCTCAATTTTATACTTGGATTTTTGGAAAAGATTTTTCACAGACCAAACTGATCATTTTAGTTTTATCACCGGGGATTTTGGCGATTGCAGTCAGCAATATTGTTGGGTTCTATTTTGCCGGAATCAACAAATTGAAAATTCTAAATATCAAATCATTTATAGGTTTTATAGTTACAATTATCACTTCTGTTTTTCTTATTCCAAGATTAGGAATTTTAGGAGTTTGTATTGTAACTTCCCTTTCGTATTGTGTTTCATCAATTATTTTACTTTGGAATTTTTATCAATTGACGCACTTTAGTATCAATGATTTTGTATTTTCGAGGTCAGAAATAAAACTAATTTTACATAAAATTAAAAACAAACAAAAGAATGGAAGTTAAACTTCTATTAAAAGGTAATGATACCTATTCTTGGATTCAAAATGAGAACCTATCTTTCATAGGTTATTTTTTTGATGAAAATCACAATCTTTATCGTAATCAAGAAGCTGTTGATTATATCAGTAAAGAATTGCAAACAGTTTCTCTGGAACAGATTTGTAAAAAAGTTAATGGTCTGTTTTCATTCATTGTTGTTTCTGAAAACGACTATTATCTTGTAAGCGATGCGGTTAATTTTTTTCCTCTTTTCTATAAAATTAATAAAAATCGAATAGTAATCTCAGATTATTGGGAAGCTATTTTGAATCTTACAAATGCATTTGATTTCAATAAGCCTGCGGTTGATGAATATGAAACGGCTGGGTTCGTTTTGTCTAATGAAACTTTGGATAAAAACATTTATAAAACAAACGCTAATCAAATTCTAAAAATCTCTAGTCTTGAGCGAAAAGCAACACAATACAAAAACTTTATAACTGATTCTTTCTTCGAAAAATCATTTGAAGATTTAGCAGTAGATTCAGAACAGGTTTTAATGCAGGTTGCAGAGAAATTAGTATCATTTCTAAATGGAAGAACTGCTGTTGTTCCTCTTAGTGGCGGTTATGATTCTCGCTTAATTGTCAGTTTATTGAAGAAAATGAATTATGAAAAAGTAATTTGTTTTACTTACGGAAAAGATAATCCGGAAGTTCCAATTAGTAGAAAAGTAGCAGAAGAGTTAGGCTATGATTGGCATTTTATAAATTTCACTGAGATTGATATTGAAAAAATCCAGTCAGATCAATCATTTCGAGATTATTTGGATTTTGCAGCAAATGGCTATTCAATGCCTTATTTGATGGAATATTTTGCAGTGATTGAGCTTAAAAATAAAAATTTAATTCCTGAAAATTCTGTTTTTTTACCAGGACATTCTGGCGATTTTTTGGGCGGAAGTTATATGAAGAAAACCGTGAAAAATAATATTGATTTTCATAATCTTCCAGCTTTTATAGAATCCAAATATTTTATTTTCACTCAAAAGAATAATAAAAGAAAACATCAAATTCAACAAAGACTTCAGCAAAGTTTAGATCCAATTGCAAAATCATATTTCTCCGGTGATTTTAATATGTCTGTTGAAGAATGGGATATTCAGGAAAAATTAGCAAAATTTATTTTCCACTCATCTCAGGTATTTTTATATTTTGGTTTCGAAACTTATTTTCCTCTTTGGGACAAAGAATTGGTTGAGTTTTACAGAAAAGTTCCTTTTGAATTCCGTGAAAATAAAAAGCTTTATGATTACGTTTTAGAAAAGTACTTTTTCCAACCTCAGAATATAAGTTTTGACAAAAAAGAACTTAGTGTTTCCGGATTCCAATTTTTTCTTCAGAAAATAAAAGATTCTATTAGATATTTTTTTCCTTGGAAGATGGTTTTGAAGAGAATGAATAATGCAGATTGGCCTTATTATCAAAAGTTGACTAAAAACATGAAAAGCTATTTGGAAACCAAAAGGAAAAAAGAATTTACAAATTTCAAAACCTATAATGCAGTAATTTGTGCTTGGTATATAGAGTATATTCAGGAAAAATATAAGTATTAATATTCTATCTTTGCAAAGATGAAACTAAGAATATCCATAATTTTAACAGCAGTTGTTTTGTTATTGTCTTGCAGAGGAGATAACGAAGATGATGTACAAGTCATCGATCAGGTTCTGATGCTTTATGTTAAAAGCGCGACTAATGGACAAGATTTGTTAAACTCAAAAATTGATGGTTCTTATTCTGCTGTTACTTTATTGGATCTCTTAGACGAAACTACTGCTAATAAACCCATTACCGGACAAACTTTCCCGAAAGATGCAGATACTGTAGTTTATATGGATTATCCAGCAGGTGCTATCCGACTATTGAAGGATGAAGTTACCTCTAATCCAGAAGAAAAAATATATTATTCCAATTTTCTAATTCGTTATTCTAAAGTTGTCGACGAGGTTACTGATATTGATTATAGAGTGGATACTATAAGAATTGAATATAGCTGGACACCTTCGCTCTTTCAGATATCAAAACTTTGGTATAATAATGAATTAAAATTCACTAAGGTTCCAGGACAGAGAAATGTTGTGGAAATCATCAAAGAAAATCCTTAAATTTGCAATTGTCAGAAAATTAGAATAATTATTCTGATAACGAAATACTATCAACCAACAACCAAACTATGTTACAGGTTAATTTTTTGCGCGAGAACAAAGAGCGCGTTTTGGAAGGCTTGAAGAAAAGAAACTTCAAGGAATTAGATTTGGTCGATGCAGCGGTAAATGCTGACGACGAAAGAAAAAGATTACAGTTTGAGCTAGACTCACAACTTTCCGAAATGAACAGAATCTCCAAAGAAATCGGAATTCTGATGAAAGACGGAAAAAAAGAGGAAGCAGAAGCTGCCAAATCCCAAACGTCGCAATACAAAGAGTCCAGCAAAGAATTACAAAATGAGTTGAATGAAGCTGAGAAAACACTTCTCAATATTCTTTATCAAATCCCAAATATCCCTTACGAAAAAGTAGTTGCCGGCGTTTCTGCCGATGATAACGAGATTGTTTACGAATCTACAACAGTGGATGGTCTTGGTGAAGGTGCAATTCCGCATTGGGAACTGGCTAAGAAATATAACTTGATTGATTTTGAATTAGGCGTTAAAGTAGCTGGTGCTGGTTTTCCTGTTTATTTTGGGAAAGGTGCTAGATTGCAGAGAGCTTTGGTTCAATATTTCTTGGACAAAAATACAGATGCAGGTTATCAGGAAGTGAACGTTCCACACGTTGTGAACGAAGCTTCTGGTTACGGAACTGGACAATTGCCCGATAAAGAAGGACAAATGTACTATGTGGGTGCAGATGATTTATATTTAATTCCAACGGCAGAAGTTCCAGTGACCAATATCTACAGAGATGTGATTATTGACGAGAAAGATTTGCCAATCAAGAATACCGCTTTTTCCCAGTGTTATAGAAGAGAAGCGGGAAGTTATGGTGCACACGTAAGAGGTTTGAACAGACTTCACCAATTCGAAAAGGTAGAGATTGTAAGAATCGAGAAACCTGAAAATTCTTATGCTGTTTTGGAAGAAATGGTAGAACACGTTAAATCTATTTTGGAAGATTTGGAGTTGCCTTACAGGATATTAAGGCTTTGCGGTGGCGATACAGGTTTTGCATCAGCAATGACTTACGACTTCGAGGTTTGGAGTGCAGCACAGGAAAAATGGTTGGAAGTAAGTTCTGTTTCCAATTTCGAAACGTTTCAAGCAACCCGTTTGAAATGCCGTTACAAAGGTGATGGAAAAACTCAGTTGGTTCATACACTGAACGGTTCTGCAATGGCTTTGCCAAGAATTATGGCTGCTCTTTTGGAAAATAACCAAACACCAGACGGAATCAAATTACCAAAGAAAATTGCAGAATACGCAAGATTTGAATTGATTAATTAATTTGAATTCTTTTAATAATATTAAAGTCGCAAATTTTACTTTGCGACTTTCTTTTTTATTGAATTGAAAATTATTTGCGACTTTGCGTTTAAAATAAAACTACTTCTTCAAATTCAAAAAATAATTCCAAATCAATCGAATCTCGCCATAATCAAAATCCGAAGGCAAAACTGATTTCCAGTCATTGATATTCTCTTTTGGCTCAGCTTTGAATTGTTTTTCGAAAGCTTCAACTTTACTTTTTGGATAGATTCTCAGAAGGTCATTTCTGTCTAAAAGATTTTGCTCAGCATACTTTGAAAGATGTCCAAAAATAGTCGAATTGACCAAACCTCTTTCTTTCGCGATCTCAGCAACCGTTTTCCCATTTTGAAACAATTGATAAGTCAAAACGTGCGTCGGAACTTTTTTGATTGCCATAGAAACTTCCACATCTTTTTCTTTGTCAAATAATGGTGTTTCCAAAAGGTAAACCTCTTTCAAATCCTTAAGATAATCTTCGATATCATCCAGCCAGACACGGAAATCTTCGTTGAAGGCTTTCAAACCTTTTACACCTTTGGTTTCGGAATAGAAATCCTTGAGCGGAGAAAATATTTTCTCATTCACATTCGAGAAAAAGAAATTGACAGCACCTTTGGCTTTGACTTCAATTTCGGTCCATTCTTCCTCGCCTTGCAGGAATTTCTGTGTTTTCTGAACTAAGATTCGTTCAAATTTTTTGAAAATAGTAATGTAATTTTCAATATCAGCTTTCAAACAATGATAGAGATAATCTGCTTTTTCTTTATCAATGAATTTACTGCTTCGGCTGATAACCATCCAGTTTTCCAAAGCGGACTGAAACCAAATACAATCGATTCTTCTAATGACTTTTTGAATGCTGTAATCGTATTTTTCAGCATTAAGGATTTCCTCGATTTTGGAATTAGCGTGCGTCTCGTCCTGAAACTTTGAAACTCTTTTGTCGGAAAAAATCACTTCAGGCGTAATCTTAGATTTCAAGACAATTCCTTCCAAAGTTCGGCAACGTGATAACGCAACATAAACCTGTCCGGAAGCAAAACTTTTTCCTGCATCAATAATCAATCTATCAAAGGTCAAACCTTGACTTTTATGAATCGTAACTGCCCAAGCTAAGCGAATCGGAAACTGTTTGAAACTTCCCAAAACTTCTTCCTTGATGTTCTTTTCATCATCCAAAGAATATTTTTTTTGCTCCCAGGTTTCCGCTTTTAGCGTGATTTCTTCCTCGCTTCCATCAAGGATTACCGAGATTTCATCTTCATCGAGATAAGAAATCTGAGCGAGTTTTCCGTTGTAATATTTTTTGTCAGATGAGGTGTCATTTCGGATGAACATAATTTGCGCACCGACTTTCAGCTCCAGAACTTCATCATTCGGATATTGAGTTTCCTTGAATTCTCCCACAACATCTGCAGTGTAGGTATGAGATTTTCCGCCAAGTTCTTTAATCTTTTTTTGATTGATGTCGTCCGCCATTTTGTTATGCGAACAGAGATAAACGTAGGCTTCATCTTTTGGGTCGAAGTCAGGCTGATATCTTTTGTTCAAAGCTTCGAAGTCAATATCTTCGGTAATTCCATCTCTAATTGCATTAAGGATTTCGAGAAAATGTTCATCGGTTTGACGATAAACTTTGGTCAATTCCAGCGTGATGAAATTACTGCCTTCCAAAGCTTTTGCGTGGAAAAAAAATGGCGAAGAATAATACATTGATAAAATATATTCATCTCTCACAACAGGTGGCAACTGATAAAGATCGCCAATAAACAACATCTGAACACCTCCAAATTTCTGCTGATTTCTGCGAACGTGTCTCAATGAGAAATCCATCATATCCAGAACATCTGCTCGCAACATCGAGGCTTCATCAATAATAATGATTTCGATTTCACGGAGGAGTTTGAGTTTGTCTTTTCTGTATTTGAAATGCGGCATCAGGTCCGCAATATTGTTCGCCAGATTTTGGTCGATTCTTTCCGTAGTTGGAAGAAAAGTTCTGAGTGGCAACCCAAACATAGAATGGATAGTAACACCGCCAGCATTGATAGCTGCGATTCCTGTCGGCGCAACTACAATGTGTTTTTTCTTGGTTTTTTTTACAAAATCGTTTAGAAATGTAGTTTTTCCGGTTCCTGCTTTTCCTGTCAGAAAAATGTTTCGGTTGGTGTGTTCTACGATTTCAAAAAGAGAGTCATTCATCGATTCAAAGATAAAGAATCAGGAGAGACGAATCAAGTTTAAAGAAAACAGAAAAAAATTGAAAGAGTGAAGAAAATTATTTAATCCTATCTGGATTTTGTTTTAAAAAGCTATCCCAACCGGAATAAGATTTATCAGTGGAAATATTGCCAGAATTAAAATGATGACAGACTGCAACCGCTAATCCATCAGAGGCATCAAGGTATTTTGTAGGGAATTCTTTCAGTTTCAAAAGGTTCTGGAGCATTCCTGCAACTTGTTCTTTGCTGGCATTTCCGTTTCCTGTGATGGCCATTTTGATTTTTTTGGGAGAATATTCGATGATGGGAATGTTTCTGTGGAGACTTGCTGCCATTGCAACGCCTTGAGCTCTTCCCAGTTTTAGCATACTCTGGACATTCTTTCCGAAGAAAGGAGCTTCCAAAGCAGTTTCGTCAGGATGATATTCATCAATCAAAGCTAAGGTCTTATCAAAAATAACTTTAAGTTTTGTTTCATGATTATCGTATTTTTTCAGGATTAATTCGTGGATAGCTATCAACTCCATTTTACTCCCTTTTACAGAAATAATTCCAAAACCCATAATACTTGTTCCAGGGTCAATCCCTAAAATGACTTTTTCAACTAACATATCGGCAAAATTACGTTAAGATTTTCATAAATATCAAAAGAGAAAATATATTTTCATACAAAGTTATTAAATTTAGAAACCTAAAAATAACTATCAAAACATGAGAAATTTTCTACTGACTGCGGCAGTCGTTTTCTATGCAGGACTTAATACGCCTGTGTTTGCACAAAAAGCCGAAACTCCGAAATTTGTAAGTAACACCGAAGGAATCAAAGAATATTCCTTAAGTAACGGAATGAAAGTGCTTTTGCTATCAGATCCTTCTCAAAGTAACGCTGTTGTAAATATCGTTTATAACGTGGGTTCCAAGCACGAAGGTTATGGCGAAAAAGGAATGGCTCACTTGCTGGAGCATATGTTGTTCAAAAGCACGAAAAAATTAGGTGATATCAAGAAAATGTTGTCTGACAAGGGTGGAAATGCCAACGGAACAACTTGGTATGACAGAACCAATTATTATGAAGTTTTTCCTTCTAATGATGAGAACTTAAAATGGTTCTTAGAAATGGAAGCGGACAGAATGATAAACGCAACGATTCTTCAGTCAGACCTTGATAAAGAATTTTCTGTTGTAAGAAACGAATTTGAAATCGGGGAAAATAGTCCGAGCGGTGTCTTGATGGAACGCATTATTTCTGCAGCTTATCTTTGGCACAACTACGGAAACAGCACCATCGGAAGCAAGGAAGATGTAGAAAGAGTAAAAGCGGTGACGCTGAGAAAATTTTACGAAAAATATTACCAGCCAGATAATGCAACTTTAATTGTGGCGGGAAAATTTGATGAGAAAAAAGCTTTGGAATATATTTCCCAGTATTTCTCAACGATTGCAAAACCGGCGAGAGTCTTGGATGCGCCTTATACAGTAGAGCCTGCTCAGGATGGCGAACGTTTTGTAGAGCTGAAACGTGCAGGAGACAGCAAAGTGATTGGAGCACTATATCACACTGCACCTTATGCGGATAAAGATTATGCAGCGCTGGATGCTTTGCAGGAGATTTTAACGGCTGACCCTTCCGGTTATCTTTACAAAGCGATGATAGATTCTCACAAAGCGGCTTCTGTTTATGCTTATCAGCCATTGGTGAGAGATGCGAGTTTTATGTATTTCGGTTTGGATATTCCGGCTGATAAAGATTTAAAAACAACGGAGAATGATTTCCGTGCCGAGTTGGACAAAATCGCCACTATCAAATATACAGACCAAGACGTTGCAAGAGCAAAAGCGAAAATCCTTAAGCAAGTAGAAAATATCAAGAATAACACAATTGGTTATGCTGTTAATTTGACAGAAATTGTTGGTGCTGGCAACTATAAATTGGGAATGATTTATCGTGACACGGTGGAGAAACTAACAGCCGCAGATATCCAAAGAGTGGCTGCTAAATATTTCAAGACTAACAACCGAACAGTTGGAGTTTTTATTCCTTCAAAAGATGAGGTAAGAGTCAAAAATGTAGAATATACAGATGACCAAATCGCCACTTTGACCAAAGATTACAAAGGAAAAGCATTGGAAAAAGATGCAGCTCCTTTCGAAGCGAGTATCAAAAATCTGAAAGCTAATTTGACAGAAGGCAAACTGAGCAACGGAATGAAGTACGGCTTAATTAAAAAAGATATCAAAGGAGGTAAGGTTCTTGGAAGTTTCAAATTCCCTGTTAGTAATGCTAAAGATTTGAACGGAAAATCTGATGTAGGTTCTCTAATGGCACAAGTTCTAAAAACAGGAACTAAGTCTCACACCAAAGAACAAATACAAGATATGTTGGATGAGTGGAAATCTAACATCAATTTCGGGTTCAGCGGTCAGACATTGTTTGTGAACTTCAGCACTTACAAAGACAGTTTGCCAAAAGTAACGTCATTAATTAAAGAAATCCTGACCGAATCTACTTTCCCGGAAGCAGAATTGGCAAAAACTGTAAACGAGTACAACACCTATCTGGAAAGTTCTTTGAATGACCCTCAGTCTATCGCTTTTACAGAAATCGAAAAAATCACTGAAAATTATCCTAAAGAGAGCATCTATTATACAGCTTCTACGCAGGAACAGATTGATAATAACAAGAAAGTGAAGAGAGAACAGTTGGTAGATTTCTATAACAAAATCTTGGGAAGTAATAATGGAGTAGGTTCTGTAATTGGCGATGTGGATACAAAAACGACGGCTGCATTATTAGAATCGACTTTCGGAAAATGGAATTCCAAATCCAACTACGAATACATCAAGCCAGAATTATTCGCAACCAAAAAACAAGATAAAGATTATCTGACTCCGGACAAAGAAAATGGTGCTGCAGTTGGAAAAATCAGTTTCTCTATGGACAGAAAATCTCCGGATTATCCAGCTTTCGTTATTGCCAACGAAATGTTAGGAAGTGGTGGTTTCTTAACAGCAAGGATTCCGACCAGACTTCGTGAGAAAGAAGGAATCAGTTATGGTGCGGGTTCTTATGTGAATATTCCTATTGACAACAATGTAGCGTCTTGGGCTTGGTATGCGTTCTTCAACCCAACCAAAAAAGATGCAGTGAACAAAGCTTTGAAAGAAGAAGTTAATAAAGCAGTGAAAGACGGTTTCACAGAAGAAGAATTCAAATCCAATTTGACATCTTGGTTAAACTCCAGAAAAACAGGTTTAGGAAACGATAATACTTTGATGGGATTGGTTAATTCTCAGCTTCAGTACGGTCAATCTTTGGATGAGTATGATGCTTTGGAAGCGAAAGTTTCTGCACTGAAAGTTTCTCAAGTGAATGATGTTCTTAGAAAATACATCAGCGAAGACAAAATGACTTCTGTATTTGCAGGAGATTTTAATAAGAAATAATAACAATTTTTATAAAATTAAAACCGTCTCAGATTACTGGGGCGGTTTTTTATTTTTTTAATTTACAAATTACTTTTCGAAGCCGGGAATCTGCTTTTCGCTGCAATATTTTTTTGCATCACATTTAGTCAATCAAAACATCCGAAAGTAAACGCAAAAAAGGATTTCCATTACAATCAGGGCTATGTGTTTTCAGCAGAGTAAAACAACATTTCCCTTTCAACAGAAATAACCCCAATTTTGTAGTTCCAGAGAAAACTAATCAATGCAGGATTATTTTTGAATTGTCAAATCCTTCAGATTAATCTGACCACAAGATATTTCCTTATCATTAATTTTATTAAACCCAAACAAAAACCACTTCAACTAGTTGAAGTGGTTTGTATTTGATAAGATAATTTCTATTACTTTTCTATCAATCGTCTGTGGTAATTGATTTGTCCCAAATGATAATTCAAATGCGTGGCTAGATGAACCAGAAAATATTCAGTTGAAGTTTTCCCCGACAGCACCAAAAGTGGATATTCTTTCTTCAAATCTTCATCTGATACAGATTTCAAAGAATCTCTTATTATCGCAATCGTATCAGTCAAATCAGCAACGATTTTTTCTCTCAGAACATTCTTGTCCGCAAACTCCAAATCTCTGTTTCGCACATAGTCAAATTTCCCAATCTCTTTCCCGATATAAGTTTTGAGATTCCCAACAAGATGCAAAGCTAGATTTCCTGCCGAATTAGAAATATTCCCTTCAACTTGCCAAATATTAGACTCCGATTGATAAAGATTAAGTTCATCAATCACTTTATTCAAATCTCTTTCAAAAAGTGAGTTTAAAGTTTGTGATAACATATTTCAGGCAATCTAAATTAAAACTGAGCTAATTTCTCTTCAGATAAAGTCTTCACGACATTCACCCAATCTGCATCCTCATTCAAACAAGGGATATAATCGAATCTCTCGCCTCCACCGTGCAGGAAAATCTCTTTTCCTTCCACAGAAATCTCTTCCAATGTTTCCAGACAATCGGACACAAAAGCCGGACAAACAATCGCCAGTTTCTTGATGCCTTTCTTGCCAAGACCTTCCAAAGTAGCGTCGGTGTAAGGTTCCATCCACTTGTCTTTACCCAATCGTGATTGGAAAGTGACCAAGACTTTTTCCTTAGGCAAACCTAATTTCTCACGAACTAATTCTGTGACTTTATAACACTGGTGTCTGTAACAGAATTTATGTGACGGATGATCATCTTTTTGGCAACAGTTGTCCATACTGCAGGTCTTTGTCGGGTCGGTTTTATAGATATGTCTTTCCGGAACGCCGTGATACGAGAATTGAAGTAAATCAAAATCTGGAGGCAACTTTTCGCCAATACTTTTCGCCAAAGCATCGATATAGATCTCTCGATTATAAAACGGCTGAACATAATTGATTTTGATATCCGGAAAGAATTTCAGTCGGACTTCCTCAGCTTTATCAATCACAGTTTCTGTCGTGCTCATTGCATATTGCGGATAAAGCGGAACCAAAGTGATTTCGGTAATGCCCTTGTCAACCAATTCCTGAATCCCAGTCTGTATCGATGGTTCAGCATAACGCATTCCCAAACCAACCGGAACATCCACTAATTTCTGAAGTTCTTTCTGCAGATTCTTAGAAATCACAATCAAAGGCGAACCTTCATCTGTCCAAACGGTTTTATAAGCTTCCGCTGATTTATTAGGTCTGGTTTTCAGGATAATCCCTTGAACCAATAATGCTCGGAAAATCCAACGGTAATCGATGACTTTTTCATCCATCAGAAACTCGTCCAGATATTCTTTTACATCTTTTACATCAGTCGATTTCGGCGAACCGAGGTTTACGAGTAGAATTCCTTTTTTGTTATGAACTGGTTGATTCAAAATAATATATTTTTAGAAATAAACGCAAATTTGCCATTCCGTAGGAATCTCTATTATCTAGATTTCTTTGGAATGACAAATTTAAGATTAAATTAATTCTTTTTACACATTGTCAGACTGAGGCTCTCGAAGCCATTATCCATTTACAGCTTCCACATTCTCCACCAATTCAGGAACAAATTGCTTCAGAATATTCTGGATGCCGTTTTTCAAAGTTGCTGTGGAAGATGGGCAACCACTGCAAGCGCCTTGTAGAAGCATTCTTGCGGTTTTGTTTTCTCCGTCGTATTCAATCAGAGAGATTTTTCCACCATCGTTTTCTACTGCAGGAGCAACATATTCGTTAAGAATGTCGCTGATTTTCTGCTCGTCATTCGTATATTCTCTGTTGATGATTTTCAAAACAGGATTCTCGTGCTGATGAGGTTCTGCATTAGAAATTGTTTTTCCAGCCTGCAAAAATTCTGCGATGAACGAACGAACTCGGTTCATAATCTCGTGCCATTCAAACTGACTATCTCTGGTTACCGCCACAAAGTTATCGCTCACATAGATTTCTTTCACAAAATCAAAAGCTTCATATAATTCTTTGGCCAAAGGCACTTCGTCCGCTTCTTCACGAGTCTTAACTTCGATGAATCCATCCATCAGCATTTTGCTGGAAATGAATTTCATAACAGCAGGATTTGGTGTCATCTCAGAATAGATTTGATACATCTCTTTTCTTTTCTGAAGATAGATTCTCGGGTTCGCCAGCAATTCGTCTTCGATGATGTTCTTCAGACTTTCTGCAACGTGTTCCCATTCTACAGTATCTTCTTTTGCTACCGCAATGAAATTGGCTGTAATGAAAATTCTGTTAACGAAAGGATAATTAAACAACTCTTGAGCTAACGGAATCTCAGAGACATCAGAATCTCTGTCTAATTCCAATGAACCGGGAATCAAAGTGTAGTCCGTCACGAACTTCATCACTTTTTTATTTTCCGTAGGTTCTATAATGATTTCTCGCATTTTAAGTAAATTGAACTACAAAATTATCGTAATTTGGTGGAAGAAAAAAGCTGATAAATCCCAATGTTATGTTAAGTTTTGATTATGAGAAGCTTTGCGGATTTTCGATTTTTTCTATTGGTTTGATTTTGGCTAGGTGAATGTCGAAATTGGGTTTGAAAGACCAATCTGCGCCCCGGCCTGAACGGAGCTCTTTTTATTTTTCCAAAGAAAAATAAAAAAGCGGGAGTGGAGGACGGATAAAGGCGCCCAAATAAAAAATTATTTTAAAATCAACTATCATTTATTAATCATCAATTATAGAAAATATGGCAATTATTAGAGAACTTTTAGGCAAGACGCCTCAACTTGGAGAAAATACTTTTGTGGCGGAAACGGCTGTGATTATCGGCGATGTGACGATGGGGAAAGATTGCAGTATTTGGTACAATGCAGTTTTGAGAGGCGATGTCCATTTCATCAAAATGGGCGATAAAGTGAATGTTCAGGACAATGCGATGATACACTGTACTTATCAAAAAAGCCCGACGACAATTGGAAATAGTGTCTCGATTGGTCACAATGCGATTGTGCATGGCTGTACAATAAAAGATAATGTTCTGATTGGGATGGGCGCAATTGTAATGGATGACTGCATTGTAGAAAGTAACTCTATTGTTGCGGCAGGCGCTGTGGTAACGGCTAATACACACATCAAAGAAGGCGAAATCTGGGCTGGCGTTCCGGCAAAAAAAGTGAAGGATGTGTCTCAAAATCTGATTACAGGCGAGATTGATAGAATCGCCAATAATTATGTTAAATACTCCAGCTGGTACAAAGAAGACTAAGTTGGTATAAAGATTGAATTTCCCAAGAAAAATAAGCAATGAAAAAACTTAATTCTTTTTGGGAAGTTCTAAAACAAACCTTCAGTGAGTGGATGTCTTCCTCCGCAGCCAAAGACAGTGCAAGTATGGCTTACAATGCGATATTTTCTTTGCCCGGTTTGATGATTATCGTGATTTGGGTTGCAGGACATTTCTTTGGCGAAGAAGCTGTGAATGGTGAAATCCGCCGACAACTGCAAGGTATAATGGGCTATGACGGCGCAAAAAGCATTCAGGATATTATCAAAAGTGCAATGGTTGATAAACAGAATTTCTGGATGAAAGCTCTTGGGGTTGGAACCTTGGTTTTTGGTGCCACCAGCTTATTTTTTCAAATGCAAAGCGCGCTTAATAATCTTTGGGATGTAGAAGCTGCTCCAAAAAAAGCTTGGCAAAAATTCATTCTTGATAGAGCTAATTCTCTGGGGATGATTCTTATTATCGCATTTCTTCTTCTCGTAAGTATGCTTTTATCTTCTGCTATTGGACTTGCAAATAATTTAATTACTCAATATTTTGGACTGGAAACTTATGTGATTATCCAGGCAAGTAATTTTATTTTAGGATTAGCGATCGTTACTATTTTATTCGCTTTTATGTTCAAGGTTTTACCCGATGTAGAAATCAAATGGAAATCCGTTTGGATTGGCGCAATTGTTACGGCTTTGCTTTTCAATCTTGGAAAAATGCTGATGAGTTTCTACTTCGATGTTTCTAAGCCAACTTCCATTTTTGGAGCAGCAGGAACTGTAATTCTATTGATGATGTGGATCAATTACTCTTGTCAATTGATATTTTTTGGAGCTGAGTTTACCAAGATTTATACTTACAGAAAAGGGCATACAATCATTCCTTCCAAACACGCTAAATGGAGCAAAGAAAAATTATACAGAGATTCTGAAGCACAAAAAATTACGCCTCAGAATCCGGATTCTAATATTTGAAAACAGGATTTCCGTTTTCACATTCGATTTTTTCTGGTGGCATTACTAGCATACAATCTGATACCAAATTGTATTTTTTATTGTACTCTGTTGATTTCTGATTATACAAATTGACTTTTTCCAGAAATTTTGCTTCATCTATTTTTGACGAATAAGCAATATAAGAAACAGGGCCGCCGCAAGCTTTTACACCTAAACCAACTGATTTCCAATCAACAGGATTGGTGCATTTTTCACTTTTCGCCATTGTGAGAATTTCGGATTTCAAATTTTCCATTTCCTGTGCTTCCTGCTGTGTCAGATTTGCATTATCCGGGTTTTCCTTTGGCCTTTCTGGAAGAGGTTTTGGAAGATTGTCTGGATTAATTGTGGACTTACACGAAAATGAAGCTATTGCAATAGCTGTCAGGAACAGTAGATTTTTCATAAAATATTTTTAAATCTGTCATCAAATATAGTACCTAGAAATTTAATATGAATAAAAATAATTGGTACAGATTTAGTTATTAGGCAAAGCCTAATACTATTTGTAACAAATTAACGTTTTAAATGACAAATTATGATGAATTGTAATTAAATGAAAAAGAATAACACACATAAAATGAATTGGTTTCAGCATTTTCTGATGATTTGTTCCGGAGGGAATATTCATCTGCTGAAAAAATCGCCTTCCGAATGGAACAAGTTTGCCGGAATCGGTGGTATCGTTTTGTTCACTGCTATTTTTGCAACGTTGTCTGCGGGATATGCAATGTTTACAGTTTTCGATAATCTTTGGGCATCTGTAGGATTCGGGATTCTTTGGGGGTTGATGATTTTCAACCTTGATAGATATATTGTTTCCTCAATCAAAAAAACTGGAACTTGGTGGAATCAAATTTTGATGACTATTCCGCGTTTGATTTTAGCGACTTTTCTGGGAATCATTATTTCAAAACCTTTGGAATTAAAAATCTTTGAGAAAGAAGTTAACAAACAACTGAATACGATTATTCAAAGGAATAAAAAACAATTACAGGCTGAAATGAGTGGAAGAATTCTGCAACAATCCGGACCTTTTGATTTGGAAAAGAAACAAATCCAAAATCAAATTAAAACTTATCAGATGGCTTATGATTCTGCTTCTGTTGAATTAGAAAAAGAAATTCTTGGAAAGCAATCTGGTTTAACCAGTGGAAAAGTGGGTTACGGAACTAATGCCAAAAGAAAAGCCGAACTGAAAGAACAAAAACGAGCTGACCTGGAAAATTACCAAAAGCAACAACAGGAAAGATTGCAATATCTCGATAAAGAAATTTCGAAAGTTTATTCTAATCTTGAAACCGAAAGAAAATCGACTGAAGGAGTTGAAGATAAATTCAATGGTTTTGCAGCGAGATTGCAGGCTTTGGATGAATTAGGAAAGAATTCAGCCATCATTGCTTTGGCGGCAAGTTTCATTATGGGATTATTTGTCTGTCTGGAAATTTCGCCGGTTTTGATTAAACTAATTTCTTCGGTTGGACCTTACGATTATCTTTTGGAAAAAACGGAGAACGAATTTAAGCTTTATTCTAAAGAGAAAATCAGAAAAGGAAACTCATTGACCGATTATCGAATCGATGATTTTGAAGATGACCTTAAAATCAGAAAAGAAACAAAACGAAATCAGAATAACACATAAAAAAAAGCTTCCAAGTTAGGAAGCTTTTTTTATTTTAAATTACCGACAACAAAAGGTTGTTCAGCGTTATCGTTATAATCTCGCATAAAACCTATTTCTGTATTTTTTGTAATGGCAGATTTTGAAGTTCCTGAAAAACCATCCCCAAAATCGATACTGAAATCGATATAACTCAACCTATTCTTGGTAAATTTCATTTTGTTAAATACTAAAATGATGTTCTTATCTTTTAGATTTTTCTGCAGGCTCATTAGGTCTTGCCTAGTCATTTCTTTGTTAAAAACAACGGCAATTACTTTCTTATTTGATGTGAAAGAAAGCATTCCGAAAACAAAAACGGTTAAGAATAATAGTGGGAAAAGTGTAGTCTTCTTCATTGGTTTAATAACGCTGCAAAATTATAAAATTATCATCAAACTTGACACCAAAGTTTTTGTTTTTTAATGGATTGTGGGAATATTTTTTGTAATTAAAAAATTATGCCTTCGTCAGTTATCAATCATTACAGTTATCAAGAGGATAAAAAAATACTCCGGATCGTTTATCAATCCGGAGCAGTCTATGATTATCTGAATGTGTCTCAGAAAATTTTTGATGAATTCAAATCTGCTTTCTCAAAAGGAATTTTCTTAAATAAAGTTATTAAGCCAAAATTCAAATTCAGAAAAATCAGCGATTAGCTATAAAGAGTAATTCGGAGCTTCTTGTGTAATGATGACGTCGTGTGGATGAGATTCTTTCAAACCACTTCCCGTTATCATTACCAATTTTGAATCTTTTTGTAATGCTTCAATATCTTTTGCACCACAATAGCCCATTCCAGCACGAAGTCCTCCAGTTAATTGAAAAATTACATCTTCTAATTTTCCTTTGTGAGGAACTCTTCCTTCGATCCCTTCTGGGACAAATTTTTTGGCTTCACTCTGGAAATAACGCTCTTTTCCGCCGCGTTTCATTGCAGAAAGAGAACCCATTCCCTGGTAAGATTTGAATTTTCTGCCTTGAAAGATAATTTCTTCTCCCGGAGCTTCATCTGTTCCAGCAAGAAGTGAACCTAGCATTACAGCGCCAGCACCACTTGCAATCGCTTTTACAATGTCTCCGGAAAGTTTGATTCCACCATCAGCAATCACTGCTACATTTTTCTTCTTAGCGAATTCGTAAACATTATAGATTGCAGATAATTGAGGAACTCCAACACCGGCAACAACTCTTGTTGTACAGATTGAACCTGGACCAACACCAACTTTCAGAACATTGGCACCAGCTTTTATCAAATCTTTTGCAGCATCCGCTGTTACAATATTTCCACCAACGATATCCAAGTCTGGGAAAGTTTTTCTGATTTCTGAGATTTTATCCAAAACACCTTTGGAATGTCCGTGAGCAGAATCAATTGCGACGATGTCAACGCCAGCTTTTACTAAGGCTGTAATTCTTTCAATCGTATCTTCACCAACACCAACTCCGGCTCCAACGATAAGACGGCCGTTTTGGTCTTTGTTTGCATTTGGATATTCTAATTGATTGTCAATGTCTTTAATCGTAATTAATCCAACGAGTTTGTTTTTCTTATCAACAATTGGAAGTTTCTCGATTCTGTTTTTCAGCAAAATTTCTTTCGCTGTTTCCAGATTCGTGGTTTTATCAGAAGTGATGAGGTTGTCTTTGGTCATTATTTCCTCCACTTTCACCTCAAGGTTTTCCTGATATTTCACATCTCTGTTGGTAATGATTCCTATGAGATAATTATTTTTGTCAACCACAGGAAGACCAGAGATTTTGTATTCTGCCATTAAAGCCTTTGCTTCTGCCAAAGTGTGGTCTTTTGACAAAGTTACCGGGTCGGCAATCATTCCGTTTTCGGAACGCTTCACGCTGTTGACCTGAGCTGCCTGTTCTTCGATGGTCATATTTTTATGAATAAAACCCAAACCGCCAACTCTCGCCAATGCAATTGCCAAATCAGCCTCTGTAACCGTATCCATCGCTGCGGAAACTATAGGAACATTAAGCGAAATTTTGTCTGTAAGTCTTGATTTTAAGGAAACCTGATTAGGTAAAACTTCTGAATAAGAAGGGACTAGAAGCACGTCATCGAAAGTGATGGCTGTCTCTACAATTTTGTTATGAATAGACATCTTTACTTTCTTTGCAAAATTAAGCTATTTTTATGGAATTTGAAAATATCATAATTTATTTGATAAATAATTAATATTCAGAGAAATGATGACGATTTAAATAATTGATAAGTGATGGTTGATAAATGATTTTCAAATTCTTATTAGTATTAACAATCATTTATCACTTATCATTAATTAAAACCTGCTGAGGATTCCCCAATGGATCTTTATTTCGTTGAATTTGAAAGGATTACCGAATTCGTTTCCGTTGGAAATTTGAAAACTCATTAAACCAACAGGAAGAAAAAAGTTGAACCCCAGGCCTACACTGTAGAGTTTTGGCGTGATTCCCAGAGCTTTGTTGGACATTTGCCCATATTGCGCAAACAAATCGAAAAAGGCTTGGTCATTTACGAGATAACGATATTCCGCACCGGCAAAAGCGTAAAAATCGCTAACGAGACTCTGTTCGTTGAAACCCCGAAGCGAGTTCCAGCCTCCAAACCGAAAAAGTTCGTTTGTAGATAATTCGTTTTTTGAACTGAGCAAAGCGGATTCTCCTTTGATGTTGAGAAAGTGATTTCCTGACAAATTGAAGTTGTGCTCTGCAAATAAAAAGTATCGGATTTGGTCAAATTTTTCCTGCGTATCGTCGTAAGTTGTCTTCAGAAAATCGGCTTCAACACGGATATTACTTTTGTTGATGAACAGCGGAATATCGCTCCCTTCCTGAAATTGATAATAAAGTCCAATCCCTTTTTTGCTGTAATCTCGACCGCTCGTATAAAGCGAATCAAGAATCGCAGATGATTCAAAAGTTCCTTTCAAACCGAGTTTTTGCTTCGGCGAAAGATGATAATAAACCGCGGGCAAAAATTTAACATTCGCAAAAGTGGAATCCTGACGGAAAATATTGACATTGATATTAAGACCAACATTGCTCCCAAAAGTGTAGGGGATATCGGTTTGCATATCAAAAGTCTGACCTTTGTCGGGATTTCTTTGCCAATAGACACCGATGCTTTCGAAACTGTTGAACATATTTTTCATCTGAACGTTCAAAGTTCCATTGACTGTGAATTTTTCGGTTTTATCATTTCCGAAGCCAATCATTCCGTCAAAAGTGTTCGTTTTTCGTTTCTGGGTAAAGAGAAAAACCTGTGTAGAATCTTTGGTAAATAATGTCTGCGGTGGTTTTTCCAACGAAACAAATTGATGATTTTGCAAAGACTGATTCATAGAAATCAAATTCTTGTCATCATAGTTTTTTCCAAGATATTGTTTGTTGAGATTCTTAACGAATTGTTTCGGTAAACGCGTGTAACCTTTGAAAACGATGCCGTCAATTTTCCTCTGAGAAGCGGTGACAACGGAGATTTTTACTAAGGGAATTCCGTTTTCCATTTTCTGGAATTTGGTTTTGACACGATTGAAAGCGAAACCTTTGTCCCGATATTTTTGATTGATATTCTTCTTAAGCGAATCTAAATTTTTTGTGTAAATCTCATTCTTTTGAAACTTCAAATCATTAACTAAAGAATCTGAAAATTTGACATTGGCTTTGTTGAAATTTGGACCTTTGTCATAATAGATTTCAGTTCTGTTTTCAATTTTTTTGACGTCTTTCAGTTCTGTGAAAAAGTAAGAATTCTCGGTTAATGAATCCAGAAACTTAACAGCTTTCGCCGAATCGGAAACGATTTTTTTTGCGTTGGTTTCTTTGTCGATAAGCCAATATTCTTTTTTCTGCGCTGTTGAAAATGTAAAAAAGAAGAATGAAATCAAAACTGTAAATCTGAACAAAGCGTAACGAAGCGAAGAATCTTTTGTTGGAGATTCGTCATTCCATTTTACTGCATTCAGAATATCATTTTGCATATTTTAGAAACAGAAATCAACTTTAATTATTGTTTGATTTTGGGATTGGCTTTCGGAATCGTAGAATTGGACTTGATTTCTAATTTTTTGCTCAAGTTAGGAAACGCTTTAATAAGATTTTCTTTGGACTGATTTAGCGTATTGATGAACGTCCAGTTTTTACCTTTGTTACTGGAAATTGCAATCATAGTATTCTTGTTACTACTCGTTCCTTTTGGTGTTTTAATAACACTTTCTTCATCAATGGTAACTTGGATTTCATTGTTTTGATTAATGAATTTTCCAGGATTTTTATAAGTCAAACTTTGAATACTGATGTCTTTTCCCATTTTCGCGTACATCATTTTCATCATCATCACCGTATTGCTTTTTCCTCCAGTTAGTTCAAAAGATTTTGGATAAATGTATTCGACGAATGTTTCAAAATCCTTTTTTAGGAAAGAATTTTTCATCGCATTCAGATCGCGATTTAGATTTTGATTGGATGTCTGTGCGAAACATAAGCTTCCAATTAATAATAAAAGTAATTTCTTCATTATCAATCCATTTTATTATATTTCTTCATCAGATTTTCATAAGTACTCTGAGGTAAAATCCATTTCAACGGAATACCAATTTTTTGTCCGAATTTGCCAAAATAATAATGCGCTTTCCATTTTGATTTTCCTAAAAGCTGATCAACATAAACTGCAACATCAAAAGGTTCGGTTCCGTCGCCAACGTGGGAATTCATCAAAGCATAGACTTTCTCGAAGACATTTCTGTAAGGCTCAGACACTTTAGTTTTTACACGATTTTCCGCAATATTCGTTTTTATATCACCCAAATGGAGTGAGCAAACGTGGATATTCCAAGGGTAAACTTCGTATCGTATTGCTTCCGTCACTTTGTCCAAAGCAGATTTGGAGGCAGAATAAAATCCACGGAAAGGCAATCCCATTTCGGAACCGATGCTGGAAACGTTGACGATTTTTCCGGATTTCTGTTCTCTCATTTTCGGAAGAACAGCCGTCATCATTTGTACAGAGCCAATCAAATTGAGATTGAATAACTTCGTAATATCTTCTTTGCTTGAATCCTCAACTGCACCAACCATTCCCATTCCGGCATTGTTGATAAGCACATCGATTCTGGTTTCTGTTTTCAGGATTTCAGAAATAGCATTGTCGATTTGGTCTTTTTCGGTAATATCGGTTGGAATCGAAACGAAATAATCTGAACTCACAGATTTCCTGCTAAGTCCATAAACTTTGTTCCCTTTCTTCCCGAAATATTCTGCAAGTGCAAATCCAATTCCGGATGATGCGCCTGTGATGATGATTGTTTTTGACATTTAGAAGTTAAATGATTTTTTTGAATTAGGAATTTTGATTTCATTTTTCCCCATTTTATAGTCGCTCATTTTTATGAGTTTGGGAATTTTGTAAATGAATTCTTTATAGTAATTTTTAGGAACTTCTCTTTCGTATCCGCTGTCACATTCAGAATATTGGTCATCGATAATAACTTTACCAGTTGAAAAATTGATTTCGTTGGAGAAATTAAATTCGCAGGTGTCATCAAATTTAACCAAAGCACCAATCAGATAAAAATCACCGTTTTGGAATCTATAAGTGTTTTTTGAAGTCACAGTATGTCTAGAATTTGAAAAATAAGATTGAAAAATGATTAGGCAATTATTTTTAATACTCAATTCCAATTCATTGCTTTCTGGATAAAATCCTTCTTTACTATCGAAGAGCAGATTAGAATTCTCTTGCCAAACTTTTAATTTACCATTGATGTTTTTTAAGATGTATAACTTTCTTTCAAGCCCTTTGGATATGGTATTAATTATCTTATCAGTATTGGAAATAATTACTGTTTCATCTTTTCCGTCTTTGTCCAGATCGCCTTTTGTTTCCAAGATTTTCTCGTAACGTTTTGGAATAATGAAATCCTTCAGTTCCTGAGATTGGAGAACTGAGAATAATGTTATTGTGAAGAAAGAAAAGAGATGTTTCATTTAGATTGGTTTTGAAACTTCAGCAAAATCTTCCCAAAACTCAGGATAAGATTTTTCTACAACGTCTTCGTTCTCGATATTCAGTTCTTTAACCAACGCAAAAGGTGCAAAAGCCATTGCCATTCTGTGGTCGTTGTAAGTCGCAATAGAAATGTTATCTTCTGGCTCAATAAATTCACAAGATTCGATTTTTTCCACTGTGATATGTGTTTTTCCACCGATTTTCAATAATTCATTTTGAAGCGCCACCAGTCGGTCGGTTTCTTTAACTTTTAAAGTATGAAGTCCAGTTATAATGAATGGAATTTTCAATGCCGTTGCTGTTACACAAAGGGTTTGCGCAATGTCAGGACAATCATTCATATCCAGAGAAATCAATTCAGGATATTCAAAAGCGGGTTCAGGTAATAATGAAATCGAGTTTTCTGCATAATCAGAAACGGTGTTGATTCCAAAATATTTCCAGTAGATTTCTTTAATCACGCTGTCGCCTTGTAGAGAAAGTGTATGATAGCTTTTCAGAGTAATCGATTTTCTACCAATCGCCGACAATGAATAGAAATAAGAAGCAGAAGACCAATCGCTTTCCACCTCGTAATGTTCGGTTCTGAAATTATCAGAATGTGCAACAATTTCTATTTTATTTTCTGCAAAATGAGATTTGATTCCAATTTCGTTCAGGATTTTCAAAGTCATTTCGAGATAAGGTCGGGATGTGATTTCGCCTTCCAATTCCAAGGTCAAACCGTTTTGTAATTTTCCTCCAATTAAAATCAAAGAAGTTAAAAATTGGCTGGAAACATTGGCCGAAATTTTAACCGAATTTTTCTGCAATTTCTTTCCGATGATTTGCAACGGCGGAAATCCTTCTTTTTCAAGATAAGTGATGTCAGCCCCAAGAGATTGAAGTGCATCTACCAAAGGTTTGATTGGTCTGTTTTTCATTCTGTCAGAACCTGTCAAAATGGTTTTCCTGCCTTCAAAAATGGAATAATAAGAAGTCAAAAATCGCATCGCCGTTCCAGCGTGGTGAATATCAATGGTTTCGGAATCAGATTCCAAAGCTTTTTTCAACAAAGTGGTGTCCTGAGAATTGGAAAGATTAAGCATGTCAATATTCCCAAACAATTTCCCTAAAATCAAAAGACGGTTCGAAATACTTTTCGAACCGGTAATTTGGATTTTTTGATTATCGATTAATTCAGATTTTTTTAATATCATTTTTCTTTATTGGTGTCAAAAGTATTAAGTATTAATGATTCTAATTCGTGAATTCATTCTACATTATTACATTGTACAAATTATTTTAATTTCTGGTTATTTTGATGTCTGTCCTTGTCCCTGTCTGTTTTCACTTTCATTTTTTTATCGAAAGCGGCTTGTAAATCTGTTCCGGTTTGGTTGGCTAGACAAAGAGTTACGAATAGAACGTCGGCCAATTCTTCGCCCAAATCTTTTGACTTGTCGGATTCTTTTTCAGATTGTTCGCCGTATCTTCGGGCAATGATTCTGGCGACTTCGCCCACTTCTTCTGTCAGCATCGCCATATTCGTCAACTCATTGAAATAGCGGACACCGATGGTTTTTATCCATTCATCAACCTGATTCTGTAGCGTTGTAATTTCCATTATTGATAAGCTCCGATTGTGAGAAGACCATTTCTAGGATTACCAACGATATCTATTGCAGTAACATTATTTGTCCCAACTCCTTTTCCTCTTGCTGGCGAATCAGCTTTAACTCTAAGATTCATTTTTTGAGTAAAATAATTCTGGAATTTTGGGTCTTCATTGGCGGTATTAGTATTACCAATGGTTAAACCAGAATTAGAAGTAAATTTCAATAATGAATTTCTGAATTCATATTCAAAAGCTAAGACATTTCCATTAGATTTATTAATTGAAATCATATCAGGAGTATCTCCATAAATAATTGAATTGTTGACATTCAATTTAAAATCTCCAATTTCAGGTTCGCCATTTTCATTTTCCCAAATATCACTTGCATAGATTCCCAAAGCAGACATCGAAGGATTCAAATTCCAGTAATTAGCAATCGTACAATAATTAAGTGTATAATCTCCACCAGCAGCAATCGCAAGGTCAGCTTCACCGCAGTTGTTCATCACAACATTGTTCATTATAAGTTTGGAATGTATTCCATAAACGCCAACACTTTGAAATGTATGAAAAATAGAATTATTAATTGTTGCAGTATTTTTTTTGAGTTGTAAGCCAACATTCCCTCCAAAAACTCTGGCATAATTCATATTAAGAAGAGAACCTTCTTCCATTTTAATTCCGTTCCAGTTGGCTGGCAAAGTATCGTATTTGGTATCACTTCTATCACCTCGGAAAATCACTTCTTCGCCTAAAGCACCTTTTACATCAAGAATCGATTTTTTTGCAAAATTCATTCCGCTGTTTTTTCGGAAATAGACTTTTGTTCCTTGTTCCATTGTCAGAGTTTTACCTTCAGCAATAGTCAAATCTCCAAAAATGATTTTAGCTTTATTATTTGTCCAGGTTGTATTTTCTGAAATGATATTTGGATTTGTATCGGTTTTAATAAAATATTCTGCATCCTGAACCACGGAGAAAAGTGTCACTTTCTGTTCACCAGCAGGTGTGTTGAAAACCACTTTGTCTTCGGCAATAGCCTCCGGAGCATATGCAATAGGCGCAATTTCTACGAAAACATAAAGACTATCTTTCTTTCTCAGAGCCACATTTTCGAAACTTGTTCCGACTTTCCCATCTACATTGATTCTGTAAAGTGAACCACTGCCGCCTTCCAAAGCAATTCTTGGAATGAGAACATCCTTATTTTCATTATTGTAAACCTTTACAGCATAAGTTTCCGAACGCATTTGGTTGTAAACGGTGTCGCAAAAAACCGTGTCAGTAGAGAAACGCAGCAATTGACTTGGTGCATCAAACGAAATATCATCACGATTACAGCCTGCTAATAACAAAAGTGACCAAAATGCAATTCCCAAAAGTATTTTAATTTTCATTGAGCTTGTTTAATCTTCAAAACTACAAAATTTAAATTTTTATTTTGTAAAGGCGAGGATATTTTAATGTTATTAAGCAAAAATCCTTTCAAGAGCTGAAAGGATTAGATATTTAGAAGCATAATTTATTCTTTTATAAATTTCTTATTGATTGTTTCCCCAGTTTTTGTTTTACCAGATATAATGTAATTGCCCTTTGCAAGTTTTGATACATTAATCGATTTTTCAGAACTTGAAATTTGTTTTACAACTTTTCCCGAAAGGTCTGAAATTCTAAAATTTGAAACATCTTGTGAAAAATTGAGAATGTCTTTTGCGGGATTAGGGTAGATTGTAATTTCTATTTTATTAATATCGTTTACAGCTAAGATGCAGTTTGTGTTATAACTTGCTGTTGCATCTTTTTGCCAACCGCTATTAGAACTGGCATTTGCAATATTATCAACTTCTATACAGTTAAGTTGTGGGTTATTATAACTATACATATATATCAGATTTTCATTATTCCCATTTTTCAGAATAAGATTTGTCAATTTATTATTATAACATTCAAGCCAACGTAAGTTGGTATTTTTACTGAAATCCAAACTTGTCAATAGGTTATCATAACAAAAAAAATACATTAATGTGGTAATATTATTAATATTTAAATTTGTCAATTGGTTTATTTGGCAATTTAAATATTTTAAAGCTGTATTTTTGCTTATATCTAAGCTTGTTAGTTGGTTTTGATAGCAATATAATTGTATCAATTTTAAATTATTACTAATATCCAAAGTCTTTAATGGGTTATTACCGCAATATAATTGTAACAATTCAGTATTTTTACTTACATCCAAATTTGTAAGTTGGTTGTCATAACAAAAAATTGTTATCAAATCTATGTTTTTACTTACATCAAGACTTGTTAGTAGGTTGCCGTAGCACAATAATGTTTTTAATTTCGTATTCTTACTTATATCGAGACTCGTCAGTTGGTTTGGGAACGTACTACCTGATTCTGAATAACACGATAAACCAGTAATATTTACAAATGCTTCTATTCCTGTTAGGTTGGTAATGCCTTTATCATAAATATTAATCGTGCCTGCGAAAGCATTAGCTTCCGAAACTTGTATTTGGCTATCTCCATTTGTATTGATTTCAGAATTTGCTACCAAGTACGCTTTAAAATTAGCATCAGAAATATTGACAATCTGAGCATTGATAAGACTTGCAATTCCCAGAATTAAAGTTAGAACAAATGTTTTCTTCATAATTAGTTTTATTTAAATGGTTATCAAATTTTTGCTGCAAATGTAAAATTTTCTATTGAATTTTAAATAATATAAAACTAACTAACATTTGTTAGTTAAATAAAAATGCGTAAGTTTGTTTAAATCACATTCATAATTCGATATTTGAATTAATTACCTGAATGTCAAATGTTTAAATATGGAAATGACCAAAAGACATTTTTTAAACAAAGAAATTTCTCTGGCTGATTTACTCAAATCAGCTTATCGTCTGATGTTTACGGCAAAAACGATGACCGATTTGTTTGAGCAGGAAAAAAAAATCACTTCGAAGTACGTTCACGCCACTTCCCGCGGACACGAAGCGATTCAGCTGGCTTTGGGAATGCAGTTGTTACCTCAGGATTTCGTGAGTCCTTATTATAGAGACGATTCTATTTTGTTAGGAATAGGAATCACGCCTTACGAATTGATGCTTCAGCTTTTATCAAAACGTGACGACCCATTTTCTGGCGGAAGAACTTACTACGCCCATCCAAGTTTAAGACGAGAAGATTTTCCGAAAATCATCCACCAAAGTTCCGGAACAGGAATGCAAGCCATCCCAACCACCGGAATTGCAATGGGAATAAAGTACAAAGAAGAAACCGGAATTGCTGAAAACCTTGAAGAAAATCCAATTGCAGTTTGTTCCCTCGGTGATGCAAGTTGCACAGAAGGCGAAGTTTCTGAAGCTTTTCAAATGGCAGCATTGAAACAATTACCAATTCTTTATCTGGTTCAGGATAACGAATGGGACATTTCTGCAAATGCAAAAGAAATCCGAGCGCAAGATATCACAGAATATATGCGCGGTTTCAACGGCATCGAAACCAGAACGATTGACGGAACAGATTTTATCAAATCCTACGAAACCGTCAAAGAGTGCATCAAAATAATTCGTGAAGAACGCCGACCAATGCTGATTCACGCCAAAGTTCCATTGTTAAATCATCACACTTCCGGCGTCAGAAAAGAATGGTACCGCGATGATTTGGAAGAATGTGCGAAGAATGACCCATTAATCAAATTAAGAAATCAACTTTCAGAATTCAGCATAGAAGATTCTGAAGTCGAAACCATAGAAAAAGAAGTTGTAGAACTCGTAAGAACCGATTTCGAGAATGCAATTCTGGCAGAAGACCCAAAACCTGAAGACACTTACAAACACGATTTTGCACCAACGCCAATCACCGAAGAAAAAGGAGAACGTGCCCCAAGTGGAAAAATCCCAACCGTAATGGTAGATTGCGCACTTTTCGCCATCAGAGAATTGATGACCAAACATCCGGAAGCCTTATTATATGGGCAAGATGTTGGATTGAGATTAGGCGGCGTTTTTCGTGAAGCGATTACGTTGGCAGCACAATTTGGAGAGAAACGGGTTTTCAATACACCAATTCAGGAAGCGTTTATCGTTGGTTCAACGGTTGGAATGAGCGCAGTTGGACTGAAACCAATTGTTGAAGTTCAATTCGCCGATTACATTTGGCCCGGCCTAAATCAATTGTTCACGGAAGTTTCCAGAAGTTATTATTTGTCTAATGGAAAATGGCCGGTGTCAATGATTCTCCGCGTTCCGATTGGCGCTTACGGAAGTGGCGGACCTTATCACTCAAGTTCGGTTGAAAGTGTTTTGACGAATATCAAAGGAATTAAAATCGCTTATCCATCAACCGGTGCAGATTTGAAAGGTTTAATGAAAGCCGCTTTCTATGACCCAAATCCTGTCGTAATGTTGGAACATAAAGGATTGTATTGGTCAAAAATCGAGGGAACAGAAGCTGCAAAAACTATTGAGCCGGACGAAGATTACATCATTCCGTTTGGAAAAGCAAGAGAAGTTTTACTTTGTAATAATCAAAAAGATATACCAACGTTGACCATCATCACTTACGGAATGGGCGTTTATTGGGCTTCGAATGCAGCAAAAGAATTTAACAATCAAATCGAAATCATTGATTTAAGAACGCTCGCACCTTTAGATGAAAACCGCGTTTTCGAAAGTGTTAAAAAACACAACCGTTGCATCGTTTTGACAGAAGAGCCTGTGAATAATAGTTTTGCTCAAAGTCTGGCAGCGAGAATCAACGACAATTGTTTCAGACATCTGGACGCTCCAGTAAAAGTGGTTGGCGCAAAAGATTTGCCTGCAATTCCTATCAATTCCGAATTGGAAAAGGAGATGTTGCCAAACACACAGAAATTAATTAAAGAAATAGAACAATTGTTGAAGTACTAAGCTCCGTAGGAGCGAAAGGTTTGTAGCAAAACGATTTTATTTTAAAGGAACTCCGTAGGAGTGACACATTATGATAAAGGAATTAATAATTAATAAGAAAAACAAAATCAATAAGAAAGAATTAATTTTGTCCGAAGCCGCAATGCTTTTCAAAGAAAAAGGTTTCGGCGGAACCAGTATGCGCGACCTTGCTGAAAAAGTAGGAATGGAAGCGGCAAGTATGTACAATCACATCAAGTCCAAAGACGAAATTCTCGAATTGATTTGTTTCAAAATTGCCAATCAATATATTTCGCAACTTCAGGAAATCGAAAATACAAACCAGACTTTTCAGGAAAAACTGAATGCCATCATCGGACTTCACGTTCAATTGATTATCGAAGATTCGGCCTCAGTTTCTGTAGCGAATAACGATTGGAAATATTTGTCTAATGACAAGAAAGAACAGTACAAAGAGACCAGAAAATCCTATGAAAAAAGCTTTGCCAACATCATAGAACAAGGAATGCAAAACGGCGAATTCAAAAAAATGAATGTTTCCGTCGCACTTTTTACAATGTTATCTTCATTAAGGTGGATTGAACTTTGGTACAAACCAAGCCGCGAAATCACACCACAGGAACTGGAAGATGATTTGAAAACATTATTAATGACTGGCTTAAATAAGTAGAAAAAACTTATTTAAGCGTAAGCGGCTTTGCGAACTTAAAAACATAAAGTAAATCAAAAAAACTTTGCGCACTTTGCGTTTAAATAAAATGTCAGTAAATTTTCATCAATTAAAAGTCAAAAAAGTCAAGAAAGAAACGCAGGATTGTGTTTCCGTGAGTTTTGATGTGCCTGCAGAATTGGCAGAACAATTCAAATTCACGCAAGGCCAATACCTGACTTTCCGACAAATCAATGGCAACGAGGAACTTCGCCGCTCATATTCAATCTGTGCAAGTCCACACGAAAACGAATTGAAAGTCGCTGTGAAAAAAGTGCCCGAAGGTCTGTTCTCTTCTTTTATGAACGACAACCTGAAAGAAGGCGACGTCTTGGAAGTAATGCCTCCAATGGGAAAATTCTACACAGAACTGAATCCCGAAAACAAGAAAACTTACGTTGCTTTTGCAGCAGGAAGTGGCATCACACCAATTATTTCCATTATCAAATCAGTTTTGAAAAACGAGCCTCAAAGCCAGTTCATTCTGATTTACGGGAACAAAAACAAAGCAACCATCATTTTCAAAGAAGAAATCGAAGCTTTGAAAAACCGATTTATGGAACGCCTCAGCATTTATCACATTCTCAGCCGCGAGGTTGCAGATGCCGATTTGTTGAGTGGCAGAATCAATTCTGAGAAATCAAAATCATTCCTTAATCATATCATTCCGGCAGAAAAAATCGATGAGGTTTTCCTTTGCGGACCAGAGGAAATGATTCTCGGCGTGAGAGACACTTTGGTCAGTTCCGGCGTGGATGCCAAGAAAATTCACTTCGAATTATTCTTCAGTGCAGCCTCAGCCGAAAAGAAAAAAGAACACGAATCCGCAATCAATAAATCGGATGATGTATTTAGTAAAGTCACGGTCAAGTTGGATGCAACCGCTCTGAAATTAGACTTAGCTTACCACGGCCCAACCATTCTGGACGCTGCTTTGCAAAACGGAGCCGACTTGCCGTACGCCTGCAAAGGCGGTGTTTGCGCCACTTGCAAATGCAAACTGGAAAAAGGCGAAGTCGTGATGGACATCAATTATTCCCTCGAACCGGACGAGATTGCCGCAGGATTTATCTTATCTTGTCAGGCGCATCCAAGGTCGGAGGAAGTGGTTGTGAATTTTGATATTAAATAAAATAATAATTATGGCAGCTTAATCCGCCTTCCGCTCCCAATCTTTTTTGCAGACGATTTGTCTTCAATAGAAAACGAGTAAAAGCAAAAAAGGATTTCCGTTCAAGTCGGGCTGCAGATTCGGTATAAAACGAGAGTAGGTCATAACCAAGAAGTTTGTCATTCCGTAGGAGACCTAGCGAAGTGGTTCGACGAAGTCAATCTCAACGATTTAGATTCCTACGGAATGACAAAAGAACGTTAAAATTAATTCTTATATAAGTTTACGCCTTTGTGAACCTTAAAACAATTAGTAATAAAAAAAACTTTGTGCGCTTTGTGTTCAAATAAAATTAAAGAAAATGGAAACAACAGAAATCAATTTAGAAGAACATTTTCAGAATAAGATAAACAGCGAAATCCGCATCGAACCAAAAGACTGGATGCCGGACGCGTACAGAAAAACCCTGATTCGTCAAATTTCTCAGCACGCCCATTCCGAGATTGTAGGAATGTTGCCAGAAGCCAACTGGATTACGCGCGCGCCAACTTTGAACCGAAAGAAAATCCTTCTGGCAAAAGTTCAGGATGAGGCTGGTCACGGACTTTATCTCTATTGCGCCGCCGAAACTTTGGGCGTAACAAGAGACGAAACCATCAATGATTTGCATTCCGGAAAAGCAAAATATTCCAGTATTTTCAATTATCCAACGTTGACCTGGGCAGATATGGGCGCAATCGGCTGGCTGGTAGACGGCGCTGCAATTCTGAATCAAGTGCCGCTTTGCCGCGCTTCGTACGGACCTTACGCCAGAGCGATGGTTCGGATTTGCAAGGAAGAAAGTTTCCACCAGAGACAAGGTTACGAACTGATGATGAAACTCGCACAAGGTTCGCCGGAGCAGAAAGCAATGGCTCAGGATGCATTCAACCGTTGGTGGTGGCCGACGTTGATGATGTTTGGTCCCAAAGATGCAGAATCCGGAAACACAGAACTCTCGATGAAATGGCGAATCAAACGCTTCACCAATGACGAGCTGAGACAGCGTTTCGTAGACGTTTCCATTCCTCAGGCAGAATATCTGGGCTTGACAATCCCCGACCCGGACTTGAAATTCAATGAAGAAACCGGACATTACGAATTCGGAGAAATCGATTGGGATGAGTTCTGGAAAGTCGTCAAAGGAAACGGCGCGTGCAACAAAGAACGCGTCGAAACCCGCAAAAAAGCCTTCGATGACGGCGCCTGGGTAAGAGAAGCCGCAACCGCTTACCACGAGAAAAGAAAATCAAGAGAAGAACAAAACAGAAAAACGGTTTAATGTTTTCTAACGCAAAGGCGCAAGTGCTGTGACAAGTCAATGTTATAAGTCGCAAAAATTAATTGAAGTTTATAGTTTGCGACTTAAAACAGAATCAAAAAAGAAAAATATTGCGCCTTTGCGATAAAATCAACAATAATAAACAGATAGATGAAAGTCTATTATCTTTAATCTATCCGTCTCTAATCTGAAATATTATGCAAAATACAGAATGGCCACTTTGGGAGGTTTTCATCAGAAGCAGACAAGGCCTCGACCACAAGCACGTTGGCAGTCTCCATGCTGCTGATGCTGATATGGCAATCCAAAACGCACGCGACGTTTACACCAGAAGGATGGAAGGCGTCAGCATTTGGGTGGTAGAATCCAAGCATATCCACGCCACAAACCCTGATGATTCCGAAGCGTTTTACGAACCTTCCGAGGACAAAGTTTACCGCCACCCGACGTTTTATCACGTTCCGGAGGAGGTTAAAAATATGTAATAAGAAGCTAATTGTAAAAATCAAGCTTACTTATTAGAGAAAGCAAGCTTGCTTTGACTCAAAACCTAGCTTGCTCTTGCCTCGTAGCAAGCTTGCTTTCTGAAAGCTCTTCAATACAGGCTTTCAATAGCATTATAATTCCCCTCTCTTGGAGGGGGAGAATTTCAAAATATTTGAAATTCGGGGTGGTCACTAATGACAATAAAAATTGAAGCAAACAATGAATAATAATTATCTCAATTATCTCCTGCATCTCGCAGACACAAGCCTCATTCTCGGACAGCGTTTGTGCGAATGGTGCGGAAAAGGTCCAGTCTTGGAACAGGATATTGCCTTGTCAAACATTGCATTGGATTTGCTGGGAGAATCTTCCAACTATTATCAATATGCAACAGAGATTCAGAATGAAGGAAAAACCGAAGATGATTTGGCATTTCTCAGAAACGAACGTGAGTTTAAGAATCTATTGTTAGTAGAAAAAGAAAACGGACATTTCGGAGACACGATTGCGAGACAGTTTTTCTTTGATGCTTATCATCATTTATTATTGACAGAACTGAAACACCATTCAGATTTGAAACTCGCTTCCATCGCAGAAAAGTCTTTGAAAGAAGTGACGTATCACTTAAAATGGAGCAGTGAATGGATGATTCGTCTAGGCGATGGGACAGAAGAAAGCCACAGCAGAATCCAGAAGTCAGTCAATGATTTGGTGGATTTCACAGACGAAATGTTCATTCCGACAAACTGGGAATTAGAATTAATTGAACAAAACATCGTCCCCGACATCAGAACCTTCCGAACCAAATGGGAAACCAAAGTTCTGGAAGTACTGAACGAAGCAACATTGTCCATCGATTTCGAAAAATCAAGAAAACTGACAGGCGGAAAAGACGGAAAACATACTGAGAAAATGGGTTACATCTTAGCAGAAATGCAAATAATGCAACGCACTTATCCTAATATGGAATGGTAAACTAAAGTATTAATATAAAATTATCTTTGAGTTCTTAGCTGAGTTTTACGCCTTTGCGAACTTAAAAATGTTTTCAATAATGATAAAAAAAATCTTTGCGGACTTTGCGTTCAAAAGGAATTACAAGAAATAATGACAATCACGGAAAACGATATCTGGCAAATCCTGAAGGAAGTTCCCGACCCGGAAGTTCCCGTTCTCAATCTTTTGGATTTGGGAATCATCCGCGATGTGCGATTCAATGGTGACGAAATCGAAGTAATTGTGACACCAACTTACTCCGGTTGTCCGGCAACATCAATGATTAATATGTCTATTAAATTGAAACTGATTGAAAAAGGGTTCAACAATATTAAAATAACAAACCAATTGAGTCCCGCGTGGACAACCGATTGGATGACTGAAGACGGAAAACAAAAACTGAAAGCGTACGGCATCGCACCACCTGTCTATTCAAAAAATAGTGACGAATTATTTTCAAAAACAGATGAGGTCGAATGTCCGCTTTGCAGTTCAAAACACACCCATTTGGTAAGTCAGTTTGGTTCCACCGCCTGCAAAGCTTTATACCAGTGCGATGATTGCAAAGAGCCTTTTGATTATTTTAAATGTCATTAATTAGTTTTTAAGTTAATCAGTTAACAGTTATTAGTTAGAAAAAATAAAAAGGAAAGTCATTGTACTTTATACATTATACTTTTTACAAGAAAAAACTTTTTACAATAAAAAATGAAAATAGGAATAGTCGGTAGTGGCGCAATGGGAAGCGGAATAGCACAGGTTTTGGCAACAGCCGGAAACGAGGTCTTGTTGTATGACAGCAATCCACTTGCCGTAGAAAAAGCCGGACAAAATCTCGAAGCACATTTTCAAAAACTGGCTGAGAAAGGGAAAATGACGTTTGGAGAAGCAGAAACTTACTTCGATAATATCCGATTGAGTGATAAATTATCAGAATTGAAAGATTCAGAATTAATCATCGAAGCCATTATTGAAGATTTGGAAATTAAGAAAGTTTTGTTTCAAAAATTGGAAAGTCTGGTTTCTGAAGATTGTATTTTGGCAACCAACACTTCATCGTTGTCCATTGCTTCCATTGCATCCGCTTGTCAGAAACCGGAACGGGTGATTGGCATTCATTTTTTCAATCCTGCTCCTTTGATGGCTTTGGTTGAGGTTATTCCTGCGGTTCAGACGGATAAAGATTTGGTTTCAAAAGTAAAAAGTCTTGTAGAAAGCTGGAAAAAACTTCCGGTAATTGCAAAAGACACACCTGGATTTATTGTGAATCGCGTTGCAAGACCATTCTACGGAGAAGCGATTCGAATTTTGGAAGAAGGCATTGCTGACTGTGTGACTATTGATTTTGCAATGACAAGTTTGGGTAGATTCAAAATGGGACCATTTCAATTAATGGATTTCATTGGTCACGATGTGAATTACCGAGTGACGGAAAGTGTGTTCAAAGAATTTTTCTACGACCCGAAGTTTAAACCGTCATTTACTCAAAAAAGATTATTTGAAGCGGGCTATTTTGGAAGAAAATCAGGGAAAGGATTCTATGATTATTCTCAAAATGCTGAACAACCAAAACCAAATGATAATCCGGAATTATTAGAATTAATATTCAAAAGAATCTTGGTAATGCTAATGAACGAAGCTTCAGATGCTTATTCTTTAAACATCGCTTCTGCAGAAGACATCGATTTGGCAATGACAAAAGGCGTGAATTATCCAAAAGGTTTGTTGAAATGGGCAGATGAATTTGGTTTAGAAAATCTTCAGAACGAACTCGATGAACTTTATAATTTCTACCACGAAGACCGCTACAGATGCAGTCCGATTATCAGAAACTTACTAAAACAAAATAGAAAATTCTATAATTAATCATTTATCGATTATCATTAATCAATCATAAAAAATGAACAACGCATATATAATTGATGGCATCCGAACGCCGATTGGAAAACTGAAAGGAAGCTTATCTTCCGTTCGTCCCGATGATATGGCGGCTTTTGTCATCAAAAAATTATTGGAAAGAAACCCGAATATCGACCAAAGTAAAATCTACGACCTCGTTTTAGGTTGCGCCAATCAGGCTGGCGAAGATAACCGAAATATCGCAAGGATGTCGGCTTTGCTTTCCGGTTTGGATTATCACGTTCCAGGCGAAACGGTCAACAGACTTTGCGCTTCGGGTTTGTCGGCAGCGATTAGTGCGGCAAGAGCTATTCAGGTTGGTGATGCTGACTTGATGATTTCGGGTGGTGTTGAAAATATGACGCGCGGACCATTGGTGATTTCAAAATCAGAAAGTCCTTTTGGAGGCGATGCGAAAATCTATGACACGACTTTTGGCTGGCGATTCATCAATCCAAAAATGAAAGAAATGTACGGCGTAGACGCAATGGGTGAAACAGCAGAAAACTTGGCTGAGCGTGACCAAATTTCCCGTGAAGACCAGGATTTGTTTGCCTTTAATTCTCAACAGAAAGCGAAAGTTGCTCAGGAAAACGGAAGATTGTCACAGGAAATTGTTTCGGTAAATATTCCTCAAAGAAAAGGCGGAGATTTGATTTTCGATAAAGATGAATTCCCGAAAAGCGATACAACAATTGAGGGCTTATCAAAATTAAGAACCGCTTTCAAAAAAGACGGGACAGTCACTGCCGGAAATGCTTCCGGATTGAATGACGGCGCAGCAGTTAATTTATTAGCTTCGGAAAATGCGATTAAAGAATTTGGATTAATACCAAAAGCAAGAATAGTTTCAAGCGCAGTTGTCGGTGTAGAACCAAGATTGATGGGAATTGGTCCTGTAATAGCAGCAGAATTGGCATTGCAAAAAGCAGGATTGACATTTAACAATATTGATATTATTGAATTAAATGAAGCATTTGCAGCACAAAGTTTAGCCTGCATCAGAGCTTGGGGATTGGATGACAACGATTCCAGAATCAATCCAAACGGAGGCGCGATTGCACTCGGACATCCACTCGGAATGAGTGGTGCAAGAATCCTGAATTCCGCTATGTATGAACTTCAAAATCAAAATAAAAAATATGCCTTGGCAACAATGTGTGTTGGTTTGGGACAAGGTTTTGCAGTGATTATTGAGAAAGTTTAATAACAAGATATTAGAAGCTAGAAGTTAGATGTTAGATTTATTCTCATCTAAATTCTAAATTCTAAATTCTAAATTCTAAATTCTATAAAATTATGCAACTAGAAAATTACGCGCTCGGGAGATGGACAAAAGGAGAGGGAGAAGGGCAGGCTTTATATAACTCCATCAATGGCGATTTGGTGGCAACGGCGACTTCCAAAGGTTTGGATTTTGCTGAAATGATGGATTACGCCAGAAAAATTGGAGGTCCGGCTCTTCGAAAACTCACTTTTCAGGAAAGAGGTTTGATGTTGAAGAAACTCGCTTTCCATCTTTTGGAAAAGAAAGATACCTTCTACAAAGTGAGTTGGGCAACTGGCGCAACCAAAGCAGATTCTTGGGTTGACATAGAAGGTGGCATCGGAAATCTTTTTGCGAATGCATCACTTCGAAGACAATTTCCCGACTTACCTTATTATATAGATGGCGAATCTGTGAAGCTTTCCAAGGAAGGAACATTTATCGGTCATCACATTTGCACACCGAAACGTGGAGTTGCGATTCATATCAATGCGTTTAATTTTCCGGTTTGGGGAATGTTGGAGAAAATTGCGGTCAATCTTTTGGCTGGCGTTCCGGCAATCGTGAAACCTGCGACAGCAACAAGTTTTTTGACCGAAGTTGTTGTAAAAGAAATCATCGCTTCCCAAATTTTACCCGAAGGAAGTCTGCAATTAATTTGTGGTTCAGCCAACGGAATTCTGGAAAGTGTGACGAGCGAAGATGTCGTGACTTTTACAGGTTCGGCTTCGACAGGGAAAATGCTAAAGTCTCATCCAAGAATTCTTGAAGAATCTGTGCCTTTCAATTTGGAAGCGGATTCATTGAATGCAATGGTTTTAGGTGAAGACGCAAAACAAGGTACAGCGGAATTTGATTTGTTCATCAAAGAAGCCGTTCGTGAAATGACGACCAAAGCTGGACAAAAATGTACGGCGGTGAGAAGGATTTTGGTTCCTGTCAATTTGGTCGAAGATGTTCAGATTGCGCTTGGACAAAGACTTTCCACCGTTATCATCGGAGACCCGAATGTCGAAGGTGTGAGAATGGGCGCTTTGGCAAATAAAGACCAAGTGCAGGAAGTTTCCGAGAAAGTTCAAGAATTGTCCAAAACGCAGGAAATTGTTTTCGGAAATTTGGACGATTTCGATGTGAAAGGAGCGGACAAAAACAAAGGCGCGTTCATTTCCCCGATTTTATTCCTTAATTCAGACCCTTTCAAATATACAGATTGCCATAATATTGAAGCTTTCGGGCCAGTCAGCACGATTATTCCTTATCATAATATCGATGAGGCTATTGAGTTGGCGAGAATGGGAAAAGGTTCGCTTTGCTGTTCTGTTGTGACGGCTGATGATGATTTTGCAAGAGAATTTGTCATCGGAGCCGCATCGATGCACGGACGAATTTTGATTCTCAATTCCGATTGTGCAAAAGAAAGTACAGGTCACGGTTCGCCTTTGCCAATGCTGGTTCACGGCGGTCCTGGAAGAGCTGGAGGTGGCGAGGAAATGGGCGGAAAGCGTGGCGTTCTTCATTATATGCAACGCACGGCGATTCAAGGTTCACCAACGACTTTGACCAACATTACGCAACAATATCAATATGGTGGAAAACAATTCGAGGACAATATTCATCCATTCAGAAAGCATTTTGAAGAACTGAAAGTCAGTGAAACTTACATCACGGCAAAACATACGGTCACAGAAGCTGATATTACCAATTTTGCCAATGTTTCCGGCGACAATTTTTATGCACATATGGACGCGACATCTTTGGAAGGAACGATTTTCGAAGGCAGAGTAGCGCATGGATATTTCATTCTCAGCAAAGCCGCGGGATTATTTGTAGACCCGAGAAAAGGTCCGGTTTTGCTGAATTACGGTTTGGACGAATGCCGTTTCGTGAAACCTGTTTATCCCGGAATGACGATTGGCGTGAAGTTTACCTGCAAAGAAAAAATCAGTCAGGAAAAACGTGACGAAGACGATATTGCAAAAGGAATCGTACGATGGCTCGTGGATGTTTACGACGAAACCGGAGAAACTGTCGCGATTGCTACGATTTTGACAATGGTAAAGAAACTTAATCAAGAATAAAATTTAAGAAACAAGAGAAAAGAATAAAAAAAAGATTGCGATTTAATAATTTTTTAAATCTTTTAACAATTCAATTATTTAATATTAATAAATGGAAGCATACGTAAAATCAGCCATCGAAAACGGAATAGGAACTATTGAGTTTTTTCATCCGCAAAGCAACTCGATGCCGAGTTCGCAACTTAAAAATCTGGTTGAAGAAATCAATAATCTTGGACAAAATGACGATGCAAAAGTCATCATTCTGAAAAGTGCTGGCGAAAAAGCTTTTTGTGCAGGCGCTTCTTTCAACGAACTGATTTCGATTCAAGACTTCGAAACGGGGAAAACATTTTTCTCTGGATTTGCGAATGTTATCAATGCGATGAGAAAATCTCCTAAACTCATCATTGCAAGAATCCACGGAAAAGCTGTTGGTGGCGGAGTAGGAATTGCTTGTGCGGCGGATTACACATTTGCCACAGAAAATGCTTCTGTAAAGCTTAGTGAATTGGCTGTTGGCATTGGACCTTTCGTGATTGGACCAGTTGTAGAAAAGAAAATCGGTACTTCATCTTTTGCACAATTAGCAATTAATGCGACCGAATTTTACTCGGCAGAATGGGCGAGAGAGAAAAATATGTATCAAGACGTTTATGAAACGCCAGAGGAAATGGATGCGGAGATCCAAATTCTGGCTGAGAAATTAGCAAGTTCAAATCCAGAAGCAATGTCTCAACTGAAAGAAATCTTCTGGGAAGGAACTGAGCTTTGGGATGACTTGTTATTGGAAAGAGCTGGAATCAGTGGAAATCTGGTTCTGTCGGATTTTACTGTGAATGCGATTAATAGTTTTAAGAATAAATAATTTTCAACAAAAAAAGCCTTTCAAATCTGAAAGGCTTTTTTTATTCTTTAATAATTTTCTGAGTAATATTATCTTTATCAGTCTTGATTTTCACTAGATAGTTTCCTTTTGGCAAATTAGAAATATCGACTTCTTTTGATTTTGAAGTTTTCAAAAGTTGTCCTGTCTGAGAATAGATTTCAATAGTTTCTATTTTATCGTTGGTATTGATGATGAATGTGTCTTTTACAGGATTTGGATAAATTTGGATAGTCAATTTTTTCACATCATCTACACCTAGACTACAGTTTGTACTATAATTTGCCCAGCTGTCTTTGTTTGGCCAATTGCTTGTGGAATAATTGACATTATCAACTTGGATGCATTTTAAATCTGGATTATTAACTGAACTAAAGAAATTCCATTCTTCATCTGGTGCAGTGATTAGAGTATTAAAGCCATTTTTTATATTAAGATTACTAAGGAGATTATTATCAATTTTAAAAATCATCAATTTTTTGTTTTGACTTAAATCTACATTAGTTAATAAATTACCTTGTGCATAAATCTCTCCCAAATTCTGATTTTGAGAAAAATCTATATTGGAGACTTTATTATTTCCAATGTGTATAAAATATAAATGACTATTTAAACTGAGATCCAATTGTGTTAGTAGATTTGAATTACAATGTAAATAGTAAAGTAAAATATTTTGGTTAACATTTAATTCGGAGATTTGGTTGCCATTGCAGCTAAAATACTCTAAATATGTATTTTCACTAACATCTATGTTTGTCAAAAAGTTGTTTGAACAAGAGAAATTTTTTAACTTTTTGTTTTGTGTTGTATCAATAGAAGTTAATTTATTTTTATTACAATCAAACTCTATTAAGTTAGAAAGATTTGATATATTAAGGGTAGATAAATTATTATTATAACATTCGAGAACTTTGAGATTTACAAAATATTCGATACCCGATAAATTAGAAATATTTTTAGAATGGCAACTTATGTGCGTGGCTGTGCTAGCTTCAGAAACCTGTATTTCATTATCACTATTAGTATTGATTTGAGGGTTGTTAAGAAGATAAGCCTTAAAATTAGCATCAGGTATATTCACGGTTTGTGCAGAAATAGTAAATGATATTATTACAGCAAGTAATGTAAAGATAGTCTTCATAAGTTGGTTATTATTCTTTATTGCGCAAAAATAGTATATTAAATTAAAAACCACTCTTCAAATTTGAAAAGTGGTCTTAACTTACTAACTAGAATGTTTTATTAGTCTCTCACGATTATTAGTTCTTATTTATTTTAAGGGCGGGATGGATAGATTCCTTCAACGCAAATAATATAATTCAACGCAACGGATGGTGGTGTAATATCAATCGGTGTATTAGTGGAATTCAAAGTAACAGATTGAGGATTCATTGTCACAAGATTTGGAGTAGCTGCATCAGAAAATCCTAGAGATGGGATAAAATCTCTTCCGCTAACAGTTCCTGGTATGGATAAGAAACTATCGGAAGCAGGAACTGATGCCGTTGAATCTGTATTACTAACTTTTAGGTTTAGACTAAGGTTAGGTAAATTCTGCGCCCCAATGGTAACTGTTTTATTACCTCCGATAACTCCTATTCCTGTTGTATTATTAGTACCTATTGGAAATTTTTGTCTCAGATCGGGAAGTGCAAACGTTGTTTGACCATTACCACCATAGTTCGTACCTAAAATTGAAAACAGTGCTGTATACTGCTGTATGTTTAATATCTGACCATTACACAGCAGAAAACCTCTAGGTGCAAAATTACCTGCAAATAACTTGATGATTCCAATGTACTCTTCCATAATAAATTGTTTTTATAATTAATATTTTGTTTTTTGATATTCCAAAGTAACAATAGTTAGGAGAAAAGAGATAGAGTAGAAAATACTAAAATCTAAATTCAGTATTTCTACGAACATTATTTTTTCAGTCAAAAAAAAGCCCCATCAAAAATTTTGATGAGACTAAAAAAGTATGGATTGGTTGGTTTTAAATTTTTTCCAAAAACGTTGGATTGTAAATGTCGAGGATTGCTGATTTTTCAATGGTTGAATTTCTCACTCTCAATACTTTAAAAACATTTTCTCTGATCTGTACAACTTCAAACAGACTATGAGTGGTTCCGATAGAAATATATGGCTGGGCAGCAAAAAGTCCTCTTGGTGTTCTTACGGTTGCAGAAACCTCAATAATTGGACAAATGCCGCGTTTTTCTGATTTCCAATTGCTGTGTGCTTTCACAAAAAAATAATGATTGGAGCAAAAAACAGTCATATAAGACACCTCGCCTGAGATGATATAATCCGTAGAATTTATTATTTCCAAAGGAGAAGACATAAGATGAATGTTGATTAATTTGTTTTAACGTTTTCTTATGCCAAAGAAAGAACAAAAATGAAAATTAGGATAGCGTAGAAATACTGAATTTTAAATTAAAGTTTAATAGGAACTGAATAGATGTCGTTGACAACCGCATAAATAACAATCCCGACTGTATTTTTCGCACCAATTTTATCAAGAATTCTTTGGCGGTGACTTTCCACTGTCCTAGGACTTAGGAAGAGTGTATCTGCAATTTGTTGGTTGGTTTTTTCCTGACAAATTAGTTTCACCACATCTATTTCTCGGGCAGTTAATGTTTCTTCGTTATCGAAAAGCGATTTTTTCCGCGCAGGAGAATTCAGATAAGTGCTTAACATCTGATGATCTTCTTTTGTGAAGTACATCCCGTTCTTGTTAACAGCTTCTATAGCTTCTATAAAAACCGTTTTACTGGAATTCTTTGGAAGAAAAGCTGAAACGCCCAATTTTATCATGTATCCTAGAACGCTGCTTTTGTAATGGGAAGAAAGAATAATGATTTTAAGATTGGGATAATTTTTTTTCAAAATTTCTACCAACTCAAAACCATCCATTGGCTGCATCTGAACATCTACCATCGCAATGTCTGGAAAATTATCTGCTTCAAGCGTTTCCAAATGGGCTAATATTTCTGCACCACTTGTTGCCATAAAGTCCACGGAAATATTTTCTTTTGCAGAAAGCAGCATTTTCACACCTTCCAGAATCAGTTGCTCATCATCAACCAACGCTATTTTGATTTTTTCACTCATTTTAGATTAATTAGGGATATTAATAATTAAACGGCTTCCTTTTCCAATTGTATTTTTCCATTTGTAAAAACCTTTCACAGAAGTAATTCTGGATTCTATATTTTTAAGTCCCATTCCTTTGTTGGCTTTGGTGTAATCAAAACTTTGTCCGTTATCAGACAAAATCATTGTAAGATATTTTTCATGATTTCTAATATAAACAATCACTTCATCAGCGTTAGAATGTTTGATAACATTGGTTGTAAATTCCTGAATGACTCTGTAAATCTGAACTTCTGTGAAATTATCTTTCTTCTCGTACTTGTAATCAATATTCAATATTAGATTAATGTTATGAGACAGATTGGTAACTAATTCCTGTAAGTACAAAACAAGTCCCAATTTTTCCAGATTCACAGGATAAAGTGAGTGGGAAATATTTCTTGTGGAATCTATCAGCTCTGTAATCTGTGAGGTAATCACTTTTTTGGATGCTTCTTGGTTTTCCGGTTCCAGGTTATTGAGCCAAAGAGAAAGGATGTTCAAACGATTTCCAATATCATCGTGAACAGAAACTGCTATTCTTTTTCTTTCATCTTCTTGGCCTTTTATATTTTCCAGTGTTAGTTCTTTCTGATGTTCCATCTCTGCTTCAAACTGCAAATCTTTTTCCTGAATAATTCTTTGGATAAAGCTTTTGTAAGCTAATAACATAAACGATATGATGATTATCAAAACGAGAATCAGTACAACAAGAAAAATGATATTGAGTTTTACTTCTTTAATTGTAAAAATGTTTTAATGAATAAGCTATAAAGGACACAAACCATCAAATTATTTATAATCCAAATGGCTGAGAAATATTCAAATGGGAATTCAATAAGTTGGTGTTGGAGAATAAATATAAAAAGACTTACAGTAAAATAGAAAAAATATGTCTTATCAATAACTTGAAATGAACTTTTACTCTTTAAATTTCTAATATCCTGAATTAAGGAATATCCTATCAAAACAATCATCATTATATTTGATATAGCTTTTGAATAATCATTGTTATATTGATATTGGCCAAGAACTCTATCTGCTGTTATAAAGAATAAACTAAATAATCCTGTTAATACAAAAGAATATTTGCTTAGATTCAATTTTTTGATAAAAATACCTGTAACAGTAAAAAATTCTCCCGCTATATAGATTTGATACAGAAAAAAATTACTTTTAATTTTAAAAAAAGGAAGAACTACAGAAAGCAATTCAATACAAAAAACAAAAATGATATAATAAATATACCATTTTTCATTTTGAATTGTTTGTTTGTATTTTATTATTGAAAGAATAATAGCCGTAATAAGTAGTAGGTAGCTTATTCCAACGCTTATATAATAATACTCTGTCATTATTTTATAGCTAAGCTCCTAAACAAGCTGGTGGACATGGTTTTACCCAATCATAAGTGTTAGAAGGATCAGATTGTACTGCATACACAGCTCCAGGAGTTCCAATTTTTGCCCCCAATTCATTGCTGACAAAAATTATTGTAGCCAATAATCTCTGGTAAACTTCAGAATATTTAAACCCAAAAACACAAACAACATCGTGCATCTTTTCTTTATCATGTAATAAGTCTGCTTTTGGGATATAGAAACTTTGGAAAATCCTTTGTCCTTTGAACTCCAGAGATTCTCTTTGCAGATAATCCATTGCATTTTCTTTCCATGACTCTATTTCGTCTACGGCTTTGAGCTGTCCTGTTACAGGTTTGTCCATAATAGGAAAATCGATGTCAGAATCTTCTTTGCCTTTACTTAAGTCCTTTGTCAGAGTATAGGTACTAGTTACAGTATAAGTTTTGGTCTGTTTTAGAGTAAGATCACTTTCAAGAAATTGCAGAGGTGCATATTCATAATTATCTAAAGTTTTTACAGCACCAGCACTGTCTCTAGGTGTTAATATTAAAGCTAATTTATTTTCCCAAACACCAATATCTGCACGGAAATAAGTTTCTTCTTCGTTTTCCTTATCAAACCATTCGATTTGTTCACGAGTCAAGATAAAAACCTGTTCTGGTGAAAGTACGTTTTGGATTTCAGAATAATTTGATTTTACTTCTGCCCAGCTTTTAATAGCAGTGGTATAATTCTCACGAGTTAAGATTGCCATAAGTTTTTATATAATTTTAGTTCGGGATAAAAGTATATAAAGAATTTTATAGATGCAATACAAATATTTATTTATTGATATAAAATTGATAAAAATTATAAAATAAGTTAATGTCTTTTTAAAGTGGCATTATTTTTTTGATTTTCAGAATAAATATTTGCAGAATAAAAAATAATTCCTATTTTTGCATCCTCAAAACCAGAGTTGTCGGATCCATTAGTCCGCTGCTCATATTATATTAAATTTTAAAACTTCTGAAAATGAAACAAGGCATACACCCAGAAAATTATAGATTAGTAGTTTTCAAAGATATGAGCAACGATGAGATGTTCCTTTGCAAATCTACTGCTGACACAAAAGACACTATCGAATTCGAAGGATCTGAATATCCTTTGATCAAAATGGAAATTTCTTCTACTTCTCACCCTTTCTACACAGGTAAAACTAAATTAGTTGATACTGCTGGTAGAGTTGATAAGTTTATGAATAAATACAAAAAATTCGCTAAATAATCTTAGCCAATTTGTACAAATATCAAAGCCTTTCGGATTTCCGAGAGGCTTTTTTTATTATTTTTGCTGAAGATAGAAATTAGACTTTTTAAGTGAGGAATTAGATTTCCAACACTTTTGTCTAAAATCTAAAGTCTAACATCTAATATCTAAAAAATGCAACTTGTATTCTCAGACGCACAATATTGGGAAGATTTTCTTCCACTCACTTTTACAAGACCAGTTGCAGAAATGCGAATGGGAATTCTTACTTTTTCAGAAAGATGGAAAAAATTGCTTGGTATTGATGAGGTTTTCTACATCACAGAAAATTATCTTCAGGACAAATTCAAAAAACCGGAACCAAAGCAAAGTCTTTTCATTGTTCCGAATTTCTTCCCGTCTGATGAGGTTTTGAAACAAATCAAGGAATTGCAACCTGGCGAAGCTTTGGTTTATGAAAACGAAGTTTTGGTTGCGAATATCAATATGGAGAATTTCTCTCTGAATCAAATCAATAAAATGACAGACATTCACGAAAAACTGTTTTTTATTGAGAAACCAACGGACATCTTTTCTTATAATGATAAAGCCATCGATTATGATTTCAAATTATTGACGGAAGGCAGAACATCTCAGGAATTGTCATCCACGAATGGTTTCATCGGCGACAGCGAAAATCTTTTCATAGAGGAAGGTGCTGTAATAGAATTCTCAACACTCAATTGCAAAACCGGAAAAATCTACATTGGAAAAAATGCTGAGATTATGGAAGGCTCCAATATCCGAGGCTCATTAGCGCTTTGTGAAGATTCTAAAATTAATCTTGGAACTAAACTTTATGGCGGAACGACGATTGGTCCACATTCAAAAGTAGGTGGCGAAGTTAATAATATTGTGATTTTCGGATATACAAACAAAGGTCACGACGGTTTTGTTGGTAATTCTGTGATTGGAGAATGGTGTAATTTGGGAGCGGATACCAATTCATCCAACCTAAAAAACAATTACGCTTCCGTAAAACTTTGGAATTACAGAAAGAAAAGATTCCTAGATACGGGTTTGCAATTTTGCGGACTGATAATGGGTGACCATTCCAAAACTGCAATCAATACACAGTTGAATACAGGAACAGTTGTCGGTGTTGCGGCTAATATTTTCAAGTCCGGTTTTCCGCCAAACTTAGTTGATAGTTTTTCTTGGGGCGGAATGAAAGGCGATGAGAAATTCAAACTCGAAAAATCTTATGAAGTTGCAGAAAAAGCAATGGAACGCAGAAAAATCGCAATCACCGAAACGGATAAAGATATTTTGAAGTATATCTATAATGAGTTTTAATTTTAAAACTCATTTTTATTTTTAATTTAACTTACTTTACAATTCACGAAAGCATTTTGTATCAAAGTTTGCTTATTTTTGCGCTTAAGTAAAATTGATTTTAGTATAATTTCTAAAATCTAACATCATATTTAATAATGAAGCAGTTTCTTCTTTGGCTTTTTGCATCGTTGGTTTTGGTAAGTTGTGCCAGAGTGGGTTCGCCGGTTGGTGGCACCAAAGATTCTATCCCTCCACAAATGATAGGATCAAATATCGATACAACAAGAATCAATGTTTCAAGAAATCTCAAAAAACTGAGGATTGATTTTAATGAGTATATTATGTTGAAAGACGTCAGTAAAAATCTCATTATTTCGCCTCCGATTCAGTATACCAAGATTATTCCTTCTTCTATGGGGAACAAATATTTGGAGATAGAATGGAAGGATACTTTGCAAGCCAACACCACTTATAATTTCAATTTCGGAAATTCGGTGGTGGATCTTAATGAGAGTAATCCTTTGCCTTATTTCAATTTTGCCTTTTCTACAGGAGAAAAATTGGATGATACTTACATCAGCGGAACTATATCGGACGCTTTGGGTAATGAAAAAAATTCAGAAGGGAAAGATCGAAATCTCGTGATTGGACTTTATCAGGTAAAAGACACGATGAACTATCGCCAAAAACCTTACTACATAACGAAAGCGGATCCGGATGGTTATTTTGAACTGAATTATCTTACGCCAGGAAAATATAGAATTATTGGTTTTGATGATGAGAATAATAATTCTATTTATGATTTAGGAAAGGAAAGTATTGCTTTTCAAAAACAAGAAATTAATCTTGAGTCAAGTATTTCCGGAATGAAACTTAAGATTTTTCCATCCAAGAAAGCAATCAGATATAAAGAAATGGCGGCTTCTGTTGGCGGTGTTGTAATGACTTTCGAGGGTGATCCTGAAAAAGTAATTGTAAAAAGAGTTGGCGAAAAACCTGCAGATTATAAAGTCACACACAAACTAAGGTCAGATTCTGTAAGGATTTGGTTTGATGCTGCGAAAGAAAATATCGGAGCTACAGTCAGCGAGAATCTCAAATTCTCTTACGATATAGATTCCAAACAAGATACGGTTTCTGTCTTTTATAAAAAACCGGCGAAAGATGAAATGACAATCGCTAATCCATTCTCTAATAAGCTGGCGCCGGAAACAGATTTTAGATTCTCCTCTAATTATATTATTAATAGAATCCAACCGGAAAACTGGAAACTGGAGTCGGATAGTATTGCTCAGGATTTCACAGCAAGAATTTCAGAATTAGACTCAACGCAGGTGATTGTAAAATCTAATTTCATCACAGGAAAAAAATACCAATTAACGGTTCCGAAAAATACAGTAGCTTCGTACTTCAATCGTTCCAGTGAAAGTGTTCGTTTTGATTTTGAGGTGGCAAAACCGGAAGAATTCGGAAGTTTTACCGCGCGTATTATTAATTTGCCAAATCAAAAATTTTGGATTCAGCTTCTGGATGATAAAAACGAAGTGGCTTACCAAAGATATACGGATCAATCGGAGGTCAAATTTATTAATCTAAAACCAGCTTCTTATAAACTTAGGATTTTAGTCGATAATAATGGAAACGGGACTTGGGACAATTCCAATTTTGCAGATGAGACTTTGGCAGAAGATGCTTATCTGTTCAAAAAATCAGGAAGCAAAGATGGTATGACCAAGATTAATATCCGTCCGATGTGGGAAATCAATGAAAATTGGGATGTAACTTTAGATGAACAGCCAACGAATTGAAAAAGATATTTTTTTGGATAGCTGTTGTTTTTGTGGCAATACAATTGGTTCCTATTGATAGAGAAAACAAAGCTGTTGATAAACGCGATAATTTTGTTGATATTTATAAAACGCCGGAGAATATCAAATCGATTTTGAAGAATGCCTGCTACGATTGTCATTCTAATGAAGTCAAATATCCGAATTATGCTTATGTCGCTCCAATTTCATGGACGATAAAAGATCATATTAATGAGGGTCGAGAGCATCTTAACTTTTCTGAATGGGGAACTTATAATAAAGATCTTAAGCAAAATGCCATCGAGAAGACCATAAGTTCAGTTCATAACCTTCAAATGCCACTCCCTTTTTATATTGGCTATCATCCCAAAGCTAATTTGACAACAAAACAAAGACGTGAACTCGAAAATTATTTTTCAAATTTAGAGTCAAAATAGTTTAAATATAATTTTTTATTCATAATTCAATTATTTTATATATTTGGTAAAAACTAAAGGTTATGAATAAGATATTATTTGCACTGGCATTCATTTGTTCATTTGTTGCAAAATCTCAGGAAGTAGATGTTGATAATCAAGACAAAAAAAGAAATCTAATAAAAGTCAACCTGACTTCTATTATATTTAGGAATTATCAATTCGCTTACGAGAGAACGATTACAAAACGAATTGGAGTTCAGGTTTCCTATGGATTCATTCCAACAGGGCAAGTTCCTTTGGTGGATGAATATATCAAAGACGAGGATGTAAATAATATAAAAATGGGCGGAAGCAATTTTACTTTAGAACCTAGAATTTATTTAGGTCGTGGTTATGGTCACGGTTTTTATATTGCACCGTATTATAGATATTCACATTTTAACATAGATAATCTAACCTATAACTATAGATCGGAAGATCCGGCGGTTTCAGGAGAAAAAATTCCGATTGCATTCACTGGGAAAACAAATTCCAATAATGTGGGTTTGATGATTGGTGCACAATGGTTGTTAGGTAGAAAAGATAATTGGGTTTTAGATGTTTGGTTTATCGGAGGGCACTACGGCGGTGCAACGGGAACAATTACTGGTAAATCTGCAAGACCACTAACGTCTTACGAGCAGAATCAGTTAAAGCAGGACATTGAGGATTTAGACATCAGTTTATTTGATTATAAAGTAATGACGAATGCGAATGGGGCGGTGATTGATTTAGATTCTAAGTGGTTGGGAGTAAGATCCGGTATCTCATTTGGCTACAGGTTTTAGAATTACTTAATATTATATAAGAATGCAATCTCAAAAGGGTTGCATTTTTTTACTTCTAAATATTCAAGGACTAATAATTTTTATCAGGCTATAAAAATTCCTTTTTTCAGGATTAATTTTATCAAATATTTGAAAAGTAATTATTCATTCAACATCTGAATAAAAATATATTGTAGAGCCGTTTTATTTATAATGAAATATACTTTTGTTAATAATAAAGCATTACATTAAAATTAAACATTCTACAAATCAGCTTAATAAAGATATGATGTTTAAATAATTGGGTTAATATTTGCGAGGGGAGTTAAGAAAGTCTACTTTTGCCACCGCTTTGAGAGATAAGCAGCGCAGGAGTTACAGGTTAATAATTAGTAAGTATTTAATGGTTTAAAAATTATTAAATATAAAATAAGAAAAGGCTTGTAGGATTAAAAAGATTGCTTATCTTTGCAATCCGAAATCGAGAGATCTCGGAGCGCAGGAGAGGAGTGAAAAACATATTAAAAACGGATTTGTGGTTAATTAAAAAAAAACTTCAAAAAAGTTTTGGTAGTTTAGGAAAAACTTTTTACTTTTGCACTCGCAAATCAGGGACAAGATGACAGATTAAGATTCCTGATGAAGCGAAAAGAACAAAGTTCATTGACATAACATATAAC